>NZ_JAEKDC010000017.1:0-100492 GCF_016405645.1 Pseudomonas sp. MF5691
GACAGACACTCTTCAATCAGTGATTGCTTGAGCGCTAGGTTGTATTTCGTCATGGAACACCCTCCCGAGGGGTCAGGTGTCCAACATTCGGGGGGCAGTTCACGTAAGGGCGGAACCAATAGCCGCCGTGACCGCAGCAACGGATATGTACACAAACCCAGAAAAGAGTGGTGTAGAGACTCACGCCGCGATGGCGGTATCTCAGGTTAGGAACACTTGCCTGACACACCGCTATCGCGGGCAAGCCCGCTCCCACACAAGCCCACAAAAGCCCGCTACCACATTTGCCCGGGGATCAGCCCCGTTCGCGCGGAATCAGGCTCTGCAACTGCAAGGCCAGAAAATTGGCATCAAAGGTGAACGTGTCCGGGTCTTTCAAACCATTGGTTTTCTTCCACAGCCAATCATCATTCCCCGGCAACAACACCAGCGAAATACTGCCGTAGCGAGCAGCAGTCAGCCCCATGACCGACAACGAAATCAACCCACCCGCCCCCATCACATCCGGCACAAACTCCACCGGTTTGCCTGCGATATGAATGGTCAGTTTCTCGGTCTTGAAAGTCGACGTCTCCACCGGCACGCTTGGGCCAGACGCCACATAAGCCTCACGCTGCACCTCCAGCAAACCATCACGCTTGACCGGCGCCAACCACTGCTCGATCTCGCCGTACAGCTCAGTGATTTTCTGGGTCCAGCGGGCTGACTGCACCTCGAACTGCTGGCGCTTGTGCGCTTCGCTGTCGGCGTAGTGACGAAGCATCTCGCCCAATTGCTGTACATCGTCCATTGCGGTGTTCCTCGGGGACTGCAAACAACGATCATGGCAGATGCAGCAGCGCCGCGTATGACTAACGCTCACTGGTTGGGTAAGGTGTGGCTTTCGCCTATTCGCTTGAGGAGCTTTGCATGCGCACCATCGGCCTAATCGGCGGCATGAGCTGGGAGTCCAGCGCCGAGTATTACCGGATCATCAACCAGCAGGTACGCGACCGGTTGGGGCCGCTGCGCTCGGCACAAATCCTGCTGTACAGCGTCGACTTCGGTCCGGTGGAACAGGCCCAGCACGCCGGGCGCTGGGATGACGCGGCGCTGATCCTGCAAGACGCCGCGCGCCGCCTGCAAGCCGGTGGCGCCGACTGCATCGTGCTGTGTACCAACACCATGCATCTGCTGGCGCCACAGATCGAAGCCGCCGTATCGCTGCCGTTTCTGCATATTGCCGATGCGGCCGGCGCGGCGGCGGTCAAGGCCGATACCCTGACCGTCGGCCTGCTGGGCACCGCGTTTACCATGGAACAGGATTTTCTCAAGGCGCGCCTGGCAGCCCAGGGCTTGAACGTGCTGGTGCCCGACGCAGCAGAACGCCACGCCGTGCACCGGATCATTTATGAAGAGCTGTGCGTCGGGGTGATTAGCGAGACCTCACGCCAGGTTTACCAGCAGGCCATTGCCAACCTCGCAGCCCGTGGTGCCCAGGCGATTATCCTGGGGTGTACCGAAATTGGCCTGCTGATCAAACCCGAGCACAGCCACCTGCCGTTGCTCGACACCACCGAGCTGCATGCACAGGCTGCGGTGGCGTTTGCCCTGGGGGATCAGGCGGTCTGACGCAGGCGGGCCATGCTCAGGGCGTCGACAAATACGCCGTCACGCACGGCGTAATCGCGCAGCCGGCCTTCAGTCTCGAAACCGAACTTGCGGTACAACGCCTGGGCCGGCTCGTTGTCGACATACACCGTCAGTTCCACCCGGTGCAGGTTCATCCAGTTGTCGGCCACCTCCAGCGCCGCGCCCAGCAGTTGGGTGCCCACGCCCTTGCCCTGCCAGGCCACGGCCACCCCCATGCCGATACTGCCGACATGGCTTTGCCGACTGCGCGCATATTGCTCCAGGGTGCAGTTACCAATGACCTCGCCCGCCTGCACCGCCACCAGCCTGAGCAGTCGCTCATTGGTATCGGCCAGGCGCTTGCGCCACACCTCCAGCGACTGGAACGGCATCTGCAGCACCTGACGGCACACGGCCGGGTCGTTGTAGAGCGCACGCATGCCTTCGAGATGGCTTTCGGCAAAGCGCTGGATCACGATCGTGGAATCAGGTGTAGGCATTGTGTTTCATCCTTTGAAAGACAAGTGGCCGAGCAGTGTAGGCGGCGACAGCAAGCGCTGTCATCCGCGGCTACGTTGCGCGCCCAAGCGCCACACCCGCGCAATATCCGCCGCCCGCTCACGCAGCAACCGCGGTGCTTCGCTACAGGCCTGCTCCAGGCTCATCGGCCCGCCAGGCAAAGCAAACGCGGCGTCGACGCCATGGGCGTACATCTGCTCGTAGCCCTCGCCCAGCGTGCCAGCGATCACGATCACCGGAACACCGTGCAGCTTGGCCACCCGCGCCACGCCAAACGGGGTTTTGCCGCGCAGGGTCTGTGCGTCGAAGCGGCCTTCGCCGGTGATCACCAGGTCGGCGCCGCGCACGGCGTGTTCCAGGCCCACCAGTTCGGCGACCACCTCCACACCCGGGCAAAACTGCGCGCCGAGGAAGGCCTTGGCGGCAAAGCCCAGACCACCGGCCGCGCCGCTGCCCGGCTCGTCGCGCACGTCTCGGGGCAGCACCTCGGCGCAGTGGTCGGCAAAGTGTCCGAGGGCCTGGTCCAGTTGCTCGACTTGGTGTGGGTTGGCGCCTTTTTGCGGGCCGAAAATCGCTGAGGCACCGTGGGGGCCGCACAGGGGGTTGTTGACGTCGGCGGCGATGTCGAAACGCACCTGGGCCAGGCGCGGGTCCAACTGCTCAAGTTTGATCCGCGCCAGCTGCGCCAGGGCCAGGCCGCCGCGCGCAAGGGGTGTGCCTTGGGCGTCGAGCAGTTGCACGCCCAGGGCCTGCATGGCTCCGGCGCCGCCGTCATTGGTGGCGCTGCCGCCGATCGCCAGGATGATCCGCTGGGCCCCGGCGTCCAGGGCGGCGCGGACCAGCTCACCCGTACCGAAGGTGCTGCTGGAGCAGGCATCACGCTGCCCCGGCGGGACCCGTTGCAGGCCGCTGGCTTCGGCCATTTCGATGATTGCCGTGGCACTTTCAGCCAACCAGCCCCAGTGCGCCTCAACGGTGCCGCCCAACGGGCCTTGCACGGTGCAACTGCGCAATTGCCCGTGGCAGGCCGCGAGCACCGACTCCACCGTGCCTTCACCACCGTCCGCCATCGGGCACTGGATCAGTTCGGCATCCGGCCAGACCTGGGCCAACCCTTGGGCAATGGCCTGGGCCACGCCTTCGGCACTCAGGCTGTCCTTGAACGAGTCGGGGGCGATGATGACTTTCATGGGCTTTCTCCGGTTTTTATGACGCCCATGCTGCCAGTTGGCACCGGCAATGACGCCTGTCCAATGCACAAGCGTGGCAGGGGTTTGTTGTTCATTTCTACAAAAGCGCCTCCTACAGGGTTTGCGGCAGCAGTTGCACCCCCAGGTACAGCGCGAGCATGCCATCCAAGGTCAGGGGATCGACACCGCTCAATTCGGCAATGCGCTCCATGCGGTAGCGCAGGCTGTTGCGGTGGATGCCCAGGGCGTCGGCGCACGCTTGGCTTTGCCCGTCGTGTTCGCACCAGCTGCGCAGCGTTGCCTGCAGTTGGCCGTTGGCGTCCTTGGCCAGGACCTTGCGTAACGGGTTGAGCAGTTCGTCGAGGGCGTCGTCGTTGCGATGGCGCCAGAGCATCACCGGCAACCGATAGCGGTTGAGGGTCAGCAGGCGTGACTGGGGCAGTACGTCGCGGCCATAGGCGAGCAAGTCCGCCACCCGCCGATAACAGCGGCGCAAGCCGGCCAACCCATCGGCCTGGCCACCCACGGCGACCCGCAGGATGTTCCAGCCCGAGGCCTCGAGTTTTTCCAGCAGGCGCGGGTTGTCCATCGGCACCGCCGCCGGGCGGCACCACAGCAACGAAAACTCTGCGGAGCTGACGCACCAACTGTCCGGGTATCGGGAGGCCAGCCAGGCTGCCAGGGCTTCGGCGGTCTGCCCCGGGCCCAGTTCAAACAGATAGGGGGTGCGCGGCAACTGCGGCTTGAGCCCCAGTTGCTGGGCCTCATCCACCAGGCGCGGCGATTCGCCGCTGTCGGCCAGCAGCAACGCCAGCAGATCATCACAACGTTGACGTCGCCATTGCTGCTCCGCCTGTTGATGGCGCTGGCTGACCAGCATCTCGGCGGTCATGCGCACCAGTTCGGCATAGGTGCGCAGCAACTGCGGTTCACCACTGATGCCCAGCACGCCGATCAGGCGCTGATCATGCAGCAGCGGCAGGTTGATCCCCGGCGCCACACCCTTGAGGTGCTTGGCGGTCTGGCTGTCGATTTCCACCACGCGACCGTTGGCCAGGACCAATTGCGCGCCTTCATGGCGGGTGTTGATGCGCTCCGGCTCGCCGCTGCCGAGGATCAGGCCCTGGCTGTCCATGACGTTGACGTTATAGGGCAAAATGGCCATCGTGCGATTGACGATATCCTGCGCCAAGTCATGATCGAGTTCGAACATGGGGCTAAATTCCTTGAAAGCGCTGCATTACGCGATTGTTCAAAGGCACAGCGCAATGGATGGATCGCTGTGCGGGGGCACAAAGACATGGCACCGTCCCGTGACCGAGACTCTTGGGGCGATCAACGTTACCCGCGCATCGCGAAAAATCATAATAAAGAGAGAACGCCATGTCACAGAGCGCCGCCGCTACCCTGGCCAACGATGACGACAAAAACGCCGTCTACAAGCGCATCACCCTGCGCTTGATCCCCTTCATTTTCATCTGCTACCTGTTCAACTACCTGGACCGCGTCAACGTCGGCTTCGCCAAGTTGCAGATGCTCGACGCCTTGAAGTTCAGTGAGACCGTGTACGGCCTCGGGGCCGGGATCTTCTTTATCGGCTACGTGCTGTGCGGCGTGCCGAGCAACCTGGCGTTGACCAAGTTCGGTCCACGGCGCTGGATTGCGCTGATGATGATCACCTGGGGCACCCTGTCCACCTGCCTGCTGTTTGTGACCACGCCGACGCACTTCTACACCTTGCGCCTGTTTACCGGTGCCGCTGAAGCGGGCTTTTTCCCAGGCGTGGTGCTGTACCTCTCGCAGTGGTTCCCGACCTTCCGCCGTGGGCGGATCATGGCGCTGTTCATGTCGGCAATCCCGGTGTCCGGCCTGCTCGGCAGCCCGTTCTCCGGCTGGATCCTCAACCACTTCGCGGCGGGCCAGGGTGGCCTCGCGGGCTGGCAGTGGATGTTCCTGCTGCAAGGTGTGCCGACGGTCATCCTCGGCGCCCTCGCCTACTTCCTGCTCAGCGACAGCTTCGCCAACGCCAAATGGCTGACCGCCCATGAGCGCGCAGTGCTCGAGGCCGACCAGGCCACCGACCTGGCCAACAAGCCCAAGACCACCACTGATTCGCTGCTGGAAGTGTTCAAGAACCCGGCGATCTGGGCGTTCGGCCTGATCTACTTCTGCATCCAGAGCGGCGTGTACGCCATCAACTTCTGGCTGCCGTCGATCATCAAGAACATGGGCTTTAGCGATAACCTGGTGATCGGCTGGCTGAGTGCGATCCCTTATCTGCTGGCGGCGGTGTTCATGTTGCTGGTGGGCCGCTCCGCCGACCTGCGCAAAGAGCGCCGCTGGCACCTGGTGGTGCCGATGCTGATGGGCGCTGTGGGCCTGATCATCGCGGTGAACTTCGCCACCACCCCAGCCATTGCGATCCTTGGCCTGACCATCGCCACCATGGGCGCCCTCACCGGCCTGCCGATGTTTTGGCCGGTGCCTACCGCCATGCTCAGCGCCGGCGCGGCCGCGGGCGGCCTGGCTTTGATCAACTCCATGGGCCAGATGGCGGGCTTCTTGAGCCCGTATGTGGTGGGGTTTGTGAAAGACGCCACCGGGTCCACCGACCTGGCGCTGTACCTGCTGGCGGCGGTGATCGTCGCGGGTAGTGTGCTGGCGTTGCGCATGACCCGGACCCTGAAGGCCTGACACGGCACAAAAAATGTGGGAGCGGGCTTGCCCGCGATAGCGGTGGATCAGTCCTATATATTGACTGACACGCCGCCATCGCGGGCAAGCCCGCTGCCACATTGGGTTCGGTGTTTACAGCAAACCGCCGCCGTCGATGTCGATCACGCTGCCGGTCATAAAGCCATTTTCCATGGCCATCAAATAACCCGCCGCCACCTCCTCCGCCTGCCCCACACGCCCTACCGGCAACGCCCCACCCGCCTTGGCGAACATGCCCTGACGCTGTTCCTCAGGCATCCCCGCGTATGCCGGCGTGTCGATCACCCCTGGGCTGACCACATTGACCCGCCGTGGCGCCAGTTCCTTGGCCAACTGCTTGCCCAACGCTTCGGTCGCGGCATTGATGCCGACCTTGATAAATTGCCCCGGCACCAGCTTGCGCCCGAGCTGCCCCGAGGTGAGGACGATGCTGCCGCGCTCGTCGAGAAAAGGCAGCGCCTGCTGGATTGCGCGCAAGGCGCCCCAGAGCTTCACATTGAAGTTGTCCTGGGCCAGTTGCAGGTCGGTGTCCTGCAGGTGTTTGGCCTGGACCGCCGGACCCGAGGTGAACACCAGGTGATCAAAACGCCCCACCGCTTCGAACAGGCGCTGCAGGGCGGCGCTGTCGGTGACGTCCACCGGCTCGCTGCGCACGCCGTTGTCGACCGTCGACGACAGGCGTCGCCCGGCCAGTACCACGTGCGCGCCACGGGATGCCGCCTGTCGGGCGACTTCGGCACCAATGCCGCTGCTACCGCCAATCACCACCACGGTTTGGCCCTTGAGGGGAGATGTCATGGGAACTGCCTCGTCCTGAAAAAATGAGCGTTCATCTTCCCAGCTTGGCAATCATGGAAAAATCCCGGTAAAACGACAGGATCTTTAAAGGATTTTTACAAATGAGCTCAATCCTTGACCTGGAAGTGTTTGTGCGCACCGCCGACAGTGGCAGCCTCTCGGCGGCCGCCCGCAGCCTTAGCCTGACCCCGGCCGCCGCCAGCATTGCCCTCAAACGCTTGGAGACCCGCCTGGGCATGCGCCTGCTGGCCCGCTCCACCCGCAGCATGCGCCTCACCGAAGAAGGCCGGCGCTACCTGGACAGCGTGCGGGTGGCCCTGGAAGCCCTGGCGGAAGGCGAACAGGCGATCAAGCAACACGGCCAGAGCCTCAGCGGCTTGCTGCAACTGTCCGCGCCCTCGGATTTCGGACGCAATGTACTGCTCGGTTGGCTGGACCAGTTCAAGCGCGAACACCCGAATATCCGCCTGCAATTGCTGCTTAACGACAGCAACGCCGACCTGTTCCGCGAAACCGTGGACATCGCCCTGCGCTTTGGCGTGCCAAGGGATTCCAGCCTGGTGGCGCTGCCGGTGGTCGCCGATCACCGCCGTATCGCCTGCGCCAGCCCCGCGTACCTGGCACGCCACGGCACACCCCAGGTGCCGGCCGAGCTGACGCAGCACAGCACCCTGCGCTACATGCGCCAGGGCCGGGCCAACAGCACCTGGTATTTTCGCCAGGGCACGTTGCTGGAAGAGGTCGAAGTGGGCGGCGACTACCTCAGTGATGACGGGGAAATCGTGCGGCGCTGGGCCCTGGCCGGCCACGGTATTGCCTACAAGGCCAACCTGGATGTAGCCGGTGATATCAAGGCCGGGCGCCTGGTGCCGTTGTTCGGCGAATGGCAAGGCGAGCCCACGCCCTTCAACCTGATGTGCCCCCATCGCCTGCAAGTGTCGGAGCGGGTCAAAGTGCTGCATCGCTTCTTGCAGGCGCGCGCTGGCGAACTGCTCGCCGAATAAGCGGAACACGGCACAAAAACGCTGTGGCCAACGCGGTGGTAGGCACCGAGCCACCGACGTCGGGCTTGTTCTAGAGCCTTGCTCTCTGGTATTGCATAGCAACTGTCTGCGCTTTTGAGGAGTCCTCCATGATTTACCGCACACTGGGCCAGTCCGGGCTCAAGGTCAGCGCCTTGACCCTGGGCACCATGATGTTTGGCGAACAGACCAACACCGAAGACTCGCTGCGTATCATCGACAAGGCCTGGGACCAGGGCATCAACTTTATCGACAGCGCCGACGTCTACACCGGCGGGCGTTCGGAAGAAATCGTCGGTGAAGCCATCAGCCGCCATCGCGTCGATTGGGTCGTCGCTTCCAAAGTCGGCTTCGGCCCGCCGGATGGCCTGCCCAACCGCAGCGGCCTGAACCGCAAGCGCATTTTCAACGCGCTGGAAGCCAGCCTCACCCGGCTCGACACCGACTACCTGGACATCTACTACCTGCACCGCGAAGACCACGACACCCCACTGGACGTCACGATTTCGGCGATCGGCGACCTGATCCGCCAGGGCAAGATCCGTTACTGGGGGCTGTCCAACTACCGCGGCTGGCGCATCGCCGAAGTGGTGCGCGTGGCCGAACGCCTGGGGGTCGACCGGCCGATCATCAGCCAGCCGCTGTACAACATCGTCAACCGCCAGGCCGAGGTGGAGCAGATCACCGCCGCAGCCGCCTATGGCCTGGGCGTGGTGCCCTACAGCCCGCTGGCCCGCGGGGTGCTCAGTGGCAAGTACGCGCCGGATATCAGCCCCGAAGCCGGCAGCCGCGCTGCGCGCCAGGACAAACGCATCCTGGAAACCGAATGGCGCGTGGAATCGCTGCGCATTGCCCAGCAGATCCAGCAATACACCCAAGGCCGTGGCGTGGGGATTGTCGAGTTTGCGATTGCCTGGGTTTTGAACAACCAGGCGGTCAGCTCGGCGATTGTCGGGCCGCGCACTGAGGCGCAGTGGGATGCCTATACCGGGGCGCTCGATGTGAAGATCAGTGCTGAGGATGAGGCGTTTATTGACTCACTGGTGACGCCGGGGCATGCGTCGACACCGGGATTCAATGATGTGGGGCATTTTGTTTCCGGGCGCATCCACCGCCCCTGAGCCCCTGTGGGAGCTGGCTGCCTGCTCCCACATCAGCCCAGCGGCACATCCAGGCTGACCTTGACCCGGTCCATCACCACGATGCTGCGAAACCATTTGATATTGCGGTTCTCGTAGAACAGCGTGCGGGCCAGGGTTTCGTAGGCCTTCATGGTCTCCACCACAATCACCAGCATAAAGTCCGCATCGCCGGTGACGTAATAGCACTGCTGCACCTCGGGGATCGACATCTGCACCTTGAGCACATCGAGGTCCTCGATGTGGGTGCGTTCGGCGTGCACCTCCACCAGGATCGTGATCGGCTTGCCCACTGCATCCTGATTGACCACCGCCGTATTCGCGCTGATCGCCCCGCTCTGCTCCATGCGCTTGATGCGCCGCTGCACGGCGGCGGTCGACAGGTTGACCTGTTCGCCAATCACACGCAGCGCGGTGGTGTTGTCGCGTTGCAGGTGCTTGAGAATCGCGCGGTCGAAATCATCCAGGGGCGGCTGGGGGCTGACGGGCATGCTGGCGAACCTTGGAGGTGAGAAAATTTCCCATAAGATGCCGTAAAACAGAGCAAACGTCTCACCTCAAAAGCAATATATTCCCACCTGAAATTCCCCCCCTCTTTTGTTTGAATCGGTTTGGCGAGGACTGTGTGTCTAAAGGTGTTGTTTTATCGGTAGCGGCCTCGGTGTTGTTTGCCGTGATGTATTACTTCACATCACTGCTTGCGCCCTTGAGTGGCCTGGAAATTTTCGGCTGGCGCATGCTGCTGACCGTGCCGTGCATGACGGTATTTATGGTGGTCAGCGGCGAGTGGCGTCAGGTGTGGCAATTGCTGCGATTGCTTGCGGGCAAGCCACGGCTGATCGGTGGGATTGTGCTGTCGTCGGTGCTGCTGGGGGTGCAACTGTGGCTGTTTATGTGGGCGCCGCTCAATGGCCGCAGCCTGGATGTGTCCCTGGGCTACTTCCTGCTGCCGCTGACCATGGTCCTGACCGGGCGCCTGGTGTATGGCGAAAAACTCTCGCGATTGCAGCTGATCGCAGTGGTGTTTGCGGCGATTGGCGTGCTTAACGAGTTGTACCAGGTGGGTGGTTTTTCCTGGGCGACGCTGCTGGTGATCATCGGTTACCCGATCTACTTCGTGCTGCGCAAACGCCTGGGCACCGATCAGCTGGGCGGCCTGTGGCTGGATATGGCGCTGATGCTGCCGGTGGCCTTGTGGTTTGTTCAAAGTGGCGAACAGGGCTTCGCCGTGCTGGATGCACACAAAGGGCTGTATGGATTGATCCCGATGCTCGGGCTGATCAGTGCTTCGGCGCTGGTGTGCTACATCATCGCCAGCCGCCTGTTGGCGTTCAGCCTGTTCGGCCTGCTCAGCTATGTGGAACCGGTGCTGTTGCTGGGGGTGGCGTTGCTGCTAGGGGAAAGCATCGGGCCGGGTGAATGGCTGACCTATATCCCGATCTGGCTGGCGGTGATGGTGCTGGTGTTCGAAGGGTTCAAGCATCTGGTGCGTCAGCGCCGGGCTTGAACGGGAAAGGTGTAGGAGCCGGCAAGCCGGCTCCTACAGGGGGCTAGGATCAGTCGGTGGTCAACACACCACGACGAACCTGGTCACGCTCGATCGACTCGAACAGGGCCTTGAAGTTGCCTTCGCCGAAACCGTCATCACCCTTGCGCTGGATGAATTCGAAGAACACCGGGCCCATCAGGGTTTCCGAGAAGATCTGCAACAGCAGGCGCTTGTCGCCGGCCACGGACGAACCGTCCAGCAAGATACCCCGCGACTGCAACTGCTCCACCGGTTCGCCGTGGTTTGGCAGGCGGCCTTCGAGCATCTCGTAGTAGGTGTCCGGCGGCGCGGTCATGAAGCGCATGCCGATCTTCTTCAACGCGTCCCAGGTCTTGATCAGGTCGTCGGTGAGGAAGGCTACGTGCTGGATGCCCTCGCCGTTGAACTGCATCAGGAACTCTTCGATCTGGCCGGCGCCTTTGGACGACTCTTCGTTCAACGGGATGCGGATCATGCCATCCGGGGCGCTCATGGCCTTGGAGGTCAGGCCGGTGTATTCGCCCTTGATGTCGAAGTAGCGCGCTTCGCGGAAGTTGAACAGCTTCTCGTAGAAGTTGGCCCAATAGACCATACGCCCGCGATAGACGTTGTGGGTCAGGTGGTCGATGACCTTCAGGCCGGCGCCCACTGGGTTGCGGTCCACGCCTTCGATAAACACGAAGTCGATATCGTAGATCGAGTTGCCTTCACCGAAACGGTCGATCAGGTACAGCGGCGAGCCGCCGATGCCCTTGATGGCCGGCAGGTTCAGCTCCATCGGGCCGGTTTCGATATGGATCGGCTGGGCACCCAGCTCCAGGGCACGGGTATAGGCCTGTTGCGAATCCTTGACGCGGAACGCCATGCCACACACCGACGGACCGTGCTCGGCGGCAAAGTACGAAGCGATGCTGTGGGGTTCGTTGTTGAGGATCAGGTTGATCGCGCCCTGACGGTACAGGTGCACGTTTTTCGAGCGGTGGGTTGCCACCTTGGTGAAGCCCATGATCTCGAAGATCGGCTCCAGGGTACCCGGGGTCGGCGATGCGAATTCGATAAATTCAAAGCCCATCAGGCCCATTGGGTTTTCGTATAGATCTGCCATGATTTGGCGCCTCATCATCTTTTTTAGAATTAAGTAAATTAATTGCCAGCAAGGATGAGGTGAGCAGGTGGCGCACAGGAAATGCCCCGCACGCTGCGGGCGAGGAAGTCACCGTAGATGAGTTGGAACCCGAGTAGCTTCATGGTTGAGTCATTCTCTTACGGGCGTCTCTGACGGACGAGGCCTGCATGGAAACAGGCGCTTATTCTTGTATGCGTAAACCGATTCTACACAGCGTAAACAGCTTTGTCCGTATTCCTTATCAAATCCCTATGCCCAGGCGGGCGCAAGGGGTTTATTGCCCAGATAGATGCCCGGCAGGATCAACGGGCGCGGGTTGCATCAGGGGTGGCAGGGCAAGATCCAGGCTGGCCTGGGGGGCAACCATGCCCTGCTGATCGCTGGGGACTACCTGCCCGCCCACGACCAACGCGACGTCATGGAACGTCACACGGAAAGGCGACGGGTTGAAGACACGCAGGACCGCCGGTTTGCCGGTGTGCAGCGTCCAGATCAGTTGCCCCGGCGCATCCAGGGGGCTACCCGACAAGCCCTGGGGCCGGAAAAACACCTTGGTGCGAATGCGAAAGGCGAAACGCAACTGGTTCTGGCGCTCTGCAGCCGCGAATGCTTCCGGCTGGCGGGTCGCGGGCGGCACCTCCAGCACGTTGAGCCAGAACAGCGATTCCCTGTCCCTGGGCAGCGGTTCCTGGGTATACGCCAGGCGTATGGCCTGGCTCTTGCCCGGATCCAGGCGAAACACCGGCGGGCTGAGGGTGAACGGCACCTCACTGTGCTCGGCAGTCAGCCGTGCATCACCGCCATCCAGCCACACCTGCACCAGGCGCGCGGCATGCGCGTCATCGTTGCTCACCTGCACGGTGATTTCCCTGCGCGGCTCAGGGTAAATCTGCCGGGTGCCACTGATGATCACCCCGGCCTGTGCCTGCCCGAAGACCAGGCACAGGCAGAGCGCTGGCTTGCACTTTGTCCAGGACCACCGGAAAGTTCGCACCGGAGCCCGCGACACCACCGGTCCCGCCACTGATCGTGCAGGTGGTGCCGGTGATTTCGCCGGTCAGGGTGATGGTGCCATCGGCGGCAGTGGCCAACGGTACGGCAAGCCCGCAAGCAAGCAGCAAGGCAATCGCCAGGACATGGTTTTTCATACACGTGTTCCTAAGGGTTAAGGCGAGCCCCGGTCAGACGACGCGCAGGCACAAGCCCGCCCGCCGAGTTCGAGCTCAATGCAGCAAAACTGTTGGTTCTTGAATGGCAGCCTCTTCACGAGACTGAAGTTTTTTCTGACAGGCACTGATCCAAGCAACAACGCAATAGACCAAACAATTTTTTCTCGTCAAAATATGTTGCAAAGTTTGGCAAGATTAAAAAACACGCACAACTAACCAAGTCGTTAGGTCTACGCTTTGCTAATGCCATAGACCAACTATCATTGTTACTTCAGACGTACTGCCTGTAGCCGCTACCAGGCCCTTCCCTCACTTTGCTACAGGCTGCGTAAATGCCACTTACCCTCAAAGGTCCGCGCAAGCGCGCCGCCCGCTCCTTGATCACGGTCCTGTGCGGCCTGCTGCCGATTCTGCTGGGAGTGGCCATCCTGCACCTCCAGGCCAAACGCACCCTGGAGCACAGCACGTCGCAGACGGCGACCGAGGCCGTGCGCCAATTCGACCTGATGCTCGACAACACCGCCCGTGCCGCCCAGGAACTGCTGCCGCTGGCGGGCAAGGCCTGTGACAACGCGGTGCAACTGGCGCTGCGCGAGCAAGTCACACGGCGCCCCTTTGTACGCGCAACCACCTTGTCGTGGAAAAAATCCATTTATTGCACCTCGCTGTTTGGTGACACCCACGTGTCTGCGGTCAATCCTGACGACTACGTCGAGGGTCGCCTGTGGCTGATGAATGGCAACCCGGTCACCCCCGATACCGCCCTGTTGGTGTACCGGCTGGTGGAGGGCGACAAGGCTGCGTTTGCTTCGATTGACGGTTACCACCTGACCAATGCCCTGCGCCTGATCAGCCGCTACGCGGACCTGGTGTTGCAGGTCGGCCCCAATTGGTTGGGCAGCGACGGAAAAGTCAAAAACAGTGCGCCGCCGGAGTTTCCCGTGGCCCACCAGCACCTCGCCTCCCAGCGCTACGCGTACAGCGTGGAAGCCGGCATGCCCGAAGGGGAAGTCTGGCGGTATATGGAAGCCCGCTACCCGGCGCTGTTCAGCCTGCTGGTGTTTTTCGGCGTGCTGGCCGGCGTACTGGCGCACTGGGTGCAAAAACGCTCCTCCGCCCCCACCCACGAACTGCAGCGGGCGCTGGGCGCCAATGAGTTCGTGCCGTATTACCAACCGGTGGTTCGTGGCGATAACCTTCAATGGGCCGGCTGTGAAGTCCTGATGCGCTGGCAGCACCCCAAGGAAGGCCTGGTGCGCCCCGACCTGTTTATCCCCCTGGCCGAGCACTCCGGGCTGATCGTGCCCATGACCCGCGCCTTGATGCGCCAGGTCGCCACACAACTGGCGCCCCATGCCGATCGCCTGGGCAGCAATTTCCATGTGGGGATCAATATCACCGCCCGGCATTGCCAGGATCTGGTGTTGGTGCAGGACTGCCGGGAGTTCCTCGCCGCCTTCAAGCCGGGCCAGGTACTATTGACGCTGGAGTTGACCGAGCGCGAACTGATCGAACCCACCGAGGTCACCCGCCAGCTGTTCCAGGCCCTGCACGAACTGGGCGTGATGATCGCCATTGATGACTTCGGCACCGGCCACTCCAGCCTGGGTTATTTGCGCAACTTCAATGTTGACTACTTGAAGATTGATCAAAGCTTTGTGGCCATGATCGGAGCCGATGCGTTATCGCGGCATATACTCGACAGCATCATTGAGTTATCCGGCAAGCTTGATTTGGGCATCGTCGCCGAAGGCGTGGAAACCCAAGAGCAATGTGACTATCTGGCCGCGCAAGGTGTGGACTTCTTGCAGGGCTACCTGTTTGGTCGCCCGGAGCCTTTTGACGCATTCATTAAATCTTTGCGGCGCGATTGAATATCCATCTAGCATCAGATGAAAAATTGTTATTTATACAAAAGACGTGATTTACTCGTGGCGCATTAACTACTACAATTTTTCCTGCCTGCGCCGAATCGGCAGGAGAACCACTTTTACCGAGTCATGCTGAGGCTCTTGGCTTATAGCTTTGTTTGCAGTGGGTATCAGCCAAATACACTATTGGAGTAAATATTTTGTCCAGACTCGCCGAATTTCGTGCCGCAGAAAAAGCCCTTCAAGAACAGCTTGCCCAGCTGGAATCCCTGAAGAACGACGCTGGCCTGAAGAAAGAAATCGAATTTGAAGAAAAGCTTCAAGGGCTGATGAAAACCTACGGCAAGAGCCTGCGCGACATCATCTCCATCCTTGATCCAAACCCAGGCAAGTCGGGGATCCAAGTGGCAGCCGCCCCCAAAACCCGCCGCGCACGCGTGGTCAAGGTGTATCACAACCCGCATACGGGTGAACTGATTGAAACCAAGGGCGGCAACCACCGCGGCTTGAAGGCCTGGAAAGAACAGTATGGCGCTGCCACTGTAGATTCCTGGCTGCGCGGCTAATACAGGCGCACTAATAAAAAGCCCCGCTGATGCGGGGCTTTTTGTTTTTGCGCCTCGATTTCAAACGCTGCCGCGTGCGAAAGTGAACTTTGAAATACACTCCACTTCGAAGACATTCGCCGAACAGCCGCTGTACACCGCAGTCCTGTAGTTATGGGTTTTTCTGTCAATGTGCCATGTCAGGCATCTAGCCATCGCCGATCAAAGTTTCAGGCTTGCACGTACCGAGCTGACTTCTTCCTTGCTCGACTCATAGGCAGCGGCTTGCCCGGCATATGAAAAAACATAGGCCTTATTCGTATCGACAGCACCCACCAGTGTTTGCGAGAGCACATGCCGACCGTTCTCGGTAATCACGCAGGTAGTTTCCAGCGCCTCAAGATGACTTAAGGTGCTTGAGTGAATCTTGTTGCAGACACTTTGATAACCACTGCGGGCAAAGTCCTTCTGGATGGACTTGCGCATCTCCAGCAACACCCCTTGCAGATTGACCACATGCCCAGGCTCGATCGGCGTACCCGTCAACTCCATGACCATCAGCGTCTCGCCGTTCTCATCGTTCTTGATCGCGCGCTGGCGCGACACCGGTGACGGCGTGGCTGGCGCATCGGCATCCGCCACCACCTCCTCCACCTGCCAGCCGCTGGGCCAATGAATCTCGGGGTCTGCCGCCAGTGCAACGGTGCTGCCCAAGACAAGCCACAAGGCGGCCAACAATGGTTTGTTCAATCGGCTCATTGCAAAAAACACTCGAAGTTCAAGCCGCAAAGTTTGAGCCCGCCGAGGGGATGGCCGCAAGGCCCGGGTGCGTTTTTCATTTGGCGCGGCCGGTGCAGCTTGCGTATCATGATCCGGCTACACGGATCTGCCGCACGCCAAGGGATCGCTCAAATCACGAGCTGCGTCTGCCCCATTTTTTCTGGAGGGCCCATGAGCCTGCACGAATTGAACACCTTCCCGGGCGTCACCGCCCAACCCGACACCGCCACTTCGAACTTCGTGTTCAACCACACCATGCTGCGGGTCAAGGACATCACTAAGTCCCTGGACTTCTATACCCGCGTCCTGGGTTTTTCCCTGGTTGAAAAACGCGACTTCCCGGAAGCCGAATTCAGCCTGTACTTCCTCGCCCTGGTCGACAAGGCGCAGATTCCAGCCGATGCCGCCGCGCGCACCCAGTGGATGAAGTCGATCCCGGGCATCCTGGAACTGACCCACAACCACGGCACCGAAAACGATGCCGACTTCGCCTACCACAATGGCAACACCGACCCGCGCGGGTTTGGCCATATCTGCATTTCGGTGCCGGATATCGTCGCGGCCTGCGAACGCTTTGAAGCCCTGGGCTGTGATTTCCAGAAGCGCCTGACCGATGGGCGGATGAAAAGCCTGGCGTTTATCAAGGATCCGGATGCGTACTGGGTTGAGATCATTCAGCCAGCGCCGCTGTAAACCGGTTTGTTGCCCCTGTAGGAGCGTATCACCGTGGTGTAACGGTCGCGCCGAGTCGCCTGCCTCGCAGGCCAGCTCCCACAAAAGCAACACCCACAAAAAACCCATGATCACTCATGGGTTTTTTAGTATCGGGCCTTACGCTCGGATCAGGTAATCAAAAGCACTCAGGGAAGCCTTGGCGCCCTCGCCCACCGCAATCACGATCTGCTTGTACGGCACGGTGGTGACGTCACCGGCGGCAAACACGCCGGGCAGTGAGGTCTCGCCACGGGCATCGACAATGATCTCGCCACGGGGCGACAGCTCCACGGTGCCCTTGAGCCAATCGGTGTTAGGCAACAGGCCGATCTGTACAAAGATACCTTCCAGGTCGACGGTCCTGAACTCGCCGGTATCGCGGTCTTTGTACGCCAGGCCAGTAACCTTCTGGCCATCACCTTTGACTTCACTGGTCAGCGCACTGGTGATCACGTCAACGTTCGGCAGGCTGTAGAGCTTGCGCTGCAATACGGCGTCGGCGCGCAACTTGCTGTCGAACTCCAGCAAGGTCACGTGGCTGACAATACCGGCCAGGTCGATGGCTGCTTCAACGCCGGAGTTACCGCCACCGATCACCGCCACGCGCTTGCCCTTGAACAGCGGACCATCGCAGTGCGGGCAGAAGCACACACCCTTGGCCTTGTATTCCTGCTCGCCCGGCACCCCCATTTCGCGCCAGCGGGCACCGGTGGCCAGGATCACGGTCTTGGACTTGAGGGTCGCACCGCTTTCAAAGCGAATTTCATGCAACTCACCGGGATTTTTCGCCGGGATCAGGCTGCTGGCGCGCTGCAGGTTCATGATGTCCACGTCGTACTGACGCACGTGGGCTTCCAGGGCGCTGGCGAGTTTCGGGCCTTCGGTTTCCTGCACCGAGATAAAGTTCTCGATGGACATGGTGTCCAGTACTTGCCCACCAAAACGTTCGGCGGCCACACCGGTACGAATACCTTTACGCGCGGCGTAGATCGCGGCGGCAGAACCGGCCGGACCACCACCGACGACCAGCACATCGAACGCGTCCTTGGCGCTGATTTTCTCGGCGGCCTTTTCGATACCGCTGGTGTCGAGCTTGGCGAGGATTTCTTCCAGCCCCATGCGACCCTGGCCGAAGTTCACACCGTTGAGGTAGACGCTGGGCACCGCCATGATCTGGCGCTCGTCGACTTCCGCCTGAAACAGTGCGCCATCAATGGCCACGTGGCGGATGTTGGGGTTGAGCACGGCCATCAGGTTCAGCGCCTGGACCACGTCCGGGCAGTTCTGGCAGGACAGCGAGAAGTAAGTCTCGAAGTTGAACTCACCTTTAAGGCTGCGAATCTGTTCAATCACTTCGACACTGGCCTTCGACGGGTGGCCACCGACTTGCAGCAGGGCCAGCACCAACGAAGTGAATTCATGGCCCATGGGGATGCCGGCAAAACGCAGGCTGATATCGGCACCCGGGCGGTTGATGGAGAACGACGGTTTGCGCCCATCATTGCCATCGGTTTTCAGGGTAATCAGCGTGGTGAGGCTGGTTACGTCCTGCAAAAGAGCAAGCATTTCCTGGGATTTCGCACCGTCGTCGAGGGAGGCAACGATCTCGATCGGCTGGGTGACCCGCTCCAGGTATGACTTCAACTGAGCTTTAAGATTGGCGTCCAACATACGGGCGATTTCCTATTTCAAATCAATTCGGTAAAAAAAACGCCCGAGCGAATCTCGCCCGGGCGTTTTTGAGGGCGGTGCGGCTTACTTAAGGTGCGGCAATCCGCCCTTGATACTTCACAGACTTAGATCTTGCCGACCAGGTCCAGGGACGGAGCCAGGGTAGCCTCACCTTCTTTCCACTTGGCTGGGCACACTTCGCCTGGGTGGGCAGCGACGTACTGGGCGGCCTTGATTTTGCGCAGCAGCTCGGAAGCGTCACGGCCAACACCGCCGTCGTTCAGTTCAACGATCTTGATCTGGCCTTCAGGGTTGATCACGAAGGTGCCACGGTCTGCCAGGCCAGCTTCTTCGATCAGCACGTCGAAGTTGCGGGAGATGGTCAGGGTTGGGTCGCCGATCATGGTGTACTGGATTTTGCCGATGGCTGGCGAAGTGTTGTGCCAGGCAGCGTGGGCAAAGTGGGTGTCGGTGGACACGCTGTAGATCTCGACGCCCAGCTTCTGGAATTCGGCGTAGTTGTCAGCCAGGTCTTCCAGTTCGGTTGGGCAGACGAAGGTGAAGTCGGCTGGGTAGAAGAACACGACAGACCACTTGCCTTTCAGGTCAGCGTCCGACACGTCTACGAAGTTGCCGTTTTTGTAAGCGGTGGCTTTGAACGGTTTTACTTGGCTGTTGATGATAGGCATCGTTGACTCTCCGTCAGGGGTTAGTAAGTTGATGGGTGAATCCTACCCAGTCTCATCGCCGATGGCTCATTGCCAAACCTGATGCCGCCGATTGGTTTTGGCTATCAACCAGCTGTATTAATAGAAGAAATCTTAAAGCAGCGGATCGCGGGCCTGAGTCATGCCAAGAAAGGGCGTCGCTTCAACATAGCGCATGGCGGACTTCATGTCCTTCCAGCCGACGTAACTCATCAACGACTTCAAATCCCAACCGCTGCGATGGGCCCAGGTGGCGAAGCCCCGGCGCAAGGAGTGGCTGGTGTACTGCTCGGCAGCAATGCCCGCGCGCCCGAGGGCCTGGCGCAGCAGCGGGATCACGCTATTGGCGTGCAACCCCTCCTCGCCCAGGTTGCCCCAGCGATCGATCCCGCGAAACACCGGGCCGCGCACCAGGGCCGAGGCACTCAGCCATTCGGTATAGGCCTGCACCGGGCACAAGCGCAGCAGTGCCGGGGTTTGATAGGTCTGGCCGAGGTTCTCGCGGTCACTCTTGCTGCGCGGCAAGTACAAGGTGATGCCCGCGCCTGGTACCGCCTGCACATGCTCGATCTGCAGCCGACACAGCTCATCACTGCGAAAACCACGCCAGAAGCCCAGCAGGATCAAGGCCGCGTCGCGCTTGGCGCGCAGCCAGCGCGGCCGATCGCCCTCTGCCCGCGCCTGCTCAGCTTCGCGCTCAAGCCAATTGACCACCTGCTCCAGGTGCTGGAGCTGCAAGGGCTCGGCCTGTTTTTCCTGGGCTGGGTGCACGGCGCGGATGCCCTTGAGCACCTTGCGCACCACCGGCGCTTTGGTCGGGTCCGGGAAACCCTGGCTGGAATGCCATTGCGCCAGCGCCGACAAGCGCAATTTCAGGGTATTGACCGACAACACCCCGGCGTAAGCCACCAGATAACGGGCCACGCTGTCGCTGGTGGCGGGCAGGAAGCCACCCCAACCCACTTCAAAGTGCTCGGTGGCGGCGCGATAGCTGCGTCGGGTGTTATCGCGGGTGGCGGCGTTCAGGTAACGATCAAGTTCACTCATAGCGCTATCGCCAAGGGGTTGGTGTACGGGCATAGGGGATGAATCTGCGTCAAATGGGTCATCACACGGGATAATACGCCAATATCCCATCTGTAAAATCATCAATTTAAAGGCAATTTTATTCGTGATACAGTATGTATATACATAATACATACCACAGTACTAAATCGACGGAGACCCCATGGCTCGCGGCGGCATCAATAAAGCAGTAGTTCAAACGGCACGCCTGGCAATCCTCGCCCGCGGCGAAAACCCCAGCATTGATGCGGTACGCATCGAAATGGGCAATACCGGCTCGAAAACCACCATCCACCGCTATTTAAAGGAGCTGGACGAGAGCGAAACCCGCCTCGCCATTACCGAGGCGCCCATCGACGATGAGCTTGGCGAGCTGGTCGCACGCCTGGCCCAGCGCTTGAAAGAGAAGGCTCAGGAACCCATCGACCAGGCCCTGGCGCAGTTCGAGCAGCAGAAAACCGCCCTGCTCACCCAGGCAGAGGCACTGACCGCAGCCCACAACCAGCTCCAGCAGCAATTTGATATTCAGGCCGCCGCCCTGGCGGAAGAAAGCGCAGCCCTGCAGACCGCCAGCACCAGCCTGCAAACCGAGCAAACCCGTAACGCCGGACTCAGCCAGGCGTGCAGCGACTACGAGCTACGACTCGCGGACAAGGACGAACAGATTCGCTCGCTGGAAGACAAACACCTGCACGCCCGCGACGCCCTTGAGCACTACCGCACTGCGATCAAAGACCAACGCGAACAGGAACAACGCCGCCACGAAGGCCAACTGCAGCAACTGCAGGCCGAACTGCGTCAGGCCCAGCAGAGCGCCATGGTGCGCCAGGACGAAATCACCCAGTTGCACCGTGACAATGAACGGCTATTGATTGAGCACCGGGTCACGGCGAAGGAGTTGGCGACTCTGCAAGAGCAAAACCGCAAGGATCAGGCCCAGCAACTCAAGCTGAGCGAACAGGTAAGCCTGATTGATAGCGAGCGCACCCTGCTCCAGGAGCGTCTGCGGGTTGCCGTGCTGGACAACCAAGCACGGCAGGAGGCCCTGGCCGAGCAGCAGCACAGCCGCAAAACCCTGGAACTGGAGCTGCTCAAGGCCCAGGCCACCATTGAGGCGCTGCGCCTGGCCGCCGTCGTTGCAACGGCGCCAGAGGCAACAGGGAATACCTGATCAGCCAGCGACAGGCGTGCGCATGGTGACAAACTCTTCCGCCGCCGTCGGGTGCACGCCGATGGTCTCGTCGAAATGCTGCTTGGTCGCCCCCGCCTTGAGGGCGATCGCCAGGCCCTGGACAATCTCACCCGCATCCGGCCCGACCATGTGGCAACCCAGCACCTTGTCGGTATCGGCATCGACCACCAGCTTCATCAGCGTGCGCTCCTGGCACTCCGTCAGGGTCAGTTTCATCGGCCGGAAGCGGCTTTCGAAAACCTGCACGTTATGCCCATCGGCCCGCGCCTGCTCTTCGCTCAGGCCCACGGTACCGATATTCGGCAAGCTGAACACTGCCGTGGGGATCATCGCGTAATCCACCGGGCGGTACTGCTCAGGCTTGAATAGACGCCGCGCCACCGCCATGCCTTCAGCCAATGCCACGGGCGTCAGTTGCACGCGACCAATCACGTCGCCAATGGCCAGGATCGACGACTCGGCGGTCTGGTACAGATCGTCAACTTCGACAAAGCCACGCTTGTCCAGCTTGACCCCGGTGTGCTCCAGGCCCAGGTTATCCAGCATCGGGCGCCGGCCCGTGGCGTAGAACACGCAATCGGCTTCCAATACACGACCGTCTTTCAGGGTGGCCTTGAGGCTGCCATCGGCCTGCTTGTCGATACGTGCGATATCAGCGTTGAATTGCAGGTCCAGGCCACGCTTGGTCAGCTCTTCCTGCAAGTGCTTGCGCACCGCGCCATCGAAGCCACGCAGGAACAGATCGCCGCGATACAGCAACGACGTCTGCGCGCCCAGACCATGGAAAATCCCGGCAAATTCCACCGCGATATAACCACCACCCACTACCAGTACGCGCTTGGGCAGTTGCTTCAGGAAGAACGCCTCATTGGAACCAATGGCATGCTCATGCCCCGGAATCTCGGGGATCTGCGGCCAGCCGCCCGTGGCGATCAAGATGTGCTTGGCCGTGAAGCGCTCGCCGTTGATCTCGACCTCGTGGGGGCCGGTCAGACGCGCATGGCCTTCGTGCAGGGTCACCCCGCTGTTCACCAGCAAGTTACGGTAAATACCGTTGAGGCGATTGATCTCGCGATCCTTGTTGGCGATCAATGTCGCCCAATCAAAGTTCGCCTCGCCCAAGGACCAGCCAAAGCCGCTGGCTTGTTCGAAGTCTTCGGCAAAGTGCGCGCCATACACCAACAGTTTTTTCGGCACGCAGCCAACGTTGACACAGGTACCGCCCAGGTAGCGGCTTTCCGCCACGGCCACCTTCGCGCCAAAACCTGCGGCGAACCGCGCCGCCCGTACACCACCGGAACCGGCGCCAATCACATAAAGATCAAAATCGTAGGCCATTTCACTCTCCTCGGCAGGGCATCAGGATACCCGCTTACGCCCAAAAAACCAGAAAGCCACCCGTAGGTGGCTTTCTTGAGACTCAACAGGCGATGCTTAATCAGTAAGCCTTGCCAGTCTTGTAGAAGTGCTCGTAGCAGAAGTTGGTCGCCTCGATGTAGCCTTCAGCGCCACCGCAGTCAAAACGACGGCCCTTGAACTTGTAGGCAATCACGCAACCGTCTTTGGCCTGTTTCAGCAAAGCGTCGGTAATCTGGATTTCGCCGCCCTTGCCTGGCTCGGTTTCTTCGATCAGCTTGAAGATATCCGGGGTCAGAATGTAGCGACCAATGATTGCCAGGTTCGACGGGGCATCTTCCGGCGCCGGCTTCTCGACCATGTCGCGAACGCGGATCAGGCCATCACCGATGTCATCACCGGCGATCACCCCGTACTTGTTGGTTTCCGCAGGGTCGACTTCCTGCACCGCAACGATGGTGCAGCGGTACTTCTGGTAGAGCTTGACCATCTGGGTCAAGACGCCGTCGCCTTCCAGGTTGACGCACAGGTCGTCCGCCAGGACCACGGCAAACGGTTCGTCACCGATCAGTGGGCGACCGGTAAGGATGGCGTGGCCAAGGCCTTTCATCTGGGTTTGACGGGTGTAGGAGAACGAGCACTCGTCGAGCAGCTTGCGGATACCGACCAGGTATTTTTCCTTGTCAGTGCCCTTGATCTGGTTTTCCAGCTCGTAGCTGATATCGAAGTGGTCTTCCAGTGCGCGCTTGCCACGGCCGGTGACGATGGAGATTTCGTTGAGGCCGGCATCCAGTGCCTCTTCGACGCCGTACTGGATCAGTGGCTTGTTTACCACCGGCAGCATTTCTTTAGGCATGGCCTTGGTCGCTGGCAGGAAGCGAGTACCGTAACCGGCTGCTGGGAACAAGCATTTCTTGATCATAAAAGTCCTTAATAAGGGCTGTGCATACGAAATTCGGCGCAGTCTAATCAGGCCGCAGCCACCTTACAATGGGCGCTGCTGGCGTTGCGATGTCAACATAGAGAAAAAATGTCGGCGTTAGTTCCACCGATCATGCAATTGGCCCTACCAACGGCATGCCCAAACAAACCGTACCCCTCTACTTGAAAGGGCTTCGGTTGTTTTAGCACGCTTTTGGGCGCAGAGCACTGACCTGCAACAACTTGCGCTTGCCCTGCGCGTTTGGCGTTATCATAGCCCGCTTGAACCAGACCACGAGATTGTTAATCGATGTCAGAACCCAAAGGCGTAAACGGCTACCTGATCACTAAGCGAGCAGACGGCTGGCACCTGATCAATTTTCACGGAGACAGCGTCGCCGGGGCATTCGCCACCGAGAGCCAGGCTATTGCAGTAGCCGAAGTGTTTGTGGACGAAGCCGGTCACGCATCGAGCAAAAGGCCAAAGGGGAAATAAGCCCCTACGATTGCACATAAAAAGCCCCGATGATCGGGGCTTTTTTGTTTGCCCATTGCATTGCCTGTATCTGCGCCCTGGGAGAGCCGGCGCACTCACTCGCGAGAGAGGAAATTAGTTGGCCCTCATCAATAAACACTATTGCCTCCAAACACTAGCCAACCTATTTTTATAGCAACTCGCCTCTTCATCACACCAAATGTAGTCCAAGTCTTACGGTCATTTCTCGATTCTTGGAAAACAGCCATAACTTTCCTATATGCCCCACCACCAAAAGACTACGCAAGCAAGGGAACCGGACGACTTCCTTACTAAAACTAGTAGCTTAATAATTGCCCCGCCTCGAATGTTCTCCCGAAGTGCAATACAAATAGTTGGAAAATCAGGACTTCGCTGAACACCAACTCAACCGCACTCGGGCTGAGTTTTCTGCGCGCCTCCGCTGAGGCAAAGAACCGACTGGTCGGCCCGTTCCGGCTTGTCGTACGAACCTGGACTGCGCCTAAAAAGCGGCGAACTCAATCGCAAGCTTTTGATACCTCAAGAAGAGGAGAAATCCAAAGTACTGAGACCTGGACACTTAGCTGCACTCTCCATAACCGCTTTTTAATAGGTCCTACGCACAGTTGCGGCCGGACTTCTCAATAACACTTACTCTGTAGGTATCTGCAAATGAAAAATAATTTTAAAACTGCACTGCTAACTATCGGACTATTTGCTGGCGCGATCTCTGCCGCTCATGCGGCAGATGGGACAGTTACATTCGAGGGATCGGTCCACTCGGGTGCTTGTTCCATTAAGCCTGACTCCGTAGATCAAACCGTTCATCTTGGCGCGATCGCCAAACATCAATTGCAGACAGGGGGGAAATCCGAAGCCAGGCGCGTTCTGATTGAACTTGAAGGCTGCGACCTGGCAGGCCTGACTGATAATACGGTGACGACTACATTCACGGGCGCGCCCTCAAGCGTTGTCCCGGGCGGGTTGGGCACAGTGGGTAGCGCGGGCGGTATCGGCATCATGATGACCCATGGCAGCCAGCCCATTGAGCTGGGTGTCGCAACGACCCCGCAAGCCATTGCCGTCGGTAACAACACCCTGGAGTTTGGTGCCTATGTACAAGGTGCCGCCACCGGCACGGTCGTGCCTGGTGATTTCAGTGCGGTGACCAATTTCACCCTGGCCTATCAGTAAGTACGGCCCCCGCCACTTCGGGTGGCGGGGGACTCTGACGGGAGATACAGGTGAAAACATTCCTGAGTTTCGCCATTGCCTCTTCATTGACGGTGCTCATCAGCCCCTGCGTTTTCGCGAGTGCGGCGGCGCAAGGTGAGGGGTTAGTCACCTTGGGAGGAGAAGTCATTGACTCCGCTTGCGGGCTGGAACTGGTCAGTGCCGATCAAACCATCGAGATGCCTCCCGAGCCCATAGGCCGGCTGCTGCGCAGTGCGATAGGAGAACCTCACCCCTTCCAGTTGCGCCTGGTCAATTGCTCCTTGACCCGCCCTGACCCGTCACGCCCGGATGTGAACCTGCCGGATTGGCAGCACCTGCAAGTGACCTTTGACGGTGCCCGCGATAGAGACGGTCGCTCCTTTGCTGCCTTTGGTGGTTCACAGGGGGTCGCCCTGCACATTTGGGATGCGGCCGGCCAGGAGAGCATTCCGGGTGAACCGATGCCGTTGCTGCCGTTGGCAGAAGGCGACATGACACTGCACTACACGCTTCGCCTGGTCGGCAACGGGCTGCCGCTGATGCCTGGCGCTCACGGTGCCGCCGTGCGGTTCAAGCTGGAATATTTTTGAACATTGATGAGTCGTTTTTTCATGTTGAATACGTCGAAGGTCAAATATTCGCTGCGTCCAGGCCTATTTAGCGGGTTGATGTCACTGGCTGGAACTGCAATGGCCAGCGGGGATATCGAGTTCAATACGGATGTTCTTGATCTGAATGATCGCACCAATATTGACTTGTCCCGATTTGCGCGCAGCGGGTTTATTCTGCCCGGCACCTACTCAATGGTGGTGCAGGTCAATGCCCAGCCTATTGCTGAGCAGTCGGTGGTGTTCTATCCCCCCGATAATGATCCCAAGGGCAGCCAGGCCTGTTTGTCCCCAGATCTCGTCGAGCAGCTTGGCCTCAAGGCGTCCGGCGCGGCAAAACTCACCTGGTGGAATAACGGGCAGTGCCTGGATATCCAAGGGCTGCCGGGCATGGAAGTGAGTGGGGATCTGGCCACCTCGACGCTGACTATCAACCTCCCCCAGGCTTATCTCGAATACAGCGACATCAATTGGGACCCGCCCTCGCGCTGGGATGAAGGTGTGCCGGGGCTGTTGGCGGATTACAGCGTCACCGCGCAGTCCAACTATCAAAACAATCGCGGCAACCGCAACAACCTGAGTGGGAACGGAACGCTCGGCGCGAACGCCGGGGCCTGGCGCCTCAGGGCAGACTGGCAGGGGCGTTTCGAGAGACGCCGTGAGGGCGAAGCCAAGGACCAGAAACTGGACTGGACGCGCTACTACGCCTATCGCGCAATTCCTGCGCTGAAGTCGCGCCTCGTGGTGGGAGAGAACTACCTGTATTCGGACCTGTTCGACAGTTTCCGCTTTACCGGCGCCGCACTCAGTTCGGATGAAAACCAACTGCCCCCCAACTTGCGTGGCTACGCTCCGGAAGTCGTCGGAGTGGCGAAAACCAATGCAAAAGTCGTCGTCAGCCAGCAAGGCCGTGTGCTGTATGAAACCCTGGTCGCGGCAGGCCCCTTTCGCATTCAGGATCTTAACGATGCCGTGTCCGGCTCGCTGGATGTGCGGGTGGAAGAACAGGACGGCTCGGTCCACAGCTTCCAGCTAGATACGGCGGGTGTTCCCTACCTGACACGCCCCGGCCAGGTTCGCTACAAGCTGGCAACGGGACGACCGTCCAACCTCCAGTACAACGGTGACGGTGATTTTTTCGGGACCGGCGAGTTCTCCTGGGGGGTCAGCAATGGCTGGTCGCTGTTTGGCGGCGGGATCACGGATAACAATTACCATGCGCTGTCCGTCGGCGCTGGGCGTGACCTGCTCGCGTTCGGGGCCCTGTCGCTGGATGTCACCCAGTCCCAGGCAACCGTCTGGAATGAGCGGCTCGCGGGTAAATCCTACCGCCTCCAATACTCCAAGCACTTTGAGCAGTACGACAGCCAGATAACCTTCGCCGGCTACCGGTTTTCCGAGAAGGGCTTCCTGAGCATGAGTGAATACCTCAACGCTCGGCATTACGGTTTGAATGGCGAACTCGGCGGGCGCGGGGGGTACAACGAGGACGGTGAACGCATTGATGACTGGAAGCCTATCGGCGGGAGCAAGGCCCTTTATACGGCCACGGTGAATAAGCAGTTTCGCGACCTTGGGGCCACGGTCTACGCCAGTTACAACAAACAAACCTATTGGGACCGGCCACACACGCAGCGCTGGAACATGTCCGTGTCACGTTATTTCAATGTGGGCACCGTGAAAAACATGAGCCTGTCCCTGAACATCTATCGCACCCTGGAATACAGCTACAAGGATAACGGTGCGGCGCTAACGGTCAGCCTGCCGCTGGGGCGCACCGGCACGCTGTCGCTGGATGCCTACCGGGCCGCGGGCGATAACAGTTTTTCGTCGCGCTTCAGTGATCGCCTTGATGCGCGCAATAGCTACCAACTCCGTGCAAGCGATAGCTCTGCCAGCGGCTATCTGACCCACATGGGCGATCAGGCCGATATCGACCTCAGCGCCAGCCAACAATCCGGTAACAGCAGCCTCGGCGTGTCTGCGCGCGGCGGTGGCACGCTTACGTCTCACGGCGCTGCGCTGCACCGGACCAACAGCACGGGCGGAACCCGCCTGATGGTCGACACCGGCGGCGTACCTGATGTGCCTGTGCGGGGTTACGGCAGCCCAAGCCGCAGCAATGCCTTTGGCAAGGCGGTTATCTCGGATATCAGCAGCTATCAGCGTACGGCGGCCAGCGTCGACCTGGAGAGCCTGCCGAACAATGTCGAAGCCACTCAATCGGTGACGCAACTGACACTGACCGAAGGGGCTATCGGCTACCGCTCACTGGACGTGATTGCCGGCGAGAAAGCCATGGCGGTTCTTCGCCTGGAGGATGGCAACTCACCGCCGTTCGGCGCGCAGGTCAAGAACATGAAACAGCAGGATACCGGGATTGTGAATGACGACGGCCATGTCTATCTGAGCGGCATACAGGCCGGCGGGCAGATGGCCGTCAGTTGGGGAGGTGCCGAGCAGTGCATCCTCACGCTCCCTGTCGTTTTGCCTGCTGATGGCTTGACCGATGCCCTGCAATTGAGCTGCCGCAAGACCGCTACTGATCAATCCTTGCCCGTGCCGCCGGTACTGAGCGGGCAGCCTACCGATACGGAGAACACATCCTCATGACGCTCAAGACGCGCCTCCCTCTTCCGGCCTTCGCCCTGCTGGCACTGGGCTTGAGCCCGAGTGTAAATGCCGCGATCGGCCTGGACCGCACCCGAGTGATTTTCGATGGTGGCAAACAGGCCACCAGCGTGAACATCACCAATAACAACACCCAATTGCCGTATTTGGCCCAAGGCTGGATCGAGGATGAAGCGGGCACGAAAATCACCACTCCCCTGATCGTGTTACCGCCGGTTCAGCGCTTGGAGCCGGGGAAACAGAGCCAGGTGAAAGTCCAGGCATTGCCGGCGGCAAAAATGCTGCCGCAGGATCGCGAGACGGTCTACTACTTCAATTTGAGGGAGATCCCGCCGCGCAGTGATAAATCCAATACCCTGCAAATCGCCCTGCAGACCCGAATCAAACTGTTCTACCGGCCGCAGGCCATTGCGCCGAGCCAGCAAGACCTATCCACCCCCTGGCAGGAAAAGCTGACCCTGACCCGCATAGGCGCCAGTTATCAGGTGAATAACCCAACGCCTTACTACGTGACCCTGGTGGATGCGCGCAGCAGCAGGGACGGCAAAACCGTACCGGGCTTCGAGCCGGTGATGGTACCGCCCAAAGGCGCGCTGACGCTGGGGCCATCGGCCGACACACTCGGTACTACACCCTACTTCTCCTACGTCAACGACTACGGTGGTCGCCCACTGCTGGCTTTCACCTGCAGTGGTGAAACCTGCAAGGTCAGCTCACAAACCCCACCGCCCAAATGAGTAGCGCCTGCCGCGGGAGAACATCATGAAGTCGCACAATGGGAAGGTCTTGGGCGGCCTGTTGCTGGCCTTTGCCTTGGTGGGGGGCGCTCACGCCGAGGATGATATCGAGGGCATGAATGGGCTGCTGAACATTAACGGGGCCATGCATGAGACACCTTGCAGCCTGGAGATGACGTCACTGCACCAGACGATTGACCTGGGCGCCGTGTCCACCAGCCAATTGCAGCGGCCGGGCGACCAGGCAACAGCTGTGGCATTCCAGCTGCATTTTACCGACTGCCAGCGCACCGCCGGCAGCATCCGTAGCGAACGTACGGGGAACCTGGCGTGGAGTGCCTTTCAACCGGTGCTGTCGGTGACGTTTGTCGCCCCTGCCGATGACGATGATCCGCGGCTGGTCAAAGTACAAGGCATCACCGGGATGGGCCTGCGGCTGACCGATGACGTGGGGCGGGATGTACGGCTGGGCTCCAGGGGCGAACCACTGTTTCTGGCATTGGGCAGCAGTACCCGGACCTGGAATGTTCAGCCTACGCGCACCTCTGCGCCACTGACCAGCGGGGCATTTCGCGCCGTAGTGGATTTCAGGCTCAATTATGACTAAGGGCAAAACAATGGCTAAGTCAATCGGCGCGCAGGCCATTCTTACCGGCGCCCTGGTGTGGGCGGCAGGCCAAGCAGTGTCGGCCGATACCAATCTGATCATCCGGGCACAAATCATCGCCCCGCCGCCGTGTGTCATCAACAGCGGGAGCACGCTCGATGTGCCGTTTGGCAATAACCTCCTGACATCACGGGTTGACGGGGTCAATTATCGTCGAAGCGTGCCTTACACCGTGACATGCGACTCGCCCTTTAGCAACGCGATGACCCTGGAACTCAAGGGCACCGGAGCGGCGTTTGACAGTCGCGTGCTCGGCACCCGCAAGGCCGACCTTGGGGTAAAGCTGTTCGTGAATGACGCCGACTGGCCGCTGAATACGGCTGTGAGGTTTACCTATCCAAACTTTCCGATCGTGCAGGCCGTGCCTGTCAAACGCACGGGCAGCAGTCTGACAGGAGGGGTGTTTGATGCCGCCGCCACCCTTGTCATCGAGTACCAATGAAAAGGAGCGATCAATGACCCGTTGCCAGCAGCGAGCATTGCTCGCCTTGTGTTCCATCGGCCTTTGCAGCAATGCGCTGGCCAACCTGACATTCAGCGGCACGCTGAACGAGCCGCCGCCCTGCACGATCAACGCAGGCAATAGCATTGAAGTCGATTTTGGGGATGTCGGGGTCAAGCGGGTCGACGGAGTGAAGTACCGTCGCGGGCTCGGCTACACCATCAATTGTGCCCCCGCCACGCTGCCGTGGGAGCTTAAGTTGAGTATCAGGGGCACGGCGACAGGGTTTGACGGCGCCGCATTGCAAACCAATGTGCCTGCACTGGGGATCCGGATTTTCCAGAATGACCAGCCGTTTCCACTCAACACACCGCTGGACATCAGCCTGTCGTCACCGCCGGCATTGGAGGTTGTTCCCGTCAAACAGCCAGGCACCACGCTGTCCCCTGCACAGTTTACGGCGGTGGCAACGTTGCTGGCCGAATACGAGTAGGAGATCCGTCCATGGGACACGAAACGATTTATAAGGGCTGGCCAAGTGCGGGGCTGGCCTTACTGCTGACCACCGGCCTGCCCCCCGAGGGGCAAGCGGCGGACAACCTGCGCTTGAAGGGCAACCTGGTGGAAGAGGCCTGCACTATCCGTCCAGGCGACGAGGCCATCACATTGGAGCTCTGGGACCTGACCAGCAAGCATCTCTACATCAACACCCGCTCCCAGGGTCGGGGTTTCAAGCTGCACCTGGAAGATTGCAACACCACAATCAGCAACACGGTCACCATCACGTTCGGCGGCAGGGAAAACCCGGCGCTGCCCGGATTGCTCGCGCTGGACGCAGGGAGCGGTGCCTCAGGCATTGGCGTCGGTATCGAGACACCGAGCCAAAAGCCATTGCCGCTGAATACAGTCAGCGACGAACAGGTGTTGCGTAATGGCAGCAACGTTATTGAGCTCAAAGCCTATGTCCAGGGTGAGCCGAATGCCATCAGGGACCAGAGCATTGGCCATGGCGCCTACACCGCGACCTCTACTTTTACCCTGGACTACCCGTAATTCGTAGGCTCAAAAAACCGATTGATACCCATAGGCTTTCAGGCCAACCAGGTTTACAGCGACTGATTGTTCGCTGGACAGCGCCTGCGTAGAGAAGCAACGAGAGATCAAGATGAAACGACTATATGAAGCCATGGTGCTTCTCCTGCTGATTAGCGTTAGTTCGGCCGCGCTGGCTGTCGATTGTCGGATCAATGGTGGGGAGTGGGCGCGGGTGACCCACCTGACCGTTCCCGTAGACGTACGGCTCGATACAGATCGCGTGAGGATTCTGATGGAGGGCGCCCGACTCGAATGTCGGTTTACCGCCGGCGCAGGCCCCGTTTGGGGAGAGGATTACTGGGCAACCGGGAATGCCTCGGGAACGCCCTGGACGTCCGGCCCCAAATTCACCCGGGAAAGGAGCGGTTTGCGCATCAATGGCAGCTTCCTCGATACGCCGGTTCCGGCGGGTATCCGCGTGGCCACCATGCCCAACAACGGGATCGGCTACCCGATCAATATCACCCCCTATATTCTGGTGCGTAACGATCCCTCCAATCCGATTGATGTACGCACAGGAGACACCCTAGGCCTGTTGCGCCTCACCAGCTCGAACAATTTCGACGGCACCCGACCGCAACTCACGGTCACTTATACCGCCGCCAACGACTTCACCATTTCCCCGTCAACCTGCACGATCAACAATAACAACCCGATCGAGATCGACTTCGGCGATGTACACCAAAGGGCAATCGGCACCGACCCGCTGACAACCACCGTTCGCCGTGACCGCCGACTCACCTACGCGTGCCCGGACCCGGGGATCACCACGCCGATCACCATTACCTACAAAGGTACGCCGTCATCGTTCGACTCCAGGCTACTGCTGATGAGCAACCCGGATGTCGGCACGGCACTCGTAAGGAGCGCAACGGCCGTCCAGGTCGGCGGCGCCTTCCTGTCCAGTATTACCAATAGCGTGGGCGGCGACGATGTGACGTTTACCCTCGTCCGGCGAGCCGGATCCCTGCCCACCCCAGGCCCCGTCAGCGGCAGCGGTGTACTCGTGATGGGTGTGCCATGACACACGCAGAAGGCCAGGGCTGGACACATCGCGGGGGCGCAGTCACAGACTTTGTTTCTGAGACTGCGCATTAAGTGGCAGTTCGCTATACTCTCGCGCCAACGCCCCACGACAGTGTCAGCGCCCCTCCAACACCCTCGACGACGACCCAACTCATGAACAAAATCCTGGCACTGATCTCGGTACTGGCGCTTGCCGGCTGCACCACCACATCTGATATCTATCTGAAAAATGGCGAACAAGGCCTGACCATCGACTGCTCGGGCGAGGCCAACTCTTGGGCCAGTTGCTATGAAAAAGCCGATGCATCCTGCGCAGGCACCGGTTACCGCATCGTCGGTACCGAAGGCACGCCGGCCTTGCAGGACAGCGACAAGACCCTGGGCGTGGACGTGGGCAATTTCAAGGGCCGCAGTGTGGTGGTGGTCTGCAAGTAACCCCGGGCGGTTACATGTGAATCTCGGCGAACTTGATGCCCAGGCTACGAATGGTATCGATCAGGTCATCCAGTTTCGCAAAGGATTCGACCTCGTCCTGGTCATCCACCAGGAAAAAGCTGCGCCCGCCGCTTTTCTTGAAAAATACAATCCACTCCCCCGAATTGGCCGGATTTTGAATCACATGGGTCGCAGAGATGTGACCCTCTGCATGCCGCTCTCTGACGCGTTCACGTTTCATAATTGCTTTCCAGAATGACAATGCCGCTCAAACCCCGGGGTTTGAGCGGCATTTTTTGTGGTCGGCCGATAGTTTAACGGATGCCTTGGCCAATCAGTACGCCATCAACCGTTTGCCCATACAGATTCACGCCATCATTGGCGTGGAACTTGACGCGGGTCTTCTCCACCGAGCCGTCCACCAGGCGCGGATCCTGGGGGCGCTCATGGCGGTTGACGTAGGCCGCCACGTCCCAGGCCTGCTGGTCGCTCAAGCTACCGCCCTTGCCCAGCGGCATGTTGTGCTTGATAAAGGAGGCCGCCGTGTTGATCCGGTGCATACCGGCGCCCCAGTTATAGGAGTCCTTGCCCCACAACGGTGGCATCACGTAACTATCACCGACCTTCTGCCCCTGCCCCTCGCCGCCATGGCACACCGCACACTGTGCCTTGTACACCTCGGCCCCTTGCGCCAGGTTGTAGCCTTTGGCCGGTTGTGGCACATCAGGGTAACCACGCCCAGGCAACTCCACGCCCAGCGGCGCCTTGCTCGCCAGCCAGTAAGCGTAGGTCGACAGCGCGGCAATCTCAGGGCTGTCGGCTGCCGGTGGCGTGCCGCCGTCCATGCTGAACTGGAAGCAACCCTGCAAGCGTTCGGCGAAGGAGTTGACCTTGTCATTCTTTTTTCGATAGGCCGGGTACATCGGGTAAGCCCCCCACAGCGGCGAGGAGTTGGCCAGGCGCCCCTGATCCAGGTGGCAGTTGCTGCAATTGAGACCGTTGCCGACAAACTGCGGCGCCAGGCGCTTGGTGTCGACGAACAACGCATAACCCTGCATCACCAACTTGCCGTAGGCATTGTCGGGCAACTCGCTTGTCTGAGGTGGCTGGAACGCCGTGGTGGCAGGCACCGCAGCCGGCACCTGCAGTTGCGACTGATCTTCCATGGCTATCGGTGCGGCCAACGCCGGCACACTGATCAACGCGACCAGCACGGGTGCAAATGACAGGTTCTTCATGGCTTGACCTCCTGGCCAGGCAAGGAGGCGAAATAACCGGCAATCCCCTGCACTTCGTCATCCGTGAGGGATTTGGCCACATGGCCCATCAGGTCATTGGGATCATTGTGCCGGGTGCCACTGCGCCAGGCATTGAGCTGGGCGGCCAGGTAGGCGGCAGATTGCCCGGACAGCGGCGGGAACGCCTCGCCAACGCCGACACCTGCAGGGCCATGGCAACTGACACACGCAGGAATCTGCCGCTCCCAGGCCCCCTGCAGTGCCAGTTTTTCGGTGGGATTGGTCGGGGCCATGCTGCGATGGCCGGTTTGCACGGCCGGCGCCGGCATCGCCGCCAGCGTCTGGGTCACTGCGGCGATTTCTTCATCGGTAAGCGCCTTGGCCAGCGACGTCATCACCGGGTTGCTGCGCGCACCACTCTGGAAGTCATGCAGTTGTTTGCTCAGGTAAGCCTCCGGCAACCCCGCCAGCCGCGGAAACCCCGCAGCCGCCAGCCCCAGGCCATCGGCGCCATGGCACGCCATGCAAGCCGCCGCGCCAGGCTGCGCGCCACCTTCATTGAACACCTTTTTGCCCTCCAGCGCCTGCGCGCTGCCGAGCATGAGCAGCAGGGCGCCACCCATCAACACTCTCTCCACAGACATCATCACGACTCCATTTTTATAGTTATATGCTTAGACCTACAATGCATAAGCCTACAAATGGTAGGGTAATGGGCTGACAGTCACAACCGCTGGGTAAGAAATTTCAGGCAATAAAAAGCCCGGCACTGCAAGCGCAGGCCAGGCTTCTTGATCGGAGTTGATCGCGTATGAGCGGTGAGGTGGACTCAGCCGGAAATGCAGTCTTCCGCAGCTTTCTTCACATCACCCGGACGAATCGGCACATTGGACATGCTCTCGTAGAGCTTGATGCTGCTACCGCTGGAGCGGTCTTCAATCTCGAAAATGGCCGACGGGTCAGCCGAAAACTTCTGCGGCACAATTACCCGCACACCTTCCTTGAGCGGCTCGATCTGCGACGGGCGACGGGTCGCCGACAGTTTCTGCACCACACACGCCGCGTATTCCTGCGGTTTTTTCCCGGAGATAACCGCCAGGGTTGGCGGTGTCTGCTTGATGTCTGAAACCGAAGCACATCCACCTATTGCCAGGGCCAGAACCAATACACTCCACTTCATACAAAACCTCCGATAAAGACCCTACGACAGCGAAGATGGTATTTTTCTCCCGCCCACGTAGGATTTATCCCTGATATATCGGTAAATAACTGTTTTAAATTGTCGAAGACGCCGACGACGACCCGATAATAAACGTGCTGGGGCTGATAAACTCCATCTTAACCCACGTATCGTTCTGATTTTTCAGAAAAAGCCCTTCTGGAGACACCCCCCATGAAATTCATCCACCAGCGCGAACACTTGAACGAAGGGGACATTGTCGTCATTGAATGCTCGCAGACCTGCAATATCCGCCTGATGAGCGATGCGAATTTCCGCAGCTTCAAAAATGGTGGTCGCCACACGTATCACGGTGGCGCGTTCGACAAATTCCCGGCCAAGATCACCGCGCCAAGCACCGGGTTCTGGAACATCACCCTGGATGTGGTGACACGCCGTGCCATCAGCGTTACCCGCAAGCCGGCCTTGTCCCATAAAATCCGCATTGTTCGCCGCACCAGCACCAAACTCAGCTGATTGCGCTGCCTTACACCACAGGAATGCCCGTGAACCAGACCACCAAATACGTCATCAAGTACAAGCTCAACGGCGAACGCCGTTTTGAATTTGCCCAACTGCAGTCGGCCAGCACCGAAGAAGCCCAGGCGGCCTTGGCGAAAATCCACGATGCCAGTGACGAAATCACTGAGATCACCGTGAGCAAGGCCCTGTAAACCATCACCAGCAGCGGAGTGATTGTGCAACATGGACCCTCATTCCACCGGCGACCTGTTCAGCGACGAGGCCTTGCAGCAACCGGCCCGTCGCGAGCAAATCGGCGAACAATCCTGCGTCCTCAGGGGCTATGCCCTGCCCTGGCTTGAACGTGTCTTGCCCGAGCTGCGTGCCGTCCTGGTCCAGTCCCCGTTCCGGCATATGGTCACCCCCGGTGGTTTTACCATGTCGGCGGCCCTGAGCAGTTGCGGCGCACTGGGCTGGACCACCAGCCCCCAGGGCTATCGCTACAGCTCCCTCGACCCCGAGCGCCAGCAGCCCTGGCCGAGCATGCCGCCCGTGTTGCGCGAACTGGCGATCAACGCGGCCAGCGCAGCGGGCTTCGACGGTTTTGCGCCGGACGCCTGCCTGATCAACCGCTATGTGCCGGGTGCGAGGATGTCCCTGCACCAGGATAAAAACGAGCGCGACTACAGCGCCCCGGTGGTCTCGCTGTCCCTGGGCCTGCCGGCGGTGTTTCTGTTTGGTGGCCATCAACGCAGTGACAAGACGCAGAAGATCTCGCTGTTCCATGGCGACGTGGCGGTCTGGGGCGGCGTTGACCGCCTGCGTTTTCATGGGGTGCTGCCGATCAAGGAAGGCGCGCACCCACGCATGGGGCCACAACGGATCAACCTGACGTTTCGCACGGCCGGCTGACCCCGGTGAATTCAACCGCAAGCAACGGAGTGTGCGGCCCCTCCCCGGTGATTATCCTGGCCACTGATCCATTGCCGAGCTACTGCCATGAGCACTGAAGATGATCTGCGCTGGGCGGCCATTGTTGCCCGTGACGCTACCGCCGACCTGACCTTCGTCTATGGGGTCAAGACCACCGGGGTGTATTGCCGTCCCAGCAGCAGCGCACGCCAGCCGCTGCGCAAGAACGTCGAGTTCTTCGACACCCCGCAGCAAGCCGAAGCCGCCGGGTACCGCCCCAATAAACGCACCTCGGCCGATCAGACCCAGGTCGCGCAACGCCATGCGCACCTGGTCGCCGCCGCTTGCCGCCATATCGAACAGGCCGAGACCCTGCCGGCCCTGGAAGACCTGGCCAACGGCGCCGGCCTGAGCCCCTTCCACTTCCACCGGGTATTCAAGACCCTGACCGGGCTGACGCCACGGGGCTATGCGCGGGCCCATCGTTCACGCAAGGTCAGGGCTCACCTGCAGGACAACCAGTCGGTGACCGACGCGCTGTACGACGCAGGCTTCAACTCCAACAGCCGCTTCTATGCGTCTGCCGACCAGTTGCTCGGCATGACACCCAGCGACTACAAGGCCGGCGGCATCCATAACGATATCCACTTTGCCATCGGCGAGTGCTCCCTGGGGGCGATTCTGGTGGCGCAAAGCAATCGCGGGGTCTGCGCGATCCTCCTGGGCGACGACCCGGACCAACTGGCGCGCGACCTGCAGGACCAATTCCCGCAGGCCAATCTAATCGGCGCCGACCCCGGTTTTGAACAGTTGATCGCCCAGGTGGTGGGTTTTATCGAAGCACCTGCCCTGGGCCTGAACCTGCCCCTGGACCTGCGCGGCACCGCGTTCCAGGAGCGTGTCTGGCAGGCCCTGCGCGACATTCCGTTAGGCAGCACGGCCAGCTATGCCGAGATTGCCCAACGCATCGGCGCGCCCAGCGCCTTTCGCGCCGTGGCCCAGGCGTGCGGCGCCAATCGCCTGGCCGTGGCGATTCCCTGTCACCGCGTGGTACGCAGCGATGGTCATCTTTCGGGCTACCGCTGGGGGGTGGAGCGCAAGCAGCAATTGCTCCAGCGCGAACGCCGCACCGTGCATGAACAGGCGCCTGCGTCCAGTGAATAATACAGACTGGCCTTGCCCTGGCCGCCCCTGTTAAAAATGCCGGGCAGCCCTCCCCGGGCGTTCCACCACTGGAGAAGCGAACCATGAGCACCTGGCCAGATACGCGGATTATTGACCTCTTGGGCATTGACCTGCCGATCATCCAGGCCCCCATGGCCGGCAGCACCAGCCCGCAGATGGTGATTGCCGCAAGCCAGGCCGGCGCCCTCGGCTCAATGCCGGCGGCCACCTTGAGTCTCGAGCAACTGCGCCAGGCGCTGAGCACCATTCGCCAGGCCAGTGCCCGACCGTTGAACGTCAATTTCTTCTGCCATCAGCCACCAGCCCCTGCCCCCGAACGTGACCGCCAGTGGAAGGCGATGCTGGAGCCCTACTACCGTGAACTGGGGGCCGATTTTGACGCACCGACCCCGGTCTCCAACCGCGCTCCGTTCGACACTGCCAGTTGCGAAGTGGTGGAAGAGTTCCGCCCCGAGGTAGTCAGTTTCCACTTCGGCCTGCCGGAAAAAACCCTGCTGGACCGGGTCAAGGCCACCGGGGCAAAAGTGCTGTCATCGGCCACCACCGTCGAAGAAGCGATCTGGCTGGAGCAGCACGGCTGCGATGCAATCATTGCCATGGGCTATGAAGCCGGTGGGCATCGCGGGATGTTTCTCAGCGATCGCCTCACCAGCCAGATTGGCACAATGGCCCTGGTGCCGCAGATCGTCGATGCGGTCAGTGTGCCGGTGATCGCGGCCGGTGGGATTGGCGATGCACGGGGCATGGTTGCCGCGTTCGCCCTCGGCGCCTCGGCGGTGCAGATCGGCACGGCCTATCTGTTCACGCCCGAAGCCACTATCACCCCCGCCCACCATCAGGCATTGCACAGCGCCCAGGCCAGCGAAACGGCCCTGACCAACCTGTTCACCGGGCGCCCGGCGCGGGGGATCGTCAATCGGGTGATGCGCGAACTGGGGCCGATCAACCCAGCGGCGCCGGCGTTTCCATTGGCCGGCGGTGCCTTGATGCCTTTGCGCGCCCTGGATGAAGCCGACTTCAGTAGCCTGTGGGCCGGCCAGGCGCTGCGCCTGGGGCAGGACCTGTCGACCCGCGAGCTGACGCTGAACCTGGCCCGGCAGGCCCTGGCGCAACTTAATAAGCGCTGAGCCCCTGAGACAACTTTGCACTGTACCGACGATGGCGAAGCGCTATATATTCCCATACATAGCGATTACCTATGACAAGCCGCCACGTCGGCACCCCAAGGAGCTGCTGCATGATGATTCGCGCCCCAGGCCTGGCCACCCTGCTTGCCCTCTTCACCCTGGGCTCGGCCCACGCCGATGAAGTCCAGGTAGCCGTCGCCGCCAACTTCACCGCCCCTATACAGGCCATCGCCGCCGACTTCAAACAAGACACCGGGCACACCCTGGTCGCCGCCTACGGGGCTACCGGGCAGTTCTACGCCCAGATCAAGAACGGCGCGCCGTTTGAAGTATTCCTCAGTGCCGACGACAGCACCCCGCAAAAGCTCGAGAGCGAAGGCGACACCGTCAAGGGCTCGCGCTTCACCTATGCCGTCGGCACCCTGGCGCTGTGGTCGGCCAAGGAAGGTTATGTGGATGCCAAGGGCGATGTGCTGCAGAAAAACCAATACCAGCACCTGTCCATCGCCAACCCGAAAGCCGCCCCCTACGGCCTCGCAGCCACCCAGGTGCTGGCCAAGCTGGGCCTGACCGACCAGGTCAAGAGCAAGCTGGTCGAAGGCCAGAACATCACCCAGGCCTATCAGTTTGTGTCCACCGGCAATGCCGAGTTGGGCTTTGTCGCCTTGTCGCAGATCTATAAAGACGGCAAAGTCAGCAGCGGCTCGGCGTGGATCGTTCCTGGCCAGATGCATGACCCGATCAAACAGGACGCGGTGATCCTCAATAAAGGCAAGGACAACCCGGCCGCCAAGGCGCTGGTTGACTACCTCAAGGGGCCAAAAGCTGCCGCGATTATCAAATCCTACGGTTATCAACTGTAAATGCCCCTATCGAGTGCCGATTTTTCTGCGATCTGGTTGACCCTGAAACTGGCGTCGCTGACCACCGTGATTCTGCTGGTCATCGGCACTCCGATTGCCCTGTGGCTATCGCGCACCCGCTCCTGGTGGCGCGGCCCCATCGGCGCGATCGTGGCACTGCCGCTGGTGCTGCCGCCCACGGTGATTGGCTTCTACCTGCTGCTGACCATGGGCCCCCATGGCTACCTCGGGCAGTTCACCCAATGGCTGGGCCTGGGCACCCTGACCTTCAGCTTCGCCGGCCTGGTGATTGGCTCGGTGATCTATTCCATGCCGTTTGTGGTGCAACCGTTGCAGAACGCGTTCTCGGCCATCGGCAGTCGCCCCCTGGAAGTCGCCGCCACCTTGCGGGCCAACCCCTGGGATACCTTTTTCACGGTGATCCTGCCCCTGGCCCGGCCCGGTTTTATCACCGCGTCGATCCTCGGTTTTGCCCATACCGTGGGTGAGTTTGGCGTGGTGCTGATGATCGGCGGCAATATTCCCGACAAGACCCGGGTGGTCTCGGTGCAGATCTACGATCACGTCGAAGCCATGGAATACGCCCAAGCCCACTGGCTGGCCGGGGCCATGGTGGTGTTTTCTTTCCTGGTGTTGCTGGCGCTCTACTCCAGCCGTAAAACCAAAGCGGGCTGGAGCTGATGTCGATGATCGAGGTGCGCCTGCAACTGCAGTATTCCGGCTTTGCCCTGGACGTGGACCTGAGGCTGCCGGGGCGTGGCGTCACCGCGCTCTACGGGCACTCCGGCTCGGGCAAGACCACCTGCCTGCGCTGCATTGCCGGGTTGGAGCGGGCCGGTGATGGGTTTGTGCAAATCAACGAGCAGGTCTGGCAAGACAGCCGTAACGGGGTGTTTGTACCGCCGCACAAACGTGCCCTCGGTTATGTATTCCAGGAGGCCAGCCTGTTTCCCCACCTGTCGGTGCTGGCCAACCTGGAGTTCGGCCTCAAGCGTATACCCAAGGCCCAGCGCCGCGTGGACATGATCCAGGCCACGCAACTGCTGGGCATTGGCCACCTGCTGGATCGCCATCCCGAGCATTTGTCCGGCGGTGAGCGCCAGCGCGTCGGCATCGCCCGTGCCCTGCTCACCAGCCCGCAATTGCTGCTGATGGACGAACCCCTGGCTGCCCTCGACAGCCAGCGCAAAGGCGAGATCCTGCCCTATCTGGAGCGCCTGCACGACCAACTGGAAATCCCGGTGCTGTACGTCAGCCATGCCCAGGATGAGGTGGCGCGCCTGGCCGATCACATTGTCCTGCTCAGCGAGGGCAAGGCCCTGGCCAGCGGCCCGATTGGCGAAACCCTGGCGCGGCTCGACCTGCCGCTGGCCCTGGGCGACGATGCCGGCGTGGTGATCAACGGCACGGTCAGCAGCCACGACGCCCACTACCAGTTGCTGACCCTGCAATTGCCCGACAGCCCATTGCAAATGCGCGTGGCCCATACACCGCTGGCGCCGGGCAAACACTTGCGGTTCAAGGTCCGCGCCCGGGATGTCAGCCTCAGCCTGCAACCCGGGGAGCACAGCAGTATTCTCAACTGCTTGCCCGTGACCGTGATCCAGGAGATCCCTGCCGATAACAGTGCCCATGTGCTGGTGCGGCTGGATGCTGCGGGCACGCCGTTACTGGCGCGGATCACCCGTTACTCGCGGGACCAGTTGCACGTGCATCCAGGGCAGGCACTGTGGGCACAGATCAAGGCGGTCGCGGTACTGGCTTGAACGGACGGCGCAACGCTGCGGTCAATCAGCCATACCGGCCTGATTTATTGCCAAGGACTTTGCCCCATGCCCGACTCCACCGTGCCTGCCGACCTGCCCCGTGACCTGCACTACGTTGATGACAGCCAACCGGGCCTGAGCCGCCGCAAACTGCGGGGCAAGTTCCAGTATTTCGACAGCCACGGCCAACGCCTGACCGACGCCGACGAAATCCAGCGGATCAACGCCCTCGCCATCCCGCCGGCCTATAACGACGTGTGGATCTGCGCCGACCCCAAGGGCCATCTGCAGGCCACCGGGCGCGATGCGCGCGGCCGCAAGCAATACCGTTATCACCCACGCTGGCGCGAGGTGCGCGACAGTGACAAGTATTCGCGCCTGCAGCAGTTCGGCAATGCGCTACCCAAATTGCGCAAGCAACTGCAAGCGCAAGTCGACGCACCGGGCTTCAATCGGGAGAAGGTCCTGGCCACCGTGGTGTTATTGCTCGATGCCACGCTGATCCGCGTCGGCAACAGCCAATACGCCCGCGATAACCGCTCCTATGGCCTGACCACCCTGCGCACCCGCCACGTGGATATCAAGGGCAGCGAAATCCAGTTCCAGTTCCGTGGCAAGAGCGGTGTCGAGCATCAGGTCAGCATCAAGGACCGGCGCCTGGCCACCGTGCTCAAGCGCTGCCTGGAGTTGCCGGGGCAGAACCTGTTCCAGTACCTGGACGAAAACGGCGAGCGGCGTACCGTCAGCTCCACCGACGTCAACGCCTACCTGCACAGCCTCACCGGCGCCGACTTTACCGCCAAGGACTATCGCACCTGGGCCGGCAGCGCCCTGGCCCTGGCGGTGTTGCGGGAGCTGGCGTGGCAGCCGGAGTCGGATGCCAAAAGGCACGTGGTGGAGATGGTCAAGAACGTCGCCCGGCAACTGGGCAACACCCCGGCGGTGTGCCGCAAGTGCTACATCCACCCGGCGGTGCTGGAGCACTTCAGCCAGGGCGGGCTGGCGAAACTGCCCAGGCCCAGGGTGCGCAAGGGCTTGAAAGCCGAAGAGGTGGGGCTGGCGATGTTTCTTGAGCAACTGCAGACGGCGGCATCACCGATGTAGGAAAAATGACGCAACTGCGCTAGGCTACCGGTCCTTTCCGACCGCAGGACGACCGCCGACGTGAACAACTAAGCCTTCCAACATGTAAACGCAACGAGCCGCCTGGCGCGCTTGTTGGCTTGTGCCACATTGTTCTGGAGGTGCTGATGACTGACGTCAACCGGCTGCCTGTACTTGTTTCCTTGCATCACGTGGGTTTTCAGTTCGCCAATGGCGAGATTCTGCTGGAAGACCTCAACCTGTCTATTGATTACACCCCTACCGGGATTGTCGGCCGTAATGGCATGGGCAAGAGCGTATTGGCGCGCCTGCTGGCCGGCGTGCTTGCTCCGTCCTGTGGCGTGATCAAATCGTCGGCCCGTATCGCCTATGTCCCACAAACCATTGAGCTGTTACCGGGGCAGACCGTGGCCCAGGCCAGCGGTTGCGCACAAACCCTGGCCGCCCTTGAACGCCTGGCCAGGGGTCAAGCGCAGGCTGACGACCTGGAACTGATTGATGATCGCTGGGACCTGGCCGAACGCCTGCGCCAGGCACTGGACGCCGCTGGCCTGGCCGAGATCAGCCCCGACCAGCCCGCCGAACAGCTCAGTGGCGGCCAACTGGCCAGAGTCGCGCTGATAGGTGCTTTACTTCGCGCCCCGCAATTGCTGATTCTCGACGAGCCCACCAACCACCTCGACAGCGCCGGTCGCGACTGGCTGCTGGCGACTCTCAACGCCTGGCGCGGCGCCCTGGTGGTGGTCAGTCATGACCGGCGCCTGCTCAACACCCTGGGGCGAATCATCGAGCTGTCGCCCCTCGGGGCCCGGCTCTACGGCGGCAACTACGACGACTACCGGGCGCAGCGCGATGCCCAGCAGCACGCCGCCCAGGCCGCCCTAGAACATGCCCGGCTGGATCGGCGCCGCGAGCGCCAGCGCCTGAAAAAAGACCTCGACAGCTTCCAGCGCCACGCCGCGAGCGCCCGTAAACATGCCGAGACCGCCAACGTCGATGCCTTCACCAAATCCCGCTGGAAAGGCGCCGCCAACGAAATCGTCAGCAACGTGCGCAGCGCCCACGTGCAACACAAACAGGTGTTGAACGAACGCGTGCGCTCGGCCCACGAACGGGTGGTGGACGAAACACCGACCTTCCTCGCCTTGCCCGGCACCCTCCTGCCTGCTGGCCGCCAGGTGCTAACCCTGACCGACTGCCAACTGCCCTGGCTCGCTCCCCACGCGCCGAGCACCTTTATCAACGCAAGCCTGTGTGGGCCGATACGGGTCGCAGTCCACGGTCCCAATGGTTGCGGCAAGTCCACCCTGCTCAAGCTGCTGGCCGGCCAATGGCAACCGGTCAGCGGCGCCTGCACGGTGCACGTACCCTGTGCCTATCTCGATCAACAGTTGACGCTGCTCGATGACCGGCAGTCGATCGTCGAACAACTCAAACTGATGGACACGCCCCTGGCCGAAGCCGAGCTGCGCACCCGCCTGGCCCTGTTGCAACTGGACGCATTGCGCGTAACCCAACCCATCGGCCAGCTCAGTGGCGGCGAGCGGTTGAAGGCCGCCATGGCGATTGCCTTATGGCGCAAGACCCCGGCGCAATTGCTGCTGCTGGACGAGCCCACCAACCATTTGGACCTGGAGTCGGTAATGGCCTTCGAACAGGCTTTGCAAGGGTTTAGCGGCGCGCTGATTGCGGTCTCCCATGACGCGGCATTTCTGCAGGCACTCAAGCCGACTCACGTCCTGACCTGGGACGCCATGGGCTGGCGCTTGGAGGTGAACTGAAGATGTTCCAAGTCATTGCAGTTCAGAGGAAAGCGTCCTACGGTAGTGGCCGGATAATCTCATTGAGGAACCTCCCGCCGTGCTGCCCTCCTCCCCGAAACCCTTGGTCAATACCGTCCTGCAGCATCAGCACAAATGGCGCGGGCGCATTGGCCTGACGCTGGTAGCCAGCCTCTCGGTACTGGCCGGCATGACTGACGCCATTGGCTTTATGGCCAGTGGCGATTTTGTCTCGTTCATGAGCGGCAACACCACGCGGCTGGCGGTGGCGATCAGTGAAGGCGACCTGGGGCTGACCGGACGTCTGACGCTGCTGGTGGCGACGTTTATTCTGGGGAACGCCCTGGGTGTGATCATCAGTCGGATCAGCAAGCGCCACGCGTTGCCGCTGTTGCTATGTATTGCCACGCTATTGTGCGGGGCAGCAGCGTGGCCGCTGGCCGAACAATTGCCTGCCGTGCTGGCCGCGATCATTGCCATGGGCATGCTCAATGCGGCGGTGGAACAGGTCAATGGCCTGCCCGTGGGGCTGACTTACGTGACCGGCGCGTTGTCGCGGTTCGGTCGGGGGCTGGGGCGCTGGATGCTGGGGGAGCGTCGCGATGGCTGGCGCGTACAGTTGATTCCCTGGGCCGGGATGTTTGTCGGCGCGGTGATCGGCGCTTTGCTGGAGCATCAGATGGGCATTCGCGCCCTGCTGGTCAGCGGCCTGCTGTCGGCGCTACTGGGTCTGCTGTCGCTGAAGATCCCACGGCGTTGGCACTTGGGTTATATGCCACGCTGAAAAGGTGCCCGCCCAACACAAGGCCTCGACGTCCATGTACTGGTAAAGAGCCATGATGTTGGGCGAGCGCGAGAATATTAAGGCAAAGCCGGCGGTGTGTCCGCCGGGCATTTCTGAAGAAATCTAAGGAAACAAACTACAGACAGGTCGCCAAGGCCGCCAGGCGACGCTTGGCAGCGAAATTATCTTCGGCTGCGTAGTAACTGACGGTGGTGCTGGCGCCGGCACTGCGCACATCGACAAAGTAGTCACCGCCCGTGGTGTAGACCGTATGACCACCGCCTTGCGCCGGCTCCATAAAGCCCCCGGCATCAACGCCGAACACCGCTTCGTCCTGCCAACCGAACTGGATGCACTGGGCAACGACCAGCGCGGCCTTGTCAGAGGCCAGGGTTTTATAGGGCGCGCCTGCGCGTGCGTCTTTCATCTTCGAACCTGCGCAACCGGCCAGCGCCGCCAGGACCAACGCACCTATCACCACCTTCCGCATGCCATCGCTTCCTTGAAAAAAACGCGACTGTACCACTGCCTACAACAACCAGCGAAACAGATAGAACAGCGCCATGCTTGATAGCACCGTGGTCAAGACGCTGCGCGTCCAGAACATCAAGGCCACCGCGCAGATACCGGCCAGCAGGTAGGGGTTGGTGGGGCTCAGGTTGAGCTTGTGCTCGGCCAGGAAAATGATCGGCCCGCAGATCGCCGTCAACATGCCGGGCACCGCAAAACCGAGAAACTCCCGGGCGCCGCGATTCAGGCGAACCGGCAAGCGCGGCTCAAGAAACAGATAACGGTTGAAAAACACCGCCAGGCCCATGCCGATAATCATCACAAAAATCATCGCTACCCCACTCCCAAGCGCTTGCAGGCATAGCCTGCACTCATGCCCAACAACCCCGAGACCACCACCGCCCACTCCCAGTGCCAGTAGCTGAGCAGTACCGAAAACAGCAGGGCCACCGCCACACACACCACCGTCGGCACATCACGCACCACCGGGGTGATCAAGGCGATAAAGGTCGCGGCGATGGAGAACTCCAGGCCCAGTTGATCGAGGTTGGGGATGCTCTTGCCGAGCACGATGCCGGCCAGGGTGAACAGGTTCCAGGCCACGTAGAACGTCAGGCCCACGCCCAGGGCATACCAGCGGTTGAAGGTCTGGCGGTCGTATTGGCTGACCAGGGCAAAGAACTCGTCGGTCAGCAAAAAGCCCAGGCTCATGCGCCACCGCGCCGGCAAAGGCGACAGGGTGCTGCGCATATGCATGCCATACAGCAGATGCTGAGAGGTCAGCAGCAAGGTGGTGAGCAAAATGGCGATCAGGCTCGCGCCGCTCTTGACCATGCCAATCGCCACCAACTGCGCCGCACCGGCAAACACAATGGCCGACAGACCCTGGCTTTCCAGCGGGGTGAACTGGGCGTCAATCGCCAGGGAACCGGCCAACAGGCCCCATGGGGCACAGGCCAGCGACAGGGGAATAACCGCAATCGCGCCACGGGCGAAAGCGTAATGCGGTAAGGCAGTAGGCATGGACAACAGGCTCATCGGCAAACAGCCCGTAAGCATGCCTGCCAGCGCAGCGATTGTCTTGAATGATCTTGCGCGCGGCTAAGCCGCCGATTCAGGCCAGCTTGACCGACACCCGCTCCACCGCATCCCTGGCCTCACGCAGTTCGTGGGCATCCTGGTTGAGCCGGTGGATGGTGTTGAGCAGGCGCTGGCGCAGCACTTCATCGCTGAGTTTTTCGACAGCGCGCATCAAATCGAAGGCCGCGGTTTCGTTGTTGTCCGCGACGGAATCGAGGGTCTTGCGCAGGTTGCGAGTGGCACGGGTCACACGGTTACTTCCTTTTTCATCAATGGCGGGCACTTTAGGACAGTTGTGTTTCATTTTAATTTCAGTCACTTGCCGGCAATCCCCAGACCCTTGACCTGGATCAACGGGATATTCGTTGCACACTACATATGGATATCCGTATATTCGCATCCTCATATGTTTAGTGGCGCCGATCATGAGCGATCCGTTCTCCCCCCCAGACGTTTTTAAATGCCTGGCCGATGCGACACGCATCAGGCTGATCTTGTTGATCCTGCGCGAAGGCGAGCTGTGCGTCTGCGAGCTGATCCATGCCCTGGATGACAGCCAGCCAAAAATTTCCCGTCACCTGGCACAACTGCGCAGTTGCGCGCTGCTGGTAGACCGTCGCCAGGGCCAGTGGATTTACTACCGCCTAAATCCCCAGTTGCCGCAATGGGTGAGCACGGTGCTGGAGACCACCTTGCAAGCCAATCAAGCCTGGCTGCAAAGCGACGCACAGCGCCTGGCGGCAATGGGTGACCGACCGCAACGCGCCAGCACCTGCTGCTGACCCCTGGAGAACACTTTTATGCTGATCGCCTTCGCGATATTTCTCGTCACCATTGTCTTGGTCATCTGGCAACCCAAAGGCCTGGGGGTTGGCTGGAGCGCATCCATAGGCGCGATCCTGGCCCTGGCTTGCGGCGTCATCAGCCTGGCGGATATCCCCGTGGTGTGGCAGATCATCTGGAATGCCACCGGCACCTTCGTCGCCCTGATCATCATCAGCCTGATCCTCGACGAGGCCGGCTTCTTCGCCTGGGCCGCGCTGCATGTCGCGCGCTGGGGGCGCGGCCGTGGCCGCCGGCTGTTCGCCTATATGGTGCTGCTGGGGGCGCTGGTCTCGGCACTGTTCGCCAATGACGGTGCGGCCCTGATCCTGACGCCGATTGTCATGTCGATGCTTCTGGCCCTGCGCTTCTCACCCGCCGCCACCCTGGCCTTCGTGATGGGTGCAGGGTTTATCGCCGACACCGCCAGCCTGCCGCTGGTGGTCTCCAACCTGGTGAATATCGTCTCGGCGGACTACTTCAACATCGGCTTCAACCAGTACGCGGCAGTGATGGTGCCAGTCAACCTGGTCAGCGTCGCCGCTACCCTGGCCGTGCTGCTGTGGTTCTTCCGTCGTGACATCCCGCACAGTTATGACCCCGCCGACCTGCCTGAACCGGCCAGTGCCATTCATGACCCGGCAACTTTCCACGCGGCCTGGTGGGTGCTGGGCATCCTGCTGGTCGGCTGCTTTGCCCTCGAACCCCTGGGTATTCCCATCAGCGCCATCTCGGCCGCCTGCGCCCTGCTCCTGCTGGTGATCGCCGCCAAAGGCCACAAGATTTCCACACGCAAGGTGCTCAAGGAAGCGCCCTGGCAGATCGTGATTTTCTCCCTGGGCATGTACCTGGTGGTCTACGGCCTGCGTAACGCCGGACTGACCACTTACCTCGCCACCTGGCTCAACACCTTCGCCGATTACGGCGTGTGGGGCGCGGCCCTGGGCACCGGGTTGCTGACGGCGCTGCTGTCTTCGGTGATGAACAACCTGCCGACGGTGCTGATCGGCGCGCTGTCCATCGAGGCCAGCCATGCCGTGGGCGTGGTCAAGGAGGCGATGATCTACGCCAACGTGATCGGCAGCGACCTGGGCCCGAAAATCACCCCTATCGGCAGCCTGGCGACGTTGCTCTGGCTGCATATCCTGGCGCGCAAGGGCATCCGTATTACGTGGGGGTACTACTTCAAGGTCGGCATCGTCCTGACCTTGCCGGTGCTATTGCTTACCCTGGCGGCGCTGGCCCTGCGCCTGAGTGTTTAACGGAGAATTGTCATGAAAGTCCTGTTCATCTGCACCGCCAACAGCTGCCGCAGTATCCTCAGCGAAGCCCTGTTCAACCACCTGGCCCCGCCAGGGTTCCATGCCATCAGCGCCGGGAGCTTTCCCAAGGGCCAGGTCCTGCCACGCAGCCTGAGTACATTGCAGGCCGCGGGCATCAGCACCGACGGTTTGTACAGCAAGGGCAATGAGGCCTTTGCAGACAGCCCACCCGACATTGTGATCAGCGTGTGCGACAAAGCCGCCCAGGAAGCCTGCCCGGTGTACTTTGGCCCGGCAATCAAGGCCCATTGGGGGCTTGAGGACCCGTCGGACCTACACGGCGACGAGGCGCAGATTGACGCCGCCTTCCAGGCCACCCTGCAGATCATCGAAACCCGCTGCCGGGCGCTGTTCGACCTCCCGTTCAACCGCCTCGATGCGGCACAGATCAAGGCTGAGCTGGATCGTATTGGCTTGTTATAAGCGGAGAATGTCATGACCACCCTACCCAACCTCGACCTCACATTGAGCACCCCACTCCACGCTGACACCGCACAACGGCCACGGATTCTCCTGCTCTATGGTTCCAACCGTACGCGCTCTTTCAGCCGACTCCTGGTGGAAGAAGCGGCGCGCGTGCTTCAGCATCTAGGCGCCGAGACACGGATCTTCAACCCCGCCGGCCTGCCAATGCCGGACGATGCTCCGAACGATCACCCCAAGGTCCAGGAACTACTGGCCTTGATGCAATGGTCCGAAGGCCAGGTGTGGTGCTCACCGGAACGGCACGGCTCGATGTCAGCAGTGTTCAAGGCGCAAATCGACTGGGTACCCCTGGCACTGGGTGCCATCCGCCCAACCCAGGGCAAGACCCTGGCGGTGATGCAAGTCTGCGGCGGCTCGCAGTCTTTCAACACTGTCAACCAACTGCGCGTCCTGGGGCGCTGGATGCGTATGCTGACCATCCCCAACCAGTCATCTGTGCCCAAGGCCTTCATGGAGTTCGACGATCAGGACCGGATGAAACCTTCAGCCCTCTATGATCGCGTGGTGGATGTCATGGAAGAGTTGGTCAAGTTCACCCTGCTGGTGCGTGAGCATCCGGAACTGGTGCAGCGCTATTCTGAGCGCAAGGAAGATGCTCAATCGCTCTCTGACCGGGTCAATCAACGGTCGATCTGAACGCAGGTAAACGCGTATGCTTTGCTGCACCCGATGCCACTGAGCCCACCCCATGAGTTCCCTGCACCACGCCTGGCTGGGCCCTTACGAAATCAGCAGCACCACCTGCACCGGCCTGACCTTTGCCCGGCATAGCCACGACGAGTGCGTGATTGGCGTCAACCTGGTCGGCGCCGAGCAGGTGTGGCTGGACCGGCGCACCTTCGAGGCCGGGCCGGGCAGTATCACCCTGTACAACCCCGGCCAGATCCAGGGCGGCGGCGCGGCCGAGGGGGCACCCTGGCACTTTGTCAGCCTGTACGCCGGGGCCGATCGCCTGGCCACCGACCTTGGGCTGGCGCACCTGGAGTTCGATCGTGCGCTGTGCTTTGCCCCGGAACTGGCGGCGCAACTGGCCCAGGCCGCCAAGGGCGCATTAAGCGCCGACCCACTGGTTTGCGGGCTGAGTGAAGACGCCCTGGTGTTGCTGCTGGGCGAAGTGGTCAGGCTCAGTGGTGTGCGCCTGCCCAGTAGCGCCAGCGCCGGGTCGGGGATGGTGGCCCAGGCTCAGGAACTACTCGCTGCGCAGTTACATCAAGGCGTGGCGCTGGATACCCTGGGCGACGAGTTGGGCCTGTCGAAATTCCACGTCCTGCGCACCTTTCAGAAAGAAACCGGCCTGAGCCCCCGGCAGTGGGCCATGCAGTTGCGTACCCGCCGAGCAAAAGGCCTGCTGCGCAGCGGCCTGAGCGCCGCTGAAGTCGCCCATGAAGTGGGCTTTGCCGACCAGAGCCACCTCAACCGGCACTTCCGTGCGGCGTATGGTATTACCCCTGGCCGTTATCAGAGCGCAATCCGGCCCAAGACAACTCAGCGCCCGCAGCCGCAAACTGACCTGTAGCAGCCGACGTGTCGGCGAAGGTGCGTGATTGATTTTGGGGGGGTGATGCTGACAATCTTTTTTTCCGCGCTGGTCTTCGGCTTTGTATTTTGCCTGTCCCCTGGCGCAGTGCTGGCAGAAACCCTGCGCCGCGGCCTGCTGCATGGGTTCGCCCCGGCATTGCTGGTGCAGGTCGGGTCGCTGGTGGGCGATGCGACCTGGGCGGTGATCGGCCTGACCGGCATGGCCCTGCTGATCCAGCACGACGCGGTACGCGTGCCCCTGACCGCCGTTTGCGCGCTGTACCTGGCCTGGCTCGGTCTGCGCAGCCTGCTGGATGCCTGGCACCTGCCGCAACCCGACAGCGCCCCGGCCAGCACCGGGCGCAACGCGCTGATGGTCGGCGCAACCCTCTCCTTGGCCAACCCGAAGAACATTGTGTACTGGGGCGCCCTGGGCAGTGCCCTGGCAGGCATCGTCGGCACCACCCCGAGTCACGGTCAGACCCTGATGTTTTTCGCCGGTTTTATGCTGGCGTCGATCCTGTCGTGTTTTCTGATTGCGGGCTTGGTGAATGTCTTGCGAAAGAACGCCTCGCCAACTTGGCAGCGAATCAGCCATGGCGCCTGCGGCCTGGTATTGATGTATCTGGCGTTATTGGCCGCCTACAGTGTATGAACTTATATATAACGCCAATCTGAATGAAGTCTGAACAAGCGCCCAAACAAGTTCATTATTGATTGACATCCCCTACCTGCCTGAGTAGATTGCCCGTGCCTGCAACTCGGGCCTTATTTCAACCTCACAAAAGAAGCCAATGGACACAGTATCTAGTCGCTGTCCGCTCCCCGTGAATACAGGGGGCGGACGCCAAACCCAGAGTAAAGACGGGACTCGCCTTCCAGGCCGGGTTAGCTGCGCTAGAGCTTGATGCTCCAACGTAACTGCCTTGAGCCGGCGCCAGTCCGGTCCCGAGGTGTGTTATGAATTTCCAGACCCTTGTTCTACCTGATGTACGCACGCTGGCTTCAGCCCTGCGTGCCACGCCGTGCCGTGTTTCCCGGGGCATTGCCCCCGCGCGCACGGCCCTCGCCTGCCCCTCCCCGCGTATCAGCCCGGTGCACCTGCGTGCTCACTGGCGCCTGTGCCCCACCACCGGCCACCTGGTCCAGCAATGGGACCATGCCGACCCTCAAGATCCACAGAGACGGAACGTTTCCAGCCTGCCTGTTCACGTGCGCCTGTTGTTGAGCGCGCACGCGGCATAAGCCGACTGGAAACAGCAACTTCCTGATAGTTGGTCAATTAATTAACTGGCGTTCTTTGCGAACTAAGCCAGCGGCAGTTTTCTGCGCGCCCGTTAATTAACTCACCTCTTTAAAGTTATTAGAACTGATCGCAAAAAATTGCGACTCGGCATGTTCGTGCTCGCCTGCCCACCAGGCAAGTAATGAGTATGTCGACAGGAGTACACACTATGAGCGCCGTAAAAACCACGCAACTGCCCAACAAGCACCGCGCCACCCATGACAGCAAACTGTCGATGCGTGCCGCCCGCGAAGCGCAAAACGGCCTGGCGGCCACCCTGGCCAACGTCCGGGCGACCAAGGACGGCCTGACCGAACTGGATGCCAGCGCCCGCCTGCAACGCGAAGGCTATAACGAAGTGGCCCACGACAAGCCGCCACACGCTGTCGTGCAATTCCTCCAGGCCCTGAACAACCCTTTTATCTATGTGCTGCTGACCCTGGCGGTGATCAGTTTTGTCACCGACTACTGGCTGCCGCTGCGCGCCGGTGAGGACGTCGACCTGACCAAGGTCATTATCATCATGACCATGGTCGCCCTGAGCAGCCTGCTGCGCTTCTGGCAGGAGCATCGCTCGGCCAAATCCGCCGAGGCGCTGAAGGCCATGGTGCGCACCACCGCCACGGTGCTGCGCCGCGAGCAGGTCGGCGCCCAACCCATCCTGCGCGAAGTGCCGATGCGTGAACTGGTGGCCGGCGATATCGTGCAGTTGTCGGCCGGCGACATGATCCCGGCCGATATCCGCCTGATCGAGTCCCGCGACCTGTTTATCAGCCAGGCCGTGCTGACCGGCGAAGCCTTGCCCGTGGAAAAATACGACACCCTGGGCGACGTCACGCAAAAATCCGCCACCCTCAGCGCCGCCGACCAGAGCAACCTGCTGGATCTGCCCAACATCTGCTTCATGGGCACCAACGTGGTCAGCGGCCGCGCCCAGGCAGTGGTGGTGGCGACCGGGCCACGCACCTATTTCGGCTCGCTGGCCAAGGCCATCGTCGGCTCCCGGGTGCAGACCGCCTTTGACCGTGGGGTGAACAGCGTCAGTTGGCTGCTGATCCGCTTTATGCTGGTGATGGTGCCCATCGTGTTTTTCCTCAATGGCTTTTCCAAGGGCGACTGGGGCGACGCGTTCCTGTTTGCCCTGGCGGTGGCCGTGGGCCTGACCCCGGAAATGCTGCCGATGATCGTCAGCGCCAACCTGGCCAAGGGCGCGAATGCCATGGCCAAGCGCAAAGTGGTGGTCAAGCGCCTCAACGCGATCCAGAACTTCGGTTCGATGGACGTGCTGTGCACCGACAAGACCGGCACCCTGACCCAGGACAAAATCATCCTCGAGCACCACGTCAACGCCTTCGGCCAGCGGGACGACCAGGTACTGTCCCTGGCCTGGCTCAACAGCCATCACCAAAGCGGCATGAAGAACCTGATGGACCAGGCGGTGCTCGCGTTTTCCCAGCACAACCCCAAGTTCCAGGTGCCGTTTGCCTACAGCAAGGTCGATGAACTGCCCTTCGACTTTGTTCGTCGGCGCCTGTCGATTGTGGTCAAGGACAGCCACGGCGATCACCTGCTGGTGTGCAAGGGCGCCGTGGAAGAAATGCTCGCTATTGCCACCCATGTGATGGAAGGCGCGAGCGCCGTGGCCCTGGACGAGCGTCGTCGCCAGGAACTGCTGAACACCGCCAACGAGTTCAACGAGGACGGCTTCCGCGTGCTGGTGGTGGCCACCCGCAACATTCCCAAGGCCCTGGCGCGCCAGCAATACACCCCCACCGATGAACGCAACCTGGTGATCCACGGCTTCCTGACTTTCCTCGATCCACCGAAGGAAACCGCCGGCCCGGCGATTGCTGCGCTGCAAGAGATCGGAGTCGCGGTCAAAGTGCTGACCGGTGATAACGCCGTGGTCACCCGCACCATCTGCCGCCAGGTTGGCCTGGAGCCTGGCGAGCCGCTGCTCGGCGTGGATATCGAAGCCATGGACGATGCGACCCTCAAGCAGGAGGTTGAGCAACGCACGGTGTTCGCCAAGCTGACGCCGCTGCAAAAATCCCGGGTGCTCAAGGCTTTGCAGGCCAATGGTCACACCGTGGGTTTCCTCGGCGACGGCATCAACGATGCACCAGCCCTGCGCGATGCCGACGTCGGCATCTCGGTGGACAGCGCGACTGATATTGCCAAGGAATCGGCCGACATCATCCTCCTGGAAAAGAGCCTGATGGTGCTCGAAGAAGGTGTGCTTAAAGGGCGCGAGACCTTCGGCAATATCATGAAGTACCTGAACATGACGGCCAGCTCCAACTTCGGCAACGTGTTCTCGGTGCTGGTGGCCAGTGCGTTCATCCCTTTCATGCCGATGCTGGCGATCCACTTGCTGCTGCAGAACCTGATGTATGACATCTCCCAACTGGCCCTGCCGTGGGACAAGATGGACAAGGAGTACCTGGCCAAGCCCCGCAAGTGGGACGCGCAGAACATCGGGCGCTTTATGATCTGGATCGGGCCGACCTCGTCGATCTTCGACATCACCACCTTTGCCCTGATGTGGTACGTGTTTGCGGCCAATAGTGTGGAAATGCAGACCCTGTTCCAGTCCGGCTGGTTCGTCGAGGGGCTGCTCTCCCAGACCCTGGTGGTGCATATGCTGCGCACCCGCAAGATCCCGTTCTTCCAGAGCACCGCCGCCTGGCCGGTGTTGATGATGACCAGCCTGGTCATCGCCCTGGGGATCTATGTGCCCTTCTCGCCCCTGGGCACGATCGTGGGCCTGCAACCCTTGCCTTGGGCCTACTTCCCTTGGCTGGTCGGCACCTTGCTCGCCTACTGCTGCGTGGCACAACTGATGAAGACGATCTACATCCGCCGCTTCAAGCAGTGGTACTGAGTTTGCTGTTGTGACCGGGCTGGGTGTGGCAGACAGGTTTGCCACACCCAGCCCACTCCAACAGCACCATCGCTACAGATAATTCTGTTCATTTGGAGCATGACCCCATGCACAAACACACCTTCCTTGCTGCCTTTGACTGGCTACCGGCATCGCGGCAACGGGCGCTGCGGCGCAACCTGATTTTTATCGGCGCCTTCCTGGTGCTCGGCCTGCTGTCCAAGGCCTTCGCCGCCGGTGGTTCCTATGTGGTGGACGATGGCGCCATCAACGCCCCCGGCGAATGCAATATCGACGGAGGCTACACCCGCTCGACATCGCACACCACCCTCTCCGCCGCCTGCACATCCCGCGCAATGCCCAACCTGCAATGGGGCGCCGCCCTCGAGGATGACCCTGAGCAGACCCAGCTCAGCCCGCAGCTCAAGGGCTCATTGTGGGCCTGGCAGGATGCCGGCGTGGAGATCGCCTGGGCGGCGGCAGCGCATATCGCGGTGGATCGCCGGCACCCATTCGACGGCGCAGACCTGGGCCTGCCGCTGACCTGGCAAGCGTCTCAGACGCTACGCTTGAACCTCAATGCCGGCTGGGCCCATGCCTATGACAATGGCGAACAAAATCACCGACTGACCTGGGGCACAGGCCTGGAATACCGCTTGGCGAACTCGTTGACGCTATTGGCAGAACGCTATGGCCAACAAGGCGGCGACCAGGCCTGGCAAGCCGGGCCGCGGGTGCATCTGAGTCAGCAAGTCGATGTGGACCTGGTGGTCGGACGCAACCTGACCGGGGATCGCGACCGCTGGCTGACCACCGGAGCTACCCTACGGTTCTGAAACACTGGAGGGAGATCAATGTGGGAGCTGTCGAGCCCCGGCGAGGCTGCGATGGCGGTGGTACGGCTGGCATGGATGTTGGCTGAGCCACCGCTTTCGCAGCCTCGCTGAAGCTCGACAGCTCCCACAGGGTTTGTCGGGGTTTGCGGGACCTGTGTTCTCGAACGCTGGCGCCCTACAGCGAACACGTTATGCCAACTGGCACAAAATAATGTGGGAGCTGTCGAGCCCCGGCGAGGCTGCGATGGCGGCGGTACGGCTGGCATTGATGCTGGCTGAGCCACCGCTTTCGCAGCCTCGCTGAAGCTCGACAGCTCCCACAGGGTTCGTCAGTGTTTGCGAGATATGTGTTCTCGAACGCGGGCGTCCCACAGCGAACACGTTCTGCCATCTGGCACAAAATAATGTGGGAGCTGTCGAGCCCCGGCGAGGCTGCGATGGCGGTGGTACTGCTGGCATTGATGTTGGCTGAGCCACCGCTTTCGCAGCCTCGCTGAAGCTCGACAGCTCCCACAGGGTTCGTCAGTGTTTGCGAGATATGTGTTCTCGAACGCGGGCGCCCTACAGCGAACACGTTCTGCCAGCTGGCACAAAATAATGTGGGAGCTGTCGAGCCCCGGCGAGGCTGCGATGGCGGCGGTACGGCTGGCATTGATGTTGCCTGAGCCACCGCTTTCGCAGCCTCGCTGAAGCTCGACAGCTCCCACAGGGTTTATCGGGGTTTGCGGGATCTGTGTTCTCGAACGCGGGCGCCCTGCAGCGAACACGTTATGCCAGCTGGCCCAAAATAATGTGGGAGCTGTCGAGCCCCGGCGAGGCTGCGATGGCGGCGGTACTGCTGGCATGGATGTTGGCTGACCCACCGCTTTCGCAGCCTCGCTGAAGCTCGACAGCTCCCACAGGGTTTATCGGGGTTTGCGGGATCTGTGTTCTCGAACGCGGGCGCCCTACAGCGAACACGTTATGCCAACTGGCCACAAAATAATGTGGGAGCTGTCGAGCCCCGGCGAGGCTGCGATGGCGGCGGTATGGCTGGCATGGATGTTGGCTGAGCCACCGCTTTCGCAGCCTCGCTGAAGCTCGACAGCTCCCACAGGGTTTATCGGGGTTTGCGGGATCTGTGTTCTCGAACGCGGGCGCCCTACAGCGAACACGTTATGCCAGCTGGCACAAAATAATGTGGGAGCTGTCGAGCCCCAGCGAGGCTGCGATGGCGGCGGTATGGCTGGCCTTGATGCTGGCTGAGCCACCACTATCGCAGCCGCACTAGGGCTCTGCAGCAAGCACACTCTTCAAGTTGCCTCGGTATCAGGCCGGTTTGGCTTGCTGCTCAAGGTGCAGTTGCAGCTCCGGCTCGATGCCCAGCGCACCCGCCAACTCGTCCAGGTAGTTGCGCTCGGCGTCCTGTTGGTCATCCACCAACATGACGCTGGCCAGGTAGACCTCGGCAGCCACCGCCGGGTCATTGGCATATTCGGCAAAGTCGGTTGCATCCAGGGGCTTGGCGACTTGAGCGTCGAGCCATTGCTGCAAGTCCGGATCGTCGGTGTGGCGCCCGATCTCCTGGGAGATCAAGGCCTTTTCTTTCTCATCAATCCGCCCATCCGCCTTGGCCGCCGCGATCAATGCACGCAGTACCGCATGGCTATGGGCCTCGACATCGGCGCCAGACAACTGGTCAACCGTCTGCAGCGCCTGTTGCGGCGCCGAGGCCTGTTGCCGTTGCCAAGCCTGATACGCCTGGAACGCCATCATCCCCAGTGACGCCAGGGCCGCGTAGTTGGCACCGCCAGTGCGCGCGCGGGTCGATCCGCTCGCCTGGGTCCCGCCCAACATGCCACCCAGGCCACCCAGCAGATCGCCGAGGCCGCCACCGCCCGACGCCGTTGCGGAGCCGCCGCCGCGCAGCAACCCACCGAGCAGGCCGCCCAAGCCACCGAGCCCTCCCGCGCCACCCTGGGGTGCCGCCGAGCCGCCTTGCTGCGCCATCGAGGCTTGGCCTGCACGGAGCAGTTGTTCCAGTAGAGCACTGGTGTTCATGGTATCGCCCTCCTTTGGGCTGTGCGCCAGACAATCAACAATAGTCCCTGGAACCGGTAACGCCAAGGCCGCCCAGCAGGCACGGAGTTGGCGACCTGAACGCGCCCCAGCAAACCCGGCGCCGGCCTTTAGCCACCGTGAGAATTCTTCAGATTCGGCACACCAAGACGGGTGGTGAACGTCAGCGCGCGCGTGGGGTCGGAAATATAAGGGCTCGGCCTCAATCGGCCTGGCCTTGAGCGCGAGCATCAACAGATTAGCGGTGCCGCGTACCCTCACAGAAGGAGACGCTGACATGGTCACTCACTTCAAGGTCGCGGGGCACCTCGCTTGCGGCCATCACGGCAATAACCTGACGTCCACGGTGGAACTGAACCGGGTTAAATGCCGCACCTGCCGCAACACCGATGCCTACAAGGAAGCCCGCCGTAACCAGCGCAACGCATCGCGCCGCGCGGCACGCAGAGCCCGCTCCGGTAGCCCCCACAATGACTGGCGCAGCGCCTGGACCCAACGCCTGACCGAGCTGCCCGGCCTGCAGCGCCTACCACGCGGGTTCAGCGGCCAGCCCTTCGTCTGACCCGGTGCGGGGGCCGCAAATCCGGCCCCCTCCAAGGTTATGGGGTCGGCCGTGGCCGGGCCTTGTAGCCCGGCAAGGTCGCGGCATAGGCCAGCGCCTGTTCGCGGGAGCTGAATGAAGCCAGTCGATCATCCTTGGTGCAGACGCGCCATGGGCCGCTATTGACCCGGACAATTTCATAGCCATTGAGCTGCATCTTGTTCAACAGGGGAACGCTCATAGTCACCTCTCCTCTTCCAGAGATAATCCACGGGTTGCCCGGTCCACCATACTCCCGATCCCGGCCCTGCGGCCTACCGAACGTCGCTGACTGCCGTTCGCGCTCAACATGATCCCGCCAAGGGTCCACAGACGATCGGGCTGAGTTTCAACCAGGCATTTATGGTAAAAAACAGCGGCATCAAGTCAACGCACAAACCCTTCCCCTTGATAGCAATGGAGGCTTCATGAAACTGGTTGGCATGCTGGACTCGCCGTATGTACGCCGCGTGGCGATTGCCCTGGATCTGTATGGGGTGGACTTTGAGCAGCAATCCCTCTCGGTGTTCAGCACCTTCGACGAATTCGCCAGGATCAACCCGGTGGTCAAGGCCCCGACCCTGGTGCTGGACGACGGGACGGTGCTGATGGACTCCAGCCTGATCCTGGATTATTTCGAAACCTTGGCACCAGCCGATAAAAAACTCTTGCCCCAAACTGCTGCGGCCCGTGCACGGGACCTGCAAGTGATCGGCCTGGCATTGGCCGCCTGTGACAAGAGCGTGCAGATTTACTACGAGCACAACCTGCGGCCCGCAGAGAAGCTGCATGCACCATGGCTCGATCGAGTAACCGGGCAACTGCTGGCGGCCTATTCGGGCCTGGAAAAACTCTTGGCCAACGCTCCAGGCGAGCCCTTGACCCAGGCGTCGTTGAGCGTCGCGGTGGCGTGGTCCTTTAGCCAGTACGCGGTGCCCTCGGTGGTCAAGGCCGATGACTTTCCCAACCTGCAACGCCACGCCCAGTTGGCCGAGCAACACCCGGCATTCGGCAAATACCCTATCGAATAGGCAGTAGCGCCGCACCGATCAACCCCGCCAACCCCAGCAGGCACGCCAGGCCAACGCCATAGGCCAGGGTGCGCCAGGGTTGGCGGCGACCCAGGTACATCAAGGTATGTAGCACCCGCGCGACGGTGAACAGGGCAAACAGCCAGGCCGTCGCCACCCCATGGGTGCCCAACGCCACGCACAACCCGCCCAGCGCGAAGAACAGCGGAATATTCTCCAGGTCATTGGCCCAGGCCCTGCTTGCCCGGCTGACGGCGGACAGTTCGTGCACCAGGGCATCGCGCTTGAAAAAACCGGCATCCTCGGGGTTGGTGAACGCCCGGTGCCTGAGGCGGAAAAACCCCTGGTAACAGGAAATCGCCAGCATCTTGGCAAATAACACCAGCACGCACAGGGCAAACACATGCAGGCTGCTGCTCATTGCCGGCCCCTGGCAAAGCCGTTGACCACGATGTACAGCAGCGGGCCGACTGAGACAAAGACCGCCGTCAGCAGCCAATAAGGCAACACACTGGCCTGGGACCGGCCCTTGGCCCGGGCGTCGCGGTACATCCACACACACGCCAGGGCCGCCATCAGGTACAGGTCGATCACCACCTGGGCGGTATCGGGCCTGGATAGCAGCTCAAGGCCGAACGCCAGCAGCGACTGCTCGGCCCAGAGCAGGGTGCCCAGGGTGTACAGGGAGAACGCCAGCAGGCTAGCGAGGGCGATGTAGGGTCTGTGCATAGTGTCCACCACGCAGGATTGGGCAAGCCGCAGATTAGTGATAACGTCGCCGCCATCTCAATGACCTGCGAGGTCATGGACGCCCCCCGCCCCGCCCTGCCAGAGTCCATCCATGAACCGCCCACCCTTCCCCCGCGCCAACCCCGAGACCGACGCCGGCACCCAACTGCGGCTGTTGCGCCGTCAGGCGAAGTTGAGCCAATTGCAGCTGGCGCTGATCAGTGGCATTTCCCAGCGCCACTTGAGCTGTATCGAAACCGGCCGCGCCAAGGCCAGCCCGGGCACCTTGCATAACCTGCTCAGCGCCCTCGAGGTGCCCCTGGAGCAGTGCAACAGCCTGTTCCTGGCCGCCGGCTACGCCCCGCGCTACGAAGCCACGCCGCTCGCAGCGCCGGCAATGGATGCCATTCGGGATGCCATCAGCCATGTACTGAAGGCCAACAATCCGGCGCCGGCGATCGTGCTGGGCAGTCACTGGGAAGTGCTCGCCGCCAATGCCAGCACCCAGGTCTTGTTCGACCTGGTGGGTTTGGCGCCAGACGCTGCACGAGGCCTGAACCTGCTGACCACCCTGCTGCAACCGGGGGGGCTGGGCGACCATCTGCTCAATGCCGACGAGATCCGCAACCTCGCCTGGCAACGGGCTGCCCGTGAAGCACTGGGTAACCCGACCCTGGCCACGCTGCTGCAAAGCCTGCCCGTGCCGCACGGCTCGACACCCCTGGCCAATCAACTGCCGCCGCTGGTGCTGACCCGCGTGAATTCACGGCATGGCCAGCTGGATTTCATGTCCACCTTCACCACGTTCGGCATGCCCCAGGACATCACCGTCACCTCATTGCGCATCGAGCACCTGATCCCGGCCAATCCCCACACTTGGCAGGTCATGACCGCAGCCTACGAACACTTCCTGAACCGCTAGGCGTCGCTGATCAGAACTTGGTCACCACGCCCATGCGCAACGTGCGCCCCGGCGCCGGCATAAAGCTCTGGGCCAGCGGGTCCAGGTAGTAACGGTTCGTCAGGTTGTCCAGCGACACGTTGAACTGGGTGTGGTCTTGCCATTTGTAGTCGAGGAACAGGTCCACCAGCGCCACTTCGCGATAAACCAGCTGCGGCGTGGTGGCGCCGGTCTGCCAGGATTTGTCGGCGGTGACGGTCGGGCCCGAGGTGTAAGTCAGGCGCCCGCCCACGGTCAGGGTCTGGTCAAAGAAGCGCAGGCCCGAGGTCAGGTTACCGGCGACCCGTGGTGGGTTCTGGGTGTTGGTGTACGAGCCCATGAAGCTGCCCGCGGTGCAGTTGGGGGTGTCGTCAAGCTTCCGCCAAGGGTTGGAACTGGCCCGCAGGCGCGCGGCGAAGGCCGAGTCACAGGTTTCGGTCTTCAGGTAGTAGGTCGAGGACAGGTCGGCAAAGACCCAACCGGCATCGTATTTCGATTGCAGTTCCAGGCCGCTGGTCTTGAAGCTGTCGGTATTGCTGAAGTTCATCAGGCCCATCAGGCCAGGGCTTGGGTCGTAGTAGCGGGTCACGTAGTTCTTGATGGTGTTATTGAAGTACGCCAGCTTGATCGCCGCCGTGTCGTTGTCCGCCAGCAGGCCTTTTTGCAGGGTGCTCGCGCCGATTTCCCAGTTGCTCGAACGCTCCGGTTTCAGGCCCTTGCCAGGCATGGTCTGCAGGGTGCCCTGGCTGGTTTCGAACAGCGAGGGCATGCGCAGGCCCTGGGTGTACGAGGCATAGATGAAAGTATCCGGAGCGATCTCGTAGTTGATGCCGATGGCCGGCGAAAAGGCGCCCTTGCTGTCGCTCTGCTTGCCCGAATAGGTGTAGCCGGTGACCACTTCGCCCACCTGCGACGGATAGACGAGTGTGGCAACGCCCCCATAGTCGTTGTAGCGCGGGCCATCAAACGGGTTGTTGGTGTCGCTGAACACAATCCCGTTATTCAGGCGCGGGTCGGTGGCGTCGGTGTATTGGCCGTTGGCGTCGGGGAACCACAGCATATTGCCGTAGCTGCCCGGCTTGATCACGTTCACGTAGCGCAACTCACGCTCCTCGCGCTGGGCGGTCGCGTGCGGTACATGGTCCTTGGTGCGGTAGTAGGTATAGCGCCCGCCGCCCCACACCGTCAGCTCATCCACCGGTTTGTACTCCAGCTTGCCGTTGAGGCTGAATTCCTTGCGCGAACCGTCACGCAGGCTGCGGTTGGCGTTGATATCGTTCTGTGTGGTGACCACGCTCTTTTGCGGCTGCAGTTCCTCGAGCTGGAACGAGCCGCCCAGGTCCAGCTTGAAATCGCCATAGTGCGTATCAAAACGCGAGGTATTGGCCAGTTCACCACCGATGCGTCGGTCATCCTGGCGCGTCCAGTTGCGGTCCGAACGATAGGCCTGGGATTTGGGCGCCAGCACCGAGGTCAACTGGCTGGTCTTGGCATCGGTCATCCACAGGCTGGTCGTCAGGTCCACCAGCATATTGCCCGTGGGCAGGTAGTGATAGCGGGCGGTGTAGGTGTCGATCTTGGTGCTGCCGCGCGGGTACTGGTAGATACCGCCGGTGCCGAAACGGAAGATGTCCGAGGGCATGATCTCGCCTATGCGCCCATCGTAACGGATGTAGCCGAAGTCGAAGGTGTGGTCATCGGCCGGGCGCAGGGTGGTCTTGAGCAGGATCGACTCGGTCTCTGCCGAGGAGTTGAGCACCTCTTCGCCGGCGTTGTAGGTAGTGGCCACCGTCATGTTTTCCTGGCCATAGCGGTCAAAGGTGCGGTAGCGGTCCTGGCCGTGCTTGCCGGAGAAGTAGTTGCCCTGGTTGCGATGGGCGTAGGCGGCCACCACATCAAACAGGTCATGGGTATAGGCAAACGCCGCGCTGCCCGATTCCGAGTCGGAACCGAACAGGCCGCCACGGTTCTGGTGCGGTTCGGAGTACAGGTCCTCGGTGGTCGAATGGCTGTTGCGCGAGGCCGGCTCGACGCCGTTGTTCCACAGATCGCCCTTCAAGCGCAGGCCCACGTTCTTGCCGTCGCGCAGGATGTCATCGACACCCAGGGTGCGGATTGCCACCGTGCCGCCGATGGCGCTGGAGGTCAGGCTGGGGCCTTTGTCGATGGACACGTCGCTGATCAGGTCGGGGTCGATGTAGCTGCGCTGTTGCGTGCCCGCATAGCCGCGATAGACATCCAGCGCCTGCTGCGAACCGTCAACCGTGACCGCGACCCGGCTTTGCCCCTGGATCCCGCGGATATTCACATCCAGGCCACCGCCATTACGGCTGTCACCCACCTGCACCCCCGGCTGGCCCTTGAGCAGGTCGCCGGCGGAGATCACGCCAAAGCGGCGCACTTCTTCGTTGGAGATATACACCAACGAACGTGGCTCGGTGTACACCGCTTTTTTCTCAAGGTCATCGCCAGTGACTTTCTGCGACGGCAGCACCACGGCACTGGTCGCCGGATGCAGTTCAAAGCTGCCATCGGCCTGGCGCTGAAAACTCAAGCCCGTGCCCGCCAATAACTTTGCCAGGCCGGCTTCGGTGCTGAAATCGCCGTGCAGGCCGTTGCTGCGCTTGCCCGCCGTCAGCGTCGAGCTGCCCGCCATGCTGATACCCGCCTGCACGCCGAAGCGCGAGAGTGCCTGGTCCAGCGGGCCAGCTTCGATGCTGTAGGGCTGGCGCTCGGCCTGGGCGAAAACCGCCGTGCTGTACAGCGGTTGCAGGCTGAGTAACAACAGACCCAATGTGCGGGTGCGCAAGACACTTGCGGGAGAAATCATGCAGGGCTCCTAGAGGTGAAGGCCCACCTGTTTCGGTGGGTTATTCCTAGAGGCCAAGCGAGTCTGGAAAAACTACGGGGGGAACGTAAAAAAATATTCAGACCGGCACCACAGTCACCCAATAGCGGGTCCGCCGCTCGATACGCACGGGCAATGCATGGGCGACCAACGCCAACGCCGCATCGGTATCGTCCAACTGGAAGCTGCCGGTCACGCGCAACGCCGCGACCTGCTCGCTGCATCGCAAGACGCCCGGCCGGTAACGGGACAGTTCGGCCAGCAGCACATCCAGGCGCATGCGCTCGGCAGGCAAAATCCCGCGCAGCCAGGCTTGGGCCAGAAACCCATCGGTTTGCCGTGGCGTGCCCACACCCTGGCGATCGACCTGGGTCTGCCAACCTGCCGCCACTGATACCGGTGCCGAGTGGCGCAGCGAACTCACCTCGACCAGCCCGCGCAATACGGTAATCCACGTGCCCTGCTGATCATGGCGCACCAGCAGATTGGCGTCCTGGCTACGCAGCAGCGCATCCGGTGTGAGCAGTTGCAGCGGGCGCGATTCAACCCGAGCATCCAGCGCCACTTCGCCCTCGATCAACTGCACGCGACGCAGCTGCGCGCTGAAGTCCAGGCTGACAGCGCTGGCAGTGTTCAACCACAGAGAGCTGCCATCGGCCAGGGTCCAGCGGCGGCGCTCGCCGGTGGCCGTGCGGTACGTGGCAAAGGCTGCGCGCACCAGGGTCGATTCCGCGCCCTGCCAGGACAAGCCACCGAGCAGGCCCAGGCCCAACAAGCACTTGAGCACCTGCCGGCGCCGTGCCGGATCGGCCCCGGCCGCCTCCAATGCCCGCCGCGCGGTGACATCGGCCAACAGGTTGGCGCCGGGCTGGAGCATCAGCGGCAAACTGGCGACGCGTTGCCAGGCGTATTCGTGCTCGGCGTTTGCCTGGCGCCAATGCTGCAACGCCTGCTGCTCGGCCGGGCTCATCATTCCGGACTGCACGCGGACGATCCAGTCGATAGCCGTCTCGCGGACTTTCGGTGCAACCGGCTTGCCAGTCATTCAAAACGGCTCGCGTAGCACACGCTGAAAGCCTTGCCCATCGCCCGTTGCACCTGGGCCACGCTCAAGCTCAACTGCGCGGCGATCTGCGGGTACGTCAGGCCATCGAGCTGGGACAGGAAGAAGATCTTGCGCACCTGCATCGACAGGCCCACCAGCAGCGAGTCGAGCTGCAGCAGGGTTTCGATCATCAAGTAGCGGGTCTCGGGCGATGGCTCCTCACCTTCCGGGCGGGCGGCGAGTGCTTCCAGGTAAGCTCGCTCTATCGCCTGGCGGCGCCAGCGGTTGATCAGCAAGCCATTGGCAATCGCCGCCAGAAACGCCATGGGCTGGCGCAACTCCCGCACATCCTGCTGCGTGCGCAACACCCGGATAAACGTGTCGTGGGCCAAGTCTTCGGCATCGGCGCAGTGCCCCAGGCGCCGCTGCAACCAGCTGCGCAACCAGGGGTGATGACGGGTATAGAGTTGTTCGACGGGCGAGACGAGACTGTCGTCGTACATGTCAGGTCCAATGAGCAGCGAATGATAATACTTCTCATTTTAGTGTCTGGACCTGATGCTTGTACAGCCTCGACTGCTCCCATAGGGGATCTCTAACCTTACACACATCACACATCAACTGTGTGTGGCTTGCCTGCGATGGCGGTGTGTCAGATACCAGAAGTAGCGCCTGAACCACCGCCATCGCGGGCAAGCCCGCTCCCACAGGGGGGGGGGGGGCGGCTGGGCACGCAATTTCCGCCACATAAAGCACTACCGCCGCCCTTCCCGGCTCCATTATTTTTCCCACGCTGCCTTGGGAATCAGCAAACCATGGTTGCCGTTGTACGCCGCGCGCGCAGGCGATTCCCAGCCGTGCAGCAGGGCCGCGTCGAGCCGATAGATCTCCACGCCCAGCGGGCGGCACACGGTCAGCGGATCCTGGGCATCCGGGCCCCACATCGGCAGCGACAGGTCGCCGCCCGGGCAAGTGGACAGTGCGCACAGCAAGTCGATCTCGGCAAAAAACTCCAGATAATCGCCCTGTTTGGCCGGGCATGCCTTCATGAAGTACATGTCGTCGTGGTTCAGGCCGGTGCACTGGAAGATGTTCAACACATCGTGCACATCGAACTCGGTCAGGCCGTGGGGCAAGATGGCGCGGGTCAGGTTGGAGTGGCAATGGTGGTGGAAGTCCTCGCCGGTGAGCATCTTGTTCACGTATGGGTCGCAGCGCGTGCCCAACAGGTCGTGCAGGCGTCCGCCGTGCTCGTCGATGCCGTAGCCGGCCAGGCTGTCATCGGTGATGGTGACCATCGGCCGCAGGAACGGCAGGTTCGACCACAAGCGGTCATAGGTGCTGACGTGGGCGCCTTGCAACTGGCGGGTGCGGGCCGCCCACATGCGCTCGCGCGGATCATTGGCATTCCACACATTGAAGTCGCCAACCTGCGGGCCGACCGGGGTGGTCACGCGGAACACGTGACCTGCCGGCACTTTCCAGGCGCGGCCGGTGCGGATCGGCACTTCAAACTGCTCGACCAGGGTGCGCTCGGCCTCGCGCACGCGATCATAAAATGCCTGGTCGACCTGCAAGGCAGCACCTTTGCTGACTTGGTAGGCGGCGGGATAGTCCTTGTACATGGGGGGTGCTCCGTTGCAGGGTTTTGCAAGACCATACAACGTGGCATGTGGCGTGCGCCATGCACACAACCCGAAGTGGGAGGGCTTTTGTGGGAGCGGGCAAGCCCGCTCCCACAAGGGGATCTGCGTTGTTAGTTGAACTCGCCAGAAACCTGCGACCACAGGCTGACCTTCTGCCCGCGATTCTTGAAGAATTCAATCTCGCGCTTGATCCCCGAACTCAAGTCCCAGCCCGGCAGATCGAGGATGATCAATTCTTCCATCATGTCCATGAACAGCGCATCCACCGGCGCCCACAGCTTGCCGATGGTTGCGCTGTCCTTGCCTTCGAACGCCAGGTTGATCGGGTGCGACATCGACACCTGACTGAACACCCCATGACCCGCCTCGATAATCGTGGCCGCCACCTTGTTGCACTGGATAAAGCGCTCGTGGGTGACGGACGCATCGGCATGGCTGTAGGGGCAGGCCAGAAAGATCTTTCTCATTGTTACCTCAGGGCAATGCAAGGGCTCGCACCCTTGCGATGGTTGAACAGTGGGCGTCAGACCGCCTGGGCAGCGGGCACACCGGGAGCATCGGCCTCTTCGCGCTCGCGTTCCTGCGCTTCATAACGCTGGGCGGCGGGCACCGAGATCTTGATCGCGATCGCCACGGCGAGCAGGCCGCCAAACAGCTTGGCGAGCAGGATCGGCATGATCAGCGTCGGCTGGAAGTTCGCGGTAAAGGCCAGGTGATCGCCAATGGTGGCCTGGGCACAGACACCCAGCGCCACACACAGGACCTTATCCCGGGCATTCATTTTCTTGAACAGGTGGTAAACCGCGATGATGTTGGCAAACACCATGACAAACGCCGCCGCACCATCGGCCGACAGCCCGATGTGCTTGCCCAGCACTTCCATGGGTTTCTTGCAGTAGCGGTTGAACAGGTAGCAGATCGGGAACGTACCGGCGAGCATGATGCCGATATAGCCAGCAATCTCGATGGCACGGAACAACTCCTTCTCGTCGGCGAACATCGGGTCAAAGCCCCACACACCGAAATTCTTCATGAAGAACCCGGTGAAGTGCTCAACGATGGCCAACGCCAGGACGATCTTGATAAAGGCGTCCATCAACTTACCGAACACCAAGAACCCGGCCACCATCCACGCCGCCCGGTAGCGCAGGCCGGCAGCCAGCAGGAAGCAGAACACAAACAATGGCGCGAGCAAGCGCACGCAGTCGACAAAACCCAGGCTCAGGTAATGCAACGCCGGCGACGTGGTGGACACAATGTCCCGCACCGGCAGGTTGAAGGCGGTGATCATCATCAGCGACGCAAGCACCGCGAACGGGATGCTGATCAAGCCCGCCATGGCCCCCAGCGCCAGGTACTTGTGGTCCTTGCGTTCGAGCATCATCAGGCCGACCGGGATCAGGTAGACAATGGTCGCGCCGGAGGTGTAGCCGACGATCATGGCGGTGATCCACATGTCGCGGTTCGCCGCCAGGGCATCGGCCAACTGGTAGCCGCCCATGTCCACGGCAATGATCGACAGCGCCGCAATCGACACGTCAGACCCCATCGCACCAAAGTACGGCCCCAGGGCGACCTCGATGAATTTGGACAAGTACGGGATCGCCACCATGATGCCCGCCTGCGCCAGGAACACCGGGCCGATGGAGTGGATGCCGTTGACAAACTCCTTGCCCAGGCCGCTGTCCGGCTTGATCACGGATGCAAACGCGCCAACCACCGCGCCGATCATGATCAGGTAAATAACGTAGTTGCCAAATTCCGCCATTGCTTTCGCTCCATCTGTACTGAATCAATTATTTTTGTAGGAGTACGCCCCAGTTCGGTCGCTCCATTGGCCAAACGCGTTTACAGCTCCATTTGCGGTGTTTTCACACCCTATTACTAACCACTTCCCATGCCAATCGTGTGTTTTATGTGGTTTTGCGGGTTAAACACACTGGAATCGGTCAATTGTATTGCGTAATCTCTGGTCACACCTTTCAAGGCAGCGGACTTTACGGCCGTGAACGACAAACGCCAATACCACGTTCACCTCCCTGCCGCTGGCGCTCAAACGCCCCAGCGCTAGCGACTGCGGCATCATTTGAGTGCCTCGGTAACAGCGCCGCGCCCCTGTGGCGCATTCACGTAGCATCAAGAGGATGATTACCCATGCGCCCCAATGAAAGACGCCAACATATCCTTGAGTTACTACGCCAACGTGAACGCATTTCGGTCGACGAGTTGGCGCGCACCCTCGGCACTTCGCAAGAAACCATACGCCGCGACCTCACGGCCCTGGCCGAAGACGGCCAGGTCACCAAGTTCCATGGCGGTGCCTCGCTGCCCCCAAGTGGTGAGCACGAGAACGCCTTCCAGACCCGAATGAATGAGTTCTCCCACGAGAAACGCGCAGTGGCGCGCTTCGCCGCCGGGCTCTACGCGCCGGGCGACAGTCTGCTGATTGATACTGGCACCACTACCCTGTTCTTCGCCCGTGAACTGGCAAAACTCAACCGCATCACAGTGATCACCAACTCCCTGTTGATCGCCGCCGCCATTGGCGCCAGCGGTAATCGCGTGTTCATGATCGGCGGCGAATACCGCCCCGAATCGGAACAGAATATCGGCGCCCTGGCCATGGAGCAGATCGCCCGTTTCAACGCCGAACATGCCGTGGTCACCATTGGCGCCCTGAACACCGACGGTGCCTTCGATTTCTCCATCGAAGAGGCGGAAATCACCCGCGCGATGATCGCCCGCACACGCTACCTCACGGTGATTGCCGACTCTTCGAAGATGGGCAAGCGTGCGCTGTTCCAGGTGTTCCCCCTGGAGCGCATCGACCGCCTGATCATCGACCGCGCGCCTCTGGGCGAACTGGCCAAGGCCCTGGCAGAGGCCCAGGTTGAAGTGCTGCAAGCCCCTGCCCTGACCCGCCCGGAGTGGTGACTGGTTAACGCCAGTCGCGGCACCGCGTCACCGCGTCACTGAACGTGGCACGCCACTGCTGGGCCTGGGCGGCACTGACTTTCGGGTGGAAGCTGGTGCTGGTATTGCGCGGTGGCTTGAGCGCCACGCCAAGCCCTTTGGCCGCCAGCGCGGCACAGCCGAACGCGGTCAACTCATCGAAACGCTGGGTGACGATGCAACGCTGCAAGGCATCGGCGAGGAACTGCGCAAAATACGGGCTGCGCGCCAGGCCGCCATCAATCGACAGGTGATCGGTGACGCTGAGAAACCCGTCCATGGCCGTGATCACTTCAACACTGCGCAACGCCACGCCCTCCAGCACCGCCTGGCACATATCCTGGCGTGTGGTGCTGCCGTTCATACCGACCCACAGGGCGGCCGCGCTGCGGTCCCAATGGGGGCAAGCCAGCCCGGACAGCGCCGGCACAAACGCCAGTTGGCGGCCAATGGCCGGAGGCTCGTCAAACGCCGCCAGCTCCGAAAAATCCGTGAACAAGCCGAGCCGCCCGGCCCACTCCACCGCCGCGCTGGCATCGTAGACACCACCGTCCATGGCATAGGTGGGCTTGCCGTCGATCTGCCAGGCAATGGTTGCCAGCAGGCCCTTTTCCGGCGCGCGGATGATCTGCTCGCCGGTCAAGGTCAGGGCAAACGCACCGGTACCGTAGGTGATCTTGGCGTCGCCTTCATTGCGGCAACCATGGCCATAGAGCGAGGCCTGCTGGTCGACAATCGAAGCGGTGACCGGGGTGGCGCCAATCTCGCCAAAGTGCCCGACGGTGTCGCGGATCTGCGGCAGGGTTTCCATCGGCACGCCAAACAGCTCGCAGAGCTGGCTGTCCCACTGCCCGGTCGCCAGGTTCATCAGCGAGGTGCGCGAAGCGGTGGTGACATCGGTGGCAAAGACCCCGGTCAGGCGGTCGAGAAAGTACGCATCGGTGGTGCCCAGGCGCAGCCGTCCGGCGCGCAATGCGCTCTGCGCGGCCGGCAGGTTGCGCACGATCCAGGCCAGCTTGCTCGCCGAAAAATACGGGTCGAGCGGCAAACCGGCGCGCTCCAGGGTCAGGGCCTCGCCACCGTCGCCGCGCAACTGGGCGATCTCGGCCGAGGTGCGATTGTCCTGCCAGACGATCACCGGTGATAACGGCTCGCCGGTCTGGGCATCCCACGCCAGGCAACTCTCGCCCTGGTTGGCAAGGCCGATGGCGTCCACCTGGCCGGTGGCCTCCAGGCAACGTTGCAGGTTATTGAGCAATTCCAGTGGATCATGCTCCACCCAACCAGGATGGGGATGGTGTTGCTGATGGCGCAACGAGAGCTGGATATCAGCAGACCCATTGTCACTCACCACCAGCACACGGGTGCTGGTGGTACCTTGATCGAGCGCGGCAATGCGCATGTTAAAGACTCCTCGGCAGGTCTTGTTATGGGCCGACAAAGTCGACTTCGAGTTGCTGTACGCCCTGGGGCAGGTTCAGGCTGGCGATGGGTATCAAGATCCGCCGCTCGGGCAGCGAACTGTCGGCGCGCGACCAGATCTCCTTACCGTCGGCGCGAACCACCAGGCGCCCTTTCACCCCACGACGAACCCGCAGTTGCAGGTGCTGCAGCCCCGCCACGGCAGACGGGCTCAGGCGCTGCGGTACGCAGAGTTTCAAGTCGCCCCTGCAGGCAATTTCGATACTCGACGCAGCAGACGGTAATTGCCCCTGCAGGTCACGGGCAATCATCGTAGCGATCTTATGGCCTTCGCGAAACGACCAACCTGCCGTCTCGACGGGGCGCAGCAGATTGCCGGCGGCAAAGTACGCCGGGTCGGAACAGCGCCCGTACTGATCAATATGCGGGCCGCCGCTGTTGGGGTCCAGGCGCAACTCGCTCAAACGCACCAGGCTCGATTCAGGGGTGAACTGGCCGGTGAGCAGCACGCCGTCACAGTCAAACGTCTGGGTCTGCCCGTTGGCCAGGCGCACCGTCGCGCCCTCGACCCGCCCGGTGCCGTGGATTTGCAGGAGTTGCGCGCCAAAATGCATCGGCACCCCGCACAGCCGCGGGAACAGCGACAACGGCCAGCGCGCCGTGGCCCGTGGGTTGACCTCGATCATGGCCACCGGCTGGATCCCGGCACGCCGGCAACTCATGACTGCCGACAGGCTGACCAGCTCGGTACCGACGATCAATGGGCGTTCAAAGGGCTTGAGGTGCTCCAGGTACAGATAGGATTGGAACGCACCGGTATTGATCACCCCCAGCGGGCGGTCGCCACCCACCAGGCGCGCCGAGCGCGGCGTTTCCCGGGCCCCGGTGGCGATCAGCACCCGACGCGCCTGGATCACCTTGGCGCCCTGCGGGCTGACCACCTCCAGGCGTCCGCCCTGGCCCATCTGCGTCACCGAGTGCTTGACGCGGATATCCACGCCCGCCTTCACCGCCTGCGTGACATTTTTGCGCGCATACGCCGGCCCCGTGTAGACCCGGCCATATTCACGCAGACCAAAGGGTGGATGCCCGCAATGGCGCGGAATACCGCCGGCCTCGGGCTCACGCTCGAGCACCACCACCGTGCCCACGCCCAGCTTGCGCAGGGTGATCGCCGCCGACAGTCCCGACGGCCCGCCACCGATAATCGCGACATCAATGTTTTCGACTTCAATGGGCTGCATGACAAACACCTGTTGCAAGGGGAATGGCCAGATGGCCAGCGCTCAGCTCGGCCACCCGCGCCCCACAATAAAAACCCTGGCAGCGCCCCATGCAGGCCCGCGTGCGCCGCTTCAACCCGCCCAGGTCACCGGGCGGCAGCGCGCTGGCCAAGGCATTCTGGATTTCCCGCAGGGTCACCATTTCACAGTGGCAGACGATTTCGCCGTAGCCCGGCCGGTGGTAGTCGCGTGGCAAATGTTCGGCGAGGTTAGGCAGCGTCGGCCATTGCAGGATGGACGCGGGGACTGGCGTGTGCTCGTGCTGATATAGGCTGAACACGTGCCGGGCGATGCCCAGCGCCGCCGTCAGGCCGGTGGAACGGATGCCGCCGACGCTGATCCAGTTCTTACCTTCGACCCGCTGCACCCGATACTCTTTCTTTTCCGTGGCCGGGCGCAACGCAGCATAGGTGGCAGTGACCGGCATGCCGTCGAGCGCGGGAATGCGCTCGACGGCAGCGTCCACCAGTTGGCGCAATACCTCGCTGTCGAGCCCTGCGTGCAGGCGGTCTTCCTGTTCTTCGGCGGTAGGCCCCACCAACAGGTTGCCGTAGACCGTGCGCGTCAGAACGATGCCCTTGGTGCGCTCATTGGGCACCGGCAGGATGATATTGCCCAGATAGCGCGCGGCCGCCTTGTCGAACACCACGAACTGGCCTTTGCGCGGGTGAATGGAAAAGCTCGATGCGCCCAGCAACTGTTGCTCCAGCACATCGCCGAACAACCCGGCGCAGTTGATGATCGTACGGCCGCGGATAAACCCGTTGGTGGTCTCCAGGGCCCAGAGATCGCCATCAAAATAGCCGCCGTTGACCTCGGTGTTGAGGCGCACCTGCGCGCCATGCATCATCGCCTGGAGCAGGTACCCCAAGGGCGCCGACCACGGGTCGATAAGGAATTCGCCAGGCACCTCGACCGCGCCCAGGGCATTGTGCGCCAGGTTAGGTTCCAGGCTGCGCAGCCGCTCGCGGCCGATCAGGCTGACATCGGCAATGCCATTGGCGTGTGCCTGCTCGACGATGCCTTGCAGCTTGCCCTGGTCGTCCTCGTTCCAGGCCACCACCATCGCGCCGCTCTTGAGCAGCGGCAGCGACATCTGCTGGTGGATCTCCAGGTATTCCTGGTAGCCGTCCTTCATGCACTGCAGCTCCAGGCTGCCGGTGGGCGCATCGAAGCCGGTGTGCAAGATCGCGCTATTGCCTTTGCTCGCCCCAGACAGGATATCCGGGCTCTTTTCCAGCAACAGCACCCGCGCGCCCTCCAGGGTAAAGCGCCGGACCATCGCGCATCCCACCACGCCACCGCCCACAACGATGACGTCGTAGATACCGCTCTGATTCGGGAAGGGTTTCGTCATGATCAAGCCTATGGGTGAAGTGAACGCATGGAATGCCTTGAAGGGGTGCAGGGCATATGCCACTGACCGAACCGGGGTTGGAATGACCGATTGGCTATGGCGTTTCTCGCAGTGCCCAAGGGCTCTGCGTCAGGACAAGCAGTCACAGCCATGCCAGCGCCTAATGTTTATGGGGATCCGGGCTTTAAACACAACGTGGAAAAGGCTGACCGGATCGGTGCGCACAGAGCGGATTCTGTCAAAAAGACGTTACTGTGGATTCGGTCAATACGCGCAAAATCGCTACCTAAATACACAGAAACTTTATACATGGTTACTTTTCAACACCTACAAAGCATGACCCAGACCGCTTTTCCACGGCCATATCGCGCTCTACCAGCGCCGATCAGTCAATAAAACCAACAAAAAATGACTGATACCCAAAATTAACCACATGAAATCCGCGCATTAACGACGTGAAGCCATCTTTCTTCGAGTCCTTCTATTAAAGACGTTGAAAGGGGCTGCGCTGAGACCAATGTGCCCCTCGCCCGAGCAGATTCTGCAGGCGGCACAGGTGCTCAAAGCGATTGACCGGGTGCGCCAACAGCCGAAGGCGACCGCAACAACCAACTGCTGGAGCCCTCCGAAGGCAAGAACCGTGATGCTGACTACCCGCTGGGATTTCTGATCCGTAGCTGATGGAAATAAGAGGTAAATCAACAACTGCAGACGCAAGGGAATCATCCGGCGTTAAACCGCTACACAAGGCTAATGCCACGGTCGCTGTTTAACCCCGGACCCATTCCCAAACCTTCAGGCAGTAGCCCTTATGCTCAGTATTCCCAAGCACGTGAACCCGCAACGTCAGCCAATTCTTGCCTCCAACATCCTCCCCGTACCGCCGCCCTCCCGGCAAAAACGTGAAGCCCCCGACCCCGAAGGCCCCAACGAAAACCCGCGTGTCGCAGGTGATCGCGAGCTGGCGATGGAGTATCACTCGGCGCTGTTGCTGGCCGCCAATGGCCAGAGAAACGTCACGATCAACACCCTTGCTCCCGAGTCCACGTTCGGCCAGTGGTGGGCGCAGCTGTCAAATGCCTTCAAATCGCCCGACATCCGTCAATGGATGCAAGACAAAGGCATCAATCCCCGCTCGATCGAACTGCATCCGCAATCCGGCAAAATCTCCTTCAAGCTCCAGCAGCACCTTGATCCCGAGCAGAAGCGACACACCGTCGGGCAAGACGACGCCCGCTGGGCCGCCATCAGCGGACCCGTGCTCAAGGCCGGCCAAGTCATCGCTGCGGGCGACAGCGATACGGCCTTCTCGCCACCGGCAAGCGACCTTATCGAGCCCGTCCCCTACTGGTTGGTCGGGCGCTTTTACAATGAGCGGCTGGACCTCACCGCCCCCTCAATGCGCCAGCGTGCTGCGCAAATCGACCAGAACCAAGGCTTCACTCCGCTCGATCCAGCCACCTCGGCCCCCTTGATCAAGTCGCGCAGCCAAGATGAACTGCAAAACCAGGAAGCGCATCTGGGCGACATTGACCACCGGCACCAGGCCATCGCCGAGCTTCGTCACCTGGCAAGGTCGGTCGAGCACGACATCGACTATGCCGGGCAGATCAGGAACCAACTGCACAAAAGCATGATCGAGCTGTCCCCCAACAGCACCTACCAGGCCAACCACACCGAGCAATCGAACAAGGTCAGCCTCCTGCAATTCATCGAAGACCATGGCTGGGACGTGCCCACCACTCATGAGCAGTTGGCAAACCTTGCAACCGTCCTCGCTACGCCAGCCCCCAAGGCACCGGCCAATGGCAACCTGGGTGGAGCGCTGGCCTGGCCCGAACCCCTTGACCGGGCCAGCCAGGAACAACTGCACTCGGATCTACGCGCCGGCAAGTTCGGCGATACCACGCTGAGTCCGTTTAACCGTGTGCTGGATTATTTGCTGAACGGCAGGCAAATCTCGGCCGAGGAACAAAAACACCCACGGCAGTTGATCGATACCTTGCTCCATTCGCCCCGGGGCAAGGCACTGGGTAGCGCCATCCAGGCCACTTTCGAGGCCCGAGGCGTCAAAGGCAGTGCCACGGACTGGCTGTTGGCGGCCTTGAACATCGAGAGCGGCAAGCACCTGCATAACCCGTCACCCGGCCAGATCGAGGGCTATCGGCTGGTCTCGGAGAACAATACGGGCAAGCCCGCCTCGGCGATCATCAAGGAACTCGCCGCGCACTTGCTCGCCCAAGGCAGCGCTTCGTCACCTGAGAGCGCGGCAGTCAAGGCCCATCTTTTGCTGGCCAGCCGGGCACCGGAGTTCCTGGTCAAGGGCATTCCGAATCAGGTGACGCCGGGCACCCATAGCTGGGTCAGCCTGGTCACGGCAACCGCGCGCCTCGAAGCAAAAGCGCCAGGCAGCACGGCGACGATGAGCTACGCGCAAATCATGCTCGACGCCGCAACCGCCCCCATCACTGACGAAGAACGTCGTATTGAGTACACGGCGCAGAGCGAGGCGATCAAAGACTGGGGAGCAGCCAACGGCATGGGTTACCCGGCAACACCCGCAGCCATAAATACCGTGCGCGAGGAGTTCAGTGCGCAGATTCGCGAGCTGAAAGAGGCCTCCGAAACCCAACTTGCGCAAATGCCTACTACCAAGGCAATTGCCCTCGAGCAACTGAAGAAAGCCCTGCCGGACATGGACCCGACACTGTTCGACAAGAAGTGCATTACCTCGCAACCCTCCAGCCGTTATTTCCCGGGCCCCTACTCGATCCTCGACCTGTATATCGATGGTCGCGCGCTCAGCGGGGCTCCCGACTCGGCCGACAATTGGGGGGAGCATGGCCGTGCTTTTGTAAAAGACCTGACGTTTGGGGCGATCACCCTCGAGCCTGATGGCAAACCTGCGGCATGGGTTTCCTCATCTGAGGCGATCAACATCAGTGCTGTCATACCAAAGCTTAAAGACCTGACGCGCCCGGTGGAGGCTTTCAATGAGACATTTGCGGGCTACGCCAATACGGTCAAGAAAGCCACGGCCACCCAGATCAAGCTGCTTATTTCAAAACTGCCGCCGCAAGACCGAGAGAACCTCGAGTTCGGCAAAATATCCATCAGCAAGGAGGTTCGCTACACCCGGGCCGATCACCCCATTCTCGTTGAACCGGGTGTGCTGCTGGTCAAGACCGAGCGCAACGGTAAGGTCATGACCTATGCCATTGACCGATTGAAAGGCACGGTGACCAGGCGACCGAACCAGAGTTACCAGGAGTACGCCCCCACCAGCGGCTTTTTACACGCATCAGGCGGCAAGAGATTCGATGCAGTAAAACCGGCGGGCATGCACCCGCCTGGCATAACCGATGAAAACAAGGAGGCACAAGGCGCGCCCAACAGCTTCAACAGTGCCCGGACCCGCTACATTGCTGACGCGGTGATCGAGGCCATGGACCTGCCTGCTGTAGAACGCTACGCCAAGGGCGCCACCACCTTTGACACTGAACTACCGTTCTATAAGGCGCTTGAAGAAATCGCCCTGAACCTCATTCCATTTCGCTCAGCCATAAAGAACTTTATAGACGGCAACGTTGGCGAGGGCATTACCGACCTGGCATTTGATATCTTCGGTTTTGCAATTGGCCTGGGCACCGCAGCCAAAGGTGCCAAAGCCCTCGCAGCCGGAGCATCGGCCCTTTCAAAACTGGGGCGTGCCGGCAAGATCATCGGGCGCGCGGCGGTTGGCGCGCTGAATCCCGTGGGGGGGCTTGATGACCTGGCGCGCTCGGTAGCGAAGCTGGGGCGTACCGCCTACAAGGGGGTCAAATACTTGCGTGGCTCCTACCGCAGCGTGAACCTGCTGGAGTTGGCGAAAAAACCTGATATCGCCGAAGGCACCTACAAGGCAGCCAATAGCGCACTTGAAAACAAAGCCTTGGCCAAGTTCGATGAGGCGAGCCAAAAATGGTATGCCTTTGACCCGCACACCCAGCGGGCGTACGGCAAAGCCCTGGACAACTTTGTGGCTACCCCCGACAACCCGATTGCTCTCGGCGGCGACACAACCCAGATCGCCAGCCAGCAGCACGGCCTGGCAGCAACCGGCACGTTCAAGGTTGGCCAGGAGACGACCGAAGGTAACGTCGTCATGTTTCAAGGCAACTGGCATCAATACGACCCGCTCAAGAAGCGAGCCTTTGGCCCCCCGATAAAGGAGTTCAAGCCGCACCGGGTAGCGGCCAATGGAGAGGTGAAATCCCTGAATGCCGATTTATCCGGGTATGAAGTCAAACATATCGCCCTGTCAGAACTAAAGATCAAGGGCCGACAGGGCAATGTGTATGTCGGGGGCAGTAATAAAGAGTATGTAAAGGTTGACGGAGCGCTATATGAGTCACGCGTGAACGATGGCCAGCGCGTGATCGTGCGCGCGGGAGGCGCAAGCCCCGATATCCCCGTCAAGGATCTGGGCGTTGCTGGCTGGGAACCCGTGTCCAGGGGTAACCGTCTGCTGGGCGGTGCCGGGAGCCCGCCCACGCCGTGGCGGCTCGACGAACATACTTATGTCGTGCCGATAGACGATGTCAAAACAACCGGACGCCCACCCTCCCCCTACACGCTCAATTACATGGGCGTGGAACATAGCGTCACGTTCAATAGTTCACTCGGTGCCTGGAAGGCAACGAATACCTCTACCGGTGTTGAAGGGGTTACTGACCAGTATTTCTGGAGAACCGGCAAAGGCAAGTGGCAGCGGGGAACCCTACAACAACTCGGCAAAGCCAAGAAAATCGACGCCCATAGATTCCAGTTCGTGGATGTCAGCCCGCCGATCTCCATACATATCCCGAGAGATGCGAGGCCATTACCCAAACAACTGCATTATTTCTGGGCAGGCCAGGACATCCCCACCAACCTGGTGGAAAACATGGCCAACAATGCCAAGAAAGCCCCAGGCTACCAATCTGTTCTCCACGTAGATGCCGACAACCCAGCTATTTTCCAACAGATAAAAAGCAAGCTGCAGAGCAAGGCTCCCGACCTGACGGTGGTGAATCTCAATGAGGACGAGGTTTTCAAGCAGTTGAAAAATGGCGAAATGTACGACTACTTTCGCCAAGGCCAGGGGAAAAACCTGGCCGCCGCATCGGACGTCGCACGCTATCCGATCATGAATAAATACGGCGGCATCTATCTTGATACCGATGATGTGATTCAAGCCGATATCGGCAATGTAGTTCTAAAAGCCGGCGCCAATGACGTTCTTCTTAACAAGCCTGTTGCCCATAGCCTGACCGGCTACAACCCGTTCTATAACACCAGTAACTTTGCTACGCAGCCGGGCAATCCCGTGCTGACGGACATGATCACAGAAATGAACCAACGCTTTTCCGCCAACAAGTCGTATTTCGCCGCCAATCGGCCCACGGTTTCCAGGGGCCCCAATGGACGGGTCCAATTCACCCCCGAGTTCAATGCCTATGAGCGCAAGATCTTTGAGACGGTAGGGCCCAACCTGTTCAATGACATACTTAAAGCGAAACGACCCGACATGTACGACCTAGGGTTTGACGGCATTGCCAAAGAATCAAAAGTCGTCGGCAACAAAGTTGTTTCATCCGGACCGAGCGTCAATATCGAAGACGGTCTACGCGAGTTTTACGTGAGCAAGGGCATTGTTCCATCCAACCTGCTGGGTGTGAGGATCAAGGAAATGAAGGAACACTACCTCCCGCTGTTTCACAAATTCAACATCAAGGTGGGTACTGAACATTCCTGGATCGACGGCTGAGCCCTCACTCGGCGGATGGTCATTCGACCACCCGCCGCACCTTGAGCAATGCCGCGCGCAACGCCCCCTTATCCACCGAGCCCAGCGCCAGCCGGATCGCATGGGGCACCTGCCCCGACACCGAAAACGGCTCGGCGGTGGACACTGAAATCCCCTCCCGCGCCAGGGCCATGGTGACCTGGTCCGCGCGCACCTCCTCCCCCAGAGGCAACCAGAGAAAGTACGAGGCGGGATGGCTGATGTACGCCAGCCCGGCCAGCACCTCGGTCGCCAGCGCCTGGCGGGCCCGGGCGTCCTGGCGTTTTTGCGCCTCCAGCTGTACGACCGTGCCGTCCTCGATCCAGCCTACCGCGATGGCCGTCATCACCCCGGGGGCATTCCACACCGTGGCCATGAGCGTGCGCTCCAACGCCGGCACCCATTCCAGGGGCGCTGCGACGAAGCCCACACGCAGGCCGGTGGCGACGCTCTTCGACAGCCCGCCCACATACACGGTGCGTTCCGGCGCCAGCTGCGCCAGCGGTGGCGGCGCCTGTTCGGCGAGGAAGGCATAGGCGGCGTCTTCGATGAGGATCAGCCCATGTTCGCGGGCGATGCGTACCAATTCCTCACGCTGCTCGAGCCCCAGTACCCAGCCCAGGGGGTTGTGCAGGGTCGGCATGCAGTACACAGCGCGCACCGGGCGCCGGCGACAGACCTGGCGCAGCGCGGCCAGATCCGGCCCGTGCGGCGTAACCGCGATGGCGACGATCTCCAGGTGCAGGGCCTCGGCCAGCACCTTGAAACCGGAATAGGTCAACGCATCCACCGCCACCACATCGCCCGGCTTGAGCAATGCCATCATGCTCACCGCCAAGCCATGCTGGGCCCCGCCGACCACCAGCACCTGCTCGGCCGCCACGCTCAGACCACGATGCAGCAGATGCCGCGCCATGGCCGCCCGCTCATGGGGGCGCCCGGCATGGGGCTGGTAACGCAGCAGCGCTTCCAGGTCGCCGGACAACGCCAACTGGCGCAAGGCGGTGCGCAGCAGGTCGGCCTGGCCCGGCAAGGACGGGTAGTTGAAGTTCAAATCGAGCATGCCCGCCGCCACCGCCATCTGACCAATGCCCTGCCCGGGCGCCAGGGCAATTTCCCGCACAAAGGTGCCGCGCCCGGTCTCGCCGCTGACCAGGCCCATGGCCTCCAGCTCGCTATACACCCGGCTGGCCGTGACCAGAGCCAGGCCATGGCTGGCCGCCAGTTGGCGGTGGGTGGGCAGGCGGGTGCCGGGCACCAGGGTTCCAGCGCGGATATCCCGGGCAAAGGCATCCACCAACGACTTGTAACGGGCACGAGGCATAGGCGATGTATCCATGACAATTTTTTGATTGTCCCAATCTTCAGCCCTAGGATGCGCCAAACGCAACCCCGCCCCCTACGAGCACACCCTGCATGGAACAGACCTCTCGGATTATCACCCCCGCGCACAGTCGCAGCGGTTGGATCAATGGCTTGATCGGCGTGCTGATTTTCAGCGGCTCGCTGCCCGCCACCCGCGTGGCGGTGCTGGAGTTCGAGCCGGTATTTCTCACCGTGGCCAGGGCGAGCATCGCCGCCGTGCTGGGCCTGTGCCTGTTGTGGCTGTTCCGGGAACAACGCCCCGCACGCCACCAGTGGCGGCCGTTGCTGATTGTTGCCCTCGGTGTGGTGATCGGTTTTCCGCTGCTGACCGCACTGGCCTTGCAGTACGTGACGTCGGCCCATTCCATCGTATTCATCGGCCTGCTGCCCCTGGCCACCGCAGTGTTTGGCGTACTGCGCGGCGGCGAGCGACCGCGCCCGGTATTCTGGCTGTTTTCGATCCTCGGCAGCCTGCTGGTGATGGGCTATGCCCTGACCCAGGGCCTGAGCGCCGCCCCCGCCGGCGACCTGCTGATGCTGTTGGCGGTGCTGGTGTGCGGGCTGGGTTATGCCGAAGGGGCCACGCTGTCACGCACCCTCGGCGGCTGGCAGGTGATCTGCTGGGCGCTGGTGGTGTCGCTGCCGGTGGTGGCGCCCCTGACCTTGCTCCTGGCCCCCGCCTCCTTCAGCGGGATCAGCCTGCCGGCGTGGCTGAGCCTGGGTTATGTGGCGCTGTTCAGCATGTTGATCGGCTTTGTATTCTGGTATCGCGGCTTGGCCCAGGGCGGTATCGCGGCGGTCGGTCAGTTGCAGTTGCTGCAACCTTTTTTCGGCCTGGCGCTGGCGGCCGGCCTGCTGCATGAACAGGTGAGCCTGGGCATGCTGGCGGTGACTGGCGCGGTGATTGCCTGTGTGGCCGGGGCGAAGAAGTTTGCGCGTTAGGGGGCTGCGCCATTAGGCTCATGGATTGGCCAAAAACAATAAGGATCCACGATGCACAGCCCTTCCCTGCAAGACACCACCGCGCCGGACGGCGTCTGTTACGGCTGCGGCCCACGCAATGCCCACGGGCTGCAGATCAAAAGCCGCTGGGATGAAGACGGCGTGCATATCGTCGCCGAGCACCTGCCCGCCGCCCAGTATTGCGGCTGGCCCGACCTGGTCTACGGTGGCCTGATTGCAATGCTGGTGGATTGCCATTCCAACTGGACCGCCATGGCCTATCACTACCGTGCCGAGCAGCGCGAACCTGGGGAGGCGCCGCGTATCGACTGCGTGACCGGCAACCTGGGCATCAAATTTATCAAGCCCACCCCCATGGGCGTGCCACTGACCCTGCGCGCCAGGGTCGAGGGCGAGGTCGGGCGCAAAAGCCGCGTGGTCTGTGAGGTGTACGCAGGCGATGTGCTGACGGCGATTGGCGACTCGATCTTCGTGCGCGTCGATACCGGGCAGTTGGCGGCGTCGGCCCATGGCCGGCCCGCCTGAGAATGGTCTACATTCAACGCCACGTGCCGAAAAAAGGAACCTGACGATGACGCGCCTGACCGCCAAAGACTTTGCCCCCGAACTGCTGGAACTCTACGACGGCTATGCCCACGGCAAGATCAACCGTCGCGAGTTTCTCGACCGCGCGGCCCTGTTCACCTTTGGCGGCCTGACCGCCTCGGCGCTGCTGGCCTCCCTGAGCCCCAACTACGCCCTGGCCGAACAGGTGAAGTTCACCGACCCGGACATCGTTGCCGACTACGTCACCTACCCTTCGCCCAAGGGCAACGGCCAGGTGCGTGGTTACCTGGTGCGTCCGGCAAAGGCCAGCGGCAAGCTCCCGGCGGTGGTGGTGGTCCACGAAAACCGTGGGCTCAACCCCTATATCGAAGATGTCGCACGGCGCCTGGGCAAGGCCGGGTTTATCGCCCTGGCACCCGATGGCCTGACCTCGGTGGGCGGCTATCCCGGCAATGATGAAAAAGGCGTGGCACTGCAACAGACCGTCGATCCGACCAAGCTGATGAATGACTTCTTTGCCGCCATTGAGTGGCTGATGAACCATGACGCCAGCACCGGCAAGGTGGGCATCACCGGCTTCTGCTATGGCGGAGGCGTGACCAATGCGGCGGCCGTGGCCTACCCGGAACTGGGCGCGGCGGTGTCGTTCTATGGACGCCAACCCGAGGCCAAGGATGTACCGAAGATCAAGGCACCGATCATGTTGCATTTCGGCGAGTTGGACACGCGGATCAACGAAGGCTGGCCGGCCTATGAGGCGGCGTTGAAGGCCGCTGGCACGACCTATGAAGCGTATATCTACAAAGGTGCCAACCACGGTTTCCACAACGACTCGACCCCGCGCTACGACGATGCTGCGGCGAACCTGGCCTGGGAGCGTACCTTGGGCTGGTTCCGTAAATACCTCGTGTAATTGCGGCGGTGGTTTCTCGGACGCCATCGCGGGCAAGCCCGCTCCCACAAGGGATCTTTGCCGGGCACACATTTGCGCCGCATCACAATTCAAATGTGGGAGCTGGCTTGCCTGCGATGGCGGTATACCAGCCACCAAAAATAGCGCCTGAACCATCGCCATCGCGGGCAAGCCCGCTCCCACAGGGGACTTTTGCCGGACACACATTTGCGCCGCATCACAATTCAAATGTGGGAGCTGGCTTGCCTGCGATGGCGTCCGAGAAGCCACCGACACCAGCAAGCCAGGCGCCTACAGGCCCTTCACCTGCTCCAACAGCCATTGCTTGAATGCCAGCATCGCCGGGGTTTCGGCGCGTGACTGCAGGCGCGTCAGCCAGTAGCTGCCGGTGCTGATGCCTACATCGAAGGGCTGGCGGATCACGTCCTGGGCCAATTGCCGCGAGAACATCATCGCCGGCGCCAGCGCCACGCCACTGCCCTGCAACGCCGCTTCCATCATCGCCAGGGACGAATCGAACACGATACTGCGCGGCACCAGGGTGTCGGCGGGCAAGCCTGCGGCCTGGAACCAGAGGTTCCATTCATCCGCCCGGTAAGAGCGCAGCAATGTGTGCTTCAACACATCGTCCGGGCCTTGCAACTGGCGGGCAATCGCCGGCACGCACAACACCGTCAGCGGCGCCTCCAGCAACTCACAGGCATGGGTGCCATGCCAGGCGCCAGCGCCGAAGCGGATCGCGTAATCCAGGCCCTCGGCCGCCACGTCCACGCGGTTGTTATGGGTCGACAACCGCAGATCGATAAACGGGCAGCGCGCCTGGAAATCCGCCAGGCGCGGTAGCAGCCAGCCCACCGCAAACGTGCCCACCGCCCCCACCGTGAGCACCTCACGGTAATGCCCGGCCTGGAACTGGCCGAGGGTCTGGGCGATACGGTCAAAGGACTCGCGCAGCACCGGCAGCAGCGTCTCGCCCTCGCGGGTGAGCATCAGGCCACGGGGCAGGCGCTTGAACAGGATGACGTTGAGTTGTACCTCCAGGCTCTTGACCTGATGGCTGACCGCCGCCTGGGTCACGCACAGCTCGATGGCCGCCCGGGTAAAGCTCAAATGCCGGGCGGAGGCTTCGAAAGCACGCAATGCATTAAGGGGTAAATGGGAACGCAGCATGGTCTAAGGCCAAATTTTTCTAATGACTGGGGCGAGATATCATCGGTTGTCCGGGGCCGGCAAACTGCCTATCTTGGCGGCGCCTGCGCAGGCAGTGATTAACCCGACCCTCCTCAAGGAAGCGACCACATCATGTACCAACATGTGCGCAACGTCACGATTCTCAGCCTATTGCTCGGTGCCGGCAACTGCATGGCCGCTGCCGACCTGCGTCAGGTGGTAGACGCCACCGTCAAGCCGCTGATGCAGCAGCAGGCAATTCCCGGCCTGGCGGTCGCCATCGTGCAAGATGGCAAGGCCCGATACTTTAACTACGGTATTGCCGCCAAAGACAACCAGCAACCCGTCAGCGAGAACACCCTGTTCGAGATCGGCTCGGTGAGCAAGACCTTCACCGCTACCCTGGCCGGCTATGCCCAGGCCACTGGCAAGCTGCAGCTCGCGGAGCCGGCCAGCCACTACCTGCCAGCCTTGCGCGGCAGCCTGTTCGATCACATCAGCGTGCTCAACCTGGGCACCTACACCGCTGGCGGGCTGCCGTTGCAGTTCCCCAGCGAGGCGGACAATGCACAGCAAATGATCGGCTACTTCCAGCACTGGAAAGCCACTTTTCCCCCTGGCACCCACCGCCAGTACTCCAACCCCAGCCTGGGCCTGTTCGGCTACCTGGCGGCGCAGAGCCTTCAGCAACCGTTCGATGTGGCCATGGAAAAGACCCTGTTGCCCAAGCTCGGCCTCCAGCACACCTATCTCACAGTGCCCAAGGCGCAAATGGGTCTGTATGCCCAGGGCTACGACAAGGCCGGCAAGCCGTTGCGTGTCAGCCCGGGGGCGCTGGACAGCGAAGCCTACGGGGTGAAGACCAGCCCGGCGGACCTGGCCCGCTACATGGCGCTGAACATGGACCCGACGCCGTTGGAACAACCGCTGCAACAGGCCATCGCCGCCACCCATACCGGCTATTACACCGTGGGCAACACCACCCAGGGCCTGGGATGGGAGATGTACCCTTACCCGCTGAGTGTTGACGAACTGCTCGCCGGTAATTCGACGCCCATGGCCATGGAGCCGCACCCGGTCACCTGGCTGAAACCCGCCCAGCCGCTGCGCGCCAACACCCTGGTAAACAAAACCGGCTCGACCGGTGGCTTTGGCGCCTATATCGCTTATGTGCCGAGCAGAGGCATCGGCGTAGTGATCCTGGCGAACAAGAACTACCCCAATGCCGAGCGGGTGAAAGCGGCCCATGCGATCCTGCAGGCCATGGAGCAATAGCCCAGCTTTTTTGAACCCGGCATGTTCCCAATGTGGGAGTGGGCTTGCCCTAAAGCCGGTCAGTTAAGCGAACGCAATGCTCAAAGCAGTGAAGATCAAATGTGGGAGCGGGCTTGCTCGCGAAGACGTCGGCCCAGCCAACATTGATGTTGACTGACCCACCGCTTTCGCGAGCAAGCCCGCTCCCACAGGGGATCTGCGCCAGCGCTATCTCACGCCGCCAGGCCTTTACCGGCCCGCTCCAGATTGCGCCACAACCAGGGCGGCAGCACATCCGGGTCGAGGCTGTCGATCAGGTTCTTCAGGCCCAGCCCCAACTCCGTATCCCCTTCGATCACCAACCGCCGACGAAAGAACAAGGTGTCCGGATCTTCCTGACGGCTGGCCAATAACAGGAACTCGCGCCAGTTGCCGCTGATGGTCACCTGCGCCTCGGCCTTTTCGGCAATGCGCAGTCCGTCCCGGCCCAGGGTCAGGTACCAGCGCAAGCCCAGGTCGGGAATGCGCAGGCACATCCAGCGCCCACGCAGCAGTTCAAAACCGCCATCGCGCAAAGGTTCGGCCAGGCAGCGATTCAGCGCCTGTTGCAACGCCAGGCGCTGCACCACAAAGGGCACCTTGCGCATCAGCGGCAGTAAGCGGTCGGCGCCCTTGAGCAGCCATTGTTTGCGATTCAGCACAGCCCCACCTCCTCGACCCGCAACATCCCGGCCTGGCCGTGCCAGTAGCCATTGCAACCTTCGACAAACAACGGCGGCGTGGCCCCCTGGCGGACCCGGTCAAAGGCTTCGACGATGCCCACCATGCCCTGGGCCCGTGGGCTCAGGCGCAGCAGGTCGGCGCCGCAACTGACCAGCCCGGGATAGTCGGCCAACAGGTTGGTGACATCCGCCGACATGGTCTGGATGCCATTTAACGTAAACAGCGCCTGCCCTTCCTGGCTGGTCAAGGCCATGCCATCCGGGTAGTTGAGGCAGCAGAACTGGCAGTCATCCTTGGGCCGGTTTTCCGCCCGCGCCGTAAAGCAGCGCGCCGAATAGGCCAGGGGCAGATGCCCATAGGCGAACACTTCGACTTCAGGCAACGGCCGGCCCAGTTCACGCACCTGCTCCAGCACATCGCCAATCAGTGCGGCCGAACATTCCACCGGCGGCACCCAGCGCATCATCCCCGCATCCAGCAATTGCACGAGAGCGTGGCCGTTATACAGATTCAGCGCCGGGCCGCCGACAAAGGGCAGCTTGCGTTCGGCGAGCAGTTGCACGGCGCCCATGTCATTGGCTTCCACCAACACCTCGCCGTTGTCACATAGGCGACGCAGGCTCGACAGCTCCGACGCGGCCTCGATCAGAGTCAGGCTCGACAGCACGATTTGCGCGTTGCCCGCCGAGCGCAATTCGCGGCCCAGGCCCAACCATTGATCGAGGTTGAACGCGCGGCGTTTGGAGCACACGGTTTCCCCCAGGTAGATCACATCCAGCGCCAGGCTGGCCATCTCGGAGTAGAACTGCCCCAGTTGTTGCTTATCCCAGTAAAACAGCACCGGTCCCAGGCTGAGTTTCATGTACGGCTCCTCATTGCCACGAACGATGGTAGGCGCCCAGGGTGGTCTGGCTGCCTTCGGATAGACCGGCCAGCACACTGCGCCACTGGTCCTTGACCACAAAGCGTTCCGGCGCGCTGCGGTGGGCGTCCAGCGCGGCGCGCCAGACCCCGGTGACTTGCTCGACATACGCCGGGCTGCGCTGGCGGCCTTCGATTTTTACCGCTGCGACGCCCATGGCGATCAACTCGGGGATCAGGTCCAGGGTGTCGAGGCTGGTGGGTTCTTCGAGGGCATGGAAGCGCTTGCCATCGACCATGAAGCGGCCCTTGCACAGGGTCGGGTAGCCTGCCGGTTCGTCCGGGGTGTAGCGGTCGATCAGCACTTCGCTCAGACGCGCACTCAGGCCGTCGGCGTCTTCACTCCAGCGCACCGCCTTGGCCGGTGAGCACACGCCACACAGGTTCGGCGATTCGCCAGTGATGTACGAAGACAGGTGGCAACGGCCCTCGGCCATGATGCACAGGCTGCCAAAGCCAAACACCTCAATCGGCACCGAGCTGCTGGCGGCCACATGCTTGACCTGGGCCAGGGACAACACCCGGGGCAATACCGCACGACGGATACCGTAGCGCTCGGCGTAGAACTGCAACGCCGCCGCATGGGTAGCCGAGCCCTGTACGGAAAGGTGCAAGGCCATTTGCGGATGGCGGCTGCTGGCGTACTGCAGCACCCCCGGATCACCTGCGATCAGGGCATCCACGCCATGGTCGGCAGCGCGGTCCACCGCCCGTTGCCAGCGCTCCCAGCCCTTGGGCTGCGGGTAGGTATTGACGGCCACATACAGCTTGCGCTGGTGCTGGCGGATATGGGCGACGGCACCGTCGAACTGCTTGTCGTCCATATTCAGCCCGGCAAAATGCCGGGCGTTGGTGTCATCGCGAAACCCCACGTACACCGCATCGGCACCTTGGCGCACGGCGGCTTTGAGCGCAGGCAGATTGCCTGCCGGGCAGACCAGTTGCATGGTTGATCCTCATCAGAAAATTCATCACCAACACCGCCCCCACAGTGATTTCCATCAAAGGGGGTTACTGCATCAGTTCGGCAAAAGACACGAACCGCACCAGCCCGCCCTTCTCCACTAGCTGATCACGCTCCACAATCGCCAGGCCATCGGCCCAGCATGCGGCGCTGAGCATCGCCGAGCTTTGCCGGGGGTGCAGCGTGACCCGCGCCTGGCCGTCGAGACCCGGAGTCAGACGTGCGCGCAGGTATTGGCGACGGCGGTTGCGCTGGGCCCAGATAAAATCGGCCGGCACCAGCAGCGGCACTGACGTGACCTCGGTCACACCCTGAGCGCGCAACAGAAACGGACGCACCACCACCAACGCGGTAATCAGTGCGGCCGAAGGGTTGCCGGGCAAACCGATCCATGGTTTGCCGGCTACATCGCCAAACGCCAGGGGCTTGCCCGGCTGAATCGCCAGGCGCCAGAAATCAACGTGGCCCAGTTCCTTGATGGCTTGCTTGAGGTGATCTTCCTCGCCCACCGACACTCCGCCGGAGGTCAGCAGCAGGTCGCATTCCGAGGACGCCAGGCTCAATGCATCGCGGCTGACGGCCAATTCGTCGGCCATCACCCCATAGTCATGCACCTCCACGCCCCAGCCTTGCAGCAAGGCCGCCAGGCAGTGGCGATTGCTGTTGTAGATCTGCCCTGGAGCCAGGTGATCGCCCGGCTCGCGCAGTTCATCACCACTGCTCAACAGGCACACCCGCAACGGTCGATAGACTTTGACCTGGGCCAGCCCGGCAGCCGCCAGCAGGCCCAGTTCCTGGGCGCGCAGGCGCTTGCCGGCCGGCAGCAGCAAGGCGCCCTGGGTCACTTCTTCGCCTTGCTTGCGCACATGCTCACCCGTGCGCATCGGCGGGCACCAGATGCGTTGGCCATAGACCCGGCAACGCTCCTGGGGCACCACGGTGTCGGCCCCGGCCGGCAAGGGTGCGCCGGTAAAAATGCGCATGGTCTGCCCGCTGCCCAACGCCGTCGCGGCCTCCTCGCCAGCGGCAATCCGCCCGGCCAGGCGCAGGTAACCGCCCTCGGCCGGCAGGTCGGCAGCGCGCAAGGCGTAGCCGTCCATGGCGCTGTTGTCCCAGGCCGGCAGGTTTACCGGGGAAAAGATGTCGCCGGCCAACACCCGGCCCAGGGCCTGGGCGGTTTTCACCTGCTGCGTGGACGGCGGTGGCGGTGCCTGGGCCAACAGGCGTTCGATGGCCTCATCCACCGGGATCAGTTCGCCGCTTTCACACACCGATGTAGTCATGGCCGAGCCTCACAAGGTTCCAGCACTTGCGCGGCCTGGGGCTTGAGGTGCGGGGCGAAGTTACAGGGCCCGGTGCGGCTGTCCAGTTGCCCCAGGAGGATCTTGTCCCAACCGGTGCGGCAGGCGCCGGGCGAACCGGGCATGCAGCACACCAGCACGCCATTGCTCATGCCGGCCAGGGCGCGCGATTGCAGGGTCGACATGCCAATCTCTTGCAGGGACACCTGGCGGAACAGTTCGCCAAAGCCTTCGACATGCTTGTCCAGCAGTGGCAATACCGCTTGCGGGGTGTTGTCCCGCGCGGTAAAGCCGGTGCCGCCGGTGGTGAGGATCACTTGCACCTGGGGGTCGGCGATCCATTGCGAAATCTGTGCGCGGATCTGGTAGATATCGTCCACCACCAAGGCCCGGTCAATCAGCGCGTGACCAGCGGCTTGCACGCGGTCGCACAGGGTTTGCCCCGAGGTGTCGCTGTCAAAATTGCGCGTATCGCTGATGGTCAGTACGGCGATATTCAGTGAGACGAAATTGCGTTGAGTCAGATGTGCCATGGTGAAAATCCCGGAATAAATGAGCAATGGCGCCAGCCTGCACCGCAAAGGCCGGCGGGCCTATTCCTCCGAGGAGGTACCTCTAGGCGAATTCAGGGGGCCAGGCGGCTGCGCTGCCAGGTGCCGTCGTGCAGACGGTAATCGAGGCGGTCGTGCAGGCGATCGGCGCGGCCCTGCCAGAACTCCACACGCTCGGGTTGCAGGCAGTAACCGCCCCACTCCGCCGGGCGCGGCGGTGGTTGCCCGGCAAAGCGTTGGGTGGCATCGCGCAGACGGCCTTCCAGCTCGGCGCGATGGGCCAGGGGCTGGCTTTGCGGCGACGCCCAGGCGCCGACCTGGCTGGCCAGGGGCCGTGAGTTGAAGTACTCATCGGACAGCTGCGGCGCCAAACGCACGACTGTGCCTTCGATGCGCACCTGGCGCTCCAGGCCCGGCCAGAAAAAGGTCATGGCCGCGCTGGGATTGCTCGCCAGCTCCTGGCCCTTGGCGCTCTGGTAGTGGCCGAAAAAGGTGAAGCCTTCAGCGCTGAAGCCCTTGAGCAAGAGGATCCGGCAATGGGCACGGCCCTGGGCATCGACGGTGGCCAGGGCCATGCTGTTGGCCTCCACCGGCGCCACTTCAGTCTTGCGCGCCTGCTCCAGCCACTGGCCGAACAATACGAGGGGATCGTCCTGTACCAGGTCATCCCGCAAACCGTACAGGGTGTAGTTGCGGCGCATCTGCGCCAGGGAAAGGGGCATGGGGCGAACCTCCGGTCAATTCGCCACAGTCTGATCAGCCGCCGCCCTGCGCACCTTGATCGCGATCAACTGCGCGCTGCGGCATGGCGTCACAGGCCGTTACTTGAGCCCCAGGCGCCGCGCCAGTTTGTGCAGGTTGCTGGAGTCCAGGCCAAGCATGCGCGCAGCGCTGGCCCAGTTATCGCCGGACAGGCTCAACGCCTGGCGCACCTTCTGGCGCTGGCAGTCGTCCACCGCATCGCTCAAGCTCTGGAACGCCGGCGCCGGCACTTCAGGCACAGGGGCCTGGGCCAAGGTGGTGCTGTCGAGATCCAGCAGTTCGGCTTCCAGGGTCATGATCTGGTTGCGACTGCCGCCCCGGCTCAACTGCTTCAGGGCGGCGCGGCTGATCACATGTTCCAGCTCGCGGACATTACCCGGCCAGGCATAACCGAGCAGGGTCTGCTCGGCCGCCGGAGACAGACGCAAACCGCGCAGGCCCAGGCGCGCCCGGTTGAGCTCCAGAAAATGCCCGGCCAGCAACAGCACATCGTGGCCACGCTCGCGCAGCGCCGGGATCGGTACCGGGTACACCGACAGTCGGTGGTACAGATCGGCGCGAAACAATCCTTGGCGAATGCTCTCGGGCAGGTGGCGGTTGGTCGCGGCAATAATCCGCACATCCACATGCAACGGCTTGTCGGCGCCCAGGCGCTGGATCTCGCCGTTCTGCAAGGTGCGCAGCAGTTTGGCCTGCACACTCAACGGCAACTCGCCCACTTCATCGAGGAACAGCGTGCCGCCGTTGGCCGCATCAAAACGCCCGGCACGGTCGCTGGTGGCGCCGGAAAACGCACCTTTGACATGCCCGAACAACTCGCTCTCGGCCAACGACTCCGGCAGCGCCGCGCAGTTGACCTGGATCAGCGGCTTTTTACTGCGCCGCGACAGGCGATGCAGACGGCGCGCAAACAACTCCTTGCCCACCCCGGTTTCGCCGAGCAGCAGCACCGGTAGGTCCGAATCGGCGAGCACATCCAGCTCGTTGAGCAGTTGATGCAGCACCGGGCTCTGGCCGAGGATTTCGCCATCTTCGACGCTGGGCAAACCCGCCAGTGGTTCATTGCGCGACAGGCGCAGGCTGCGGTTTTCCTGCTCCAGGCGTGTGACCCGCACCGCGGCCTCGATCTGCAAGGTGCAGCGCTTGAGTTGCTCGCGGGCATTGGCGTCGAAGGTCCCGGCATGCAGCGCGTCCAGGGTGATCGCGCCCCAGGGCCGGCCTTCGACGAACAGGCTCACGCCCATGCAGTCATGCACCGGCAGCGGTTCGCCGACCTGGGTATCGAGTAACCCGTCATACGGGTCCGGCAGGCGGCTGTCGGGTTCGAACCAGGTCGGCTCGCGGGACGCCATGATCGCCGCCAGCCGCGGGTGCTGGGCAATCACAAAGCGTCGGCCAAGGGCCTCATGCACCAGCCCCACCGTGGCCACCGGGCGCAGACTGTCGTCGCCGTCCAGGCGCAACAGGCCCACGGCGCCGCTATGGAAATATTCACGCAGGGTCTGCACCAGGCGTTGCAGGCGCACAGCATTGGGCAGTTCGACAATCAGATCGGCCGACAGACTTTCACGCAACATGGTCATTACTACCCTTGTATGGTCGGTTCTACCGTGCAGCATCAGGGTGCTCCTGACCACTACAAAAAATTAATCGATTTTTTTCAATGACTTGCCGGTGGCACAAGGCATGCAATCACCGGCTTATCTGTTCACTTGATGAGGAAACCCGATGAACGCCATCGCCCCGGACAGCCTGCCCCAGGCGCAATTGATCGAGCATTTGCTGCAGCGTTACCACGCCCGCCACCGCGAACAACTGCCGGAACTGATCCGCTTGGCCAGCCGCGTCGAGCAGGTCCACGGCCATCACCTGGCCTGCCCCAATGGCCTGGCCGACTTGTTGCGGGATATCGAGCAGGAACTGGAGGGCCATATGCTCAAGGAGGAACAGGTGCTGTTCCCGATGCTGCAAATGGGCATGGGCCCCCAGGCCGCGCCGCCGATCCAGGTCATGCGCTATGAGCATGAACAACACGGCCAGGCCCTGGAGCAGTTGCTGGCGCTGACCCATCGCATCCAGCCGCCCGCTGACGCGTGCAATACCTGGCGCACCCTGTATCAAGGGCTGGAAGCGTTTCATGCAGACTTGCTGGAGCATATTCATCTGGAAAATGACGTGTTGTTTGTTCGTGCGCTAACAGCCTGACCCCTCTCCGTAGGAGCGAGCTTGCTCGCGCCTACAGGACTCAGCGCAGCATCAGCTTGGCCAGGATCACGATCAGCACCATATGCCCAAGGATGCTGCGGCGAATCCATACCGCTCGCAACGGGCTCAGGCGCTTTTGCGTCAGCCAGTACGCGAGCAACAGGTAATGCCCGATGATGCTCAGCGCCAATACGATCTTCAGGCTCAACATCGCCGAAAAATGACTGGCCCAGGGCGCGCCCAGCACGCCGCGGTAATGCCAGGCCAGGCCGACGCCCGCGCCATACAACAGCACCACCACCCCATGCAGCACCTGCCGCGAACGCCGGGCAATGGCTTGCTCGCTGGTGAACTGCGCCGACCAGGCCAACTCTTCGCGGGCGCGGTGCCAGATGAAAACCTCGAAGAACAGCGTGCCGATAAAGGCGATGGCCGCCAGCAGATGCACAATCAATAACCACGAATAGAGCATTGCCGTTCTCCTAGCCCGGATGGCCGTCAACCCGCGCACGCCACAGCATTGGGGCATAGCGCCATAGATACAGGCCCAGGCCCAGGGTCCAGCACAGGCCCGCCAGCCACAGCGCGGCATACGGCCAGATCAGCACCAGCAGCACCCGGCTCAGGCAGGCCAGGTTCAACAGCGCGAAAGCCAGGGTCATGCCCTTGGGCGGCGTCAGAGGCCGGCCGGTATGACCGAGGCTGACCCGCGCGATCATCGCCAGGATCAACCCGCCCATTGCCCCGACCGTCAGCGCATGCACCGCCAGGCTCGGGCTCAGTGGCACGCCCACGTGCCACAGCGCCATACCCAGGCAGGCCACAGCCAGCCAGGCATAGGCCAGGTGCAGCGACCAAAGCAGCGGCACGCGCCACAAGCCTGGGTCGTGCCAGCGCACCAGGCGCAGCAGATGACCGAGCCCCAGCAGGGCAAACAACAGGCCGACCCAAAGGCTGGGCATCAGCGCCACGCCGCTGGCATACAGCAGCGCCACCAGCGCCGAGCCTGCCAACAGCAGGTAATCCAGCCACGGCCAGGGCTTCACTGCTTCAGTGCGCCCCAGGCCTCGCTGAGTGAAGAACGGAATCACCCGCCCGCCGATCAAGCCCATCATCGCCGCCACCAGCCACAACCCGGTCAACACCGCCTGGCGCTGCCAGCCTTCGTCAGCGCGCAGCAGGCCATACAGGGACAGGCCATCGGCCAGGGCCAACAACAGCAGGACCAGCACAATCGGGTAGTTGCGTTGTTGCCGCACTTTCCACAGGGTCCAGCCCATCAGCCCGGCGACCGCCAGGGGAAAGCTCAGCTCCAGCACCGCCAGCAGCGGCCACGGCAGGTTGAACAGCCAGGCCAGGCGTGCGGCCAGCCATACCCCGGCCAGCACCGCCAGGGGCATGCCGCTGATGCCGGGGCGGCCGGTCCAGGTCTGCACCGCCGTCAGCAGGAACCCGCCGATGATTGCCAGGGCAAAACCGAACAGCAGCTCATGGCGATGCCACGCCAGCCAACCGCCCGCCGGCTGCCAGCCCGCATCGCCGGCCAGGGCCAGCAGCCACAGGGGGATCGCCAGCAGCGCCAACAGGCAGCCACCGAGGAAAAATGGCCGGAAAGCCAGGCGAAACAACGGGGTAATCGACATAGCCTTGCGTCGATCCAGCACTTGCATACCACCACTCCTCAAGTCATTGCCGGCCCGATCATCCGGGATTGCCCGCCCCTGGCCCTTGTCGCAGATCAAGCGGGGTCCAGAGGCGGCGCACTATCCTTGGGGCCGTCGCGCAATCAGTGTTGCAAGGGCCGGGCCGAATTCCCCGGTGCGCCGCCCCACCCCTGTGGGAGCTGGCTTGCCTGGGATGCAAACACCTCGGTCTGGCGGTTACACCGCAGCGATGCCATCGCAGGCAAGCCAGCTCCCACAGGGGGGCGGTGTTGTATATGAGGGTTTAAATAACCATTAGAGGGTTAAAAGAACCCTTATAGGCCAGGTCATTTTGACCCTCAAGGCGCTACAGCCCAGGTTTTACAAGGCCCGTGCCTTGGCCCAGCTCTTGCTCTACTCGGTTATCCCTTATTACCGCCCCCACGGAGTCACCATGAAAAAAGTCATCCAGCCCCTCGCCTGGTTCGTGATCCTCGGTTCGATGATGGCGGCGGCCAGCGGCCTGTCGTTGTGGCTTGTATGATCCCGTCCCTGAGCTGTTCCAAGGATGCACCCCGGGTTTTGCACCGCGTGCATCATCAGATCCTGCGCAGCCATCACCTGTTCGAGCCGCTCAACGAAGAGCAGATGGATGAGTTGATGGCCAGCAGTCAACTGCTGAGTGTCGACAAGGGCGAGCCGTTGTTCCGCCAGGGCGAACCGGCCGATGCGTTTTACTTCGTGATTGCCGGCGCGGTGAAGGTCTACCGCCTGACCCCGGACGGCCAGGAAAAAGTCTTTGAGGTGATCGGCGAACGACAGACCTTCGCCGAGGCGATGATGCTGATGGACACGCCCAACTACGTGGCCTGCGCCGAAGCGGTGTGCCCCACGCAGTTGTATCGCCTGTCCAACGCCACCTATATGCGCCTGCTCCACAGCAACAGCCGCCTGACTTTCGCCCTGCTGGGCAAGTTGTGTGTGCGCCTGCACCAACGGGTCAACGAGATCGAGACCCTGTCGCTGAAAAACGCCACCCACCGGGTGGTGCGTTACCTGATGACGCAACTGGTGCGCCTGCACAGCGTCGACAGTTCGTTCGAACTGCCCATGGCCAAGCAGTTGATCGCCGGGCACCTGTCGATCCAACCGGAGACGTTTTCGCGGATCATTCGCCGCTTGATCGACGAAAAAATCATCACCCAGGACGGGCGCCAGATCGCCATTCTTGACCGCCTGCGCCTGGAGCAATTCGAATGAACGCCGTGCGGGTCTGCCTGTATTGCCAACATGCCAACCCGCCGGCGCAGACGGCCTGCGAACGCTGCGCCATGCCCCTGCCCGCCTCCACCGCACACCTTGAGGCGCGACGGCTCAAGCGCTTCCAATGGTTCTGCCTGGGGCTGGCCGTGTTCTGCATCGTGATGTTTTTCTGGCTGCCCCGGGACTTCTACTGATCTTCGGTCAACTGCCGGTAGAGCTGCGGCAAGCGTAACGGCAGTTGCTCCGGCTGACGGATCAGGGTGTAGCCGTGGGCGCCGAACATGTACGGCAAGTAATCCCCGGCCTGTTTGTCGATGGTGATGCAGAACGGCACCAGGCCCTGGCGCCGCGCTTCCATCACGGCCTGGCGGGTGTCCTCCACGCCATAGCGCCCCTCATACAAGTCCAGGTCGTTGGGCTTGCCATCGGTCACAATCAACAGCAGTTTGCGCCGTTGCTTGCAGGCCCCCAGGGTCTGGGTGGCGTGGCGGATGGCTGCGCCCATGCGCGTGTAATAACCCGGTTTCAGGCCCTGAATGCAGCCACGGGTATGGTCGTCGTAGGGTTGCTGGAATGACTTGAGCTGCTGCAGGCGCACCTGCTGGCGACGCAAAGACGAGAAGCCATACAAGGCAAACGCATCGCCCAGGCCCGCCAGGCTTTCGCCAAACAGCAACAGGCTGTCGCGGATCACGTCAATGACCTTTTGCGTATTGTTCAAATGGGCGTCGGTGGACATCGACAAATCGGCCAGCAGCAAACAGGCCAGGTCCCGCCGGGTGCGGCGCTGCTCCTTGAACAGGCCACGTTCGGCGCACGCTCCGTGCTGGCGTTCGACATGGAAGTCCAACCACGCCTGCAGGTCCAGTTCTGCGCCCTGGGGCTGTTGGCGCAGCCATTGGCGGTCGGTGCGCAGTTGCTGGAACTGGCGGCGCAAGCGCGCGGCCTGGGGCAACAGGCGCGCCGGCAACGGCTGGGGCGCACTGTCCCGGGGTTGCATCAGTTGCAGGTTGACGAAATTCGCTTGCAGGCACTGTTGGCGGTAGTCCCACTCGGGCAGCTTGATGCCTTCGCCCAGGGGGATATCGTCGACGTCGGCCGGGGGCAGATCCAGGTGCAACTTGAGCCCGCCGCTCTTGCGCACGCGCTGGCGCGACAGGCTCAACTGGTCGAGGTCTTCGGCGACCCGCGCGGCATCTTCGTCCTCGGAATCGTCGGCCCAGCGGTCCAGATCGACATGCTCGGTCCAACTGAACAGGTTTTCCAGGCGCACCACCAACAGGCCGCCGTCGCGGCTGTTGTCGTCGACCCGGTTGGCCTGTTTAGGCGCACCCTGCTGTTCGCCGGGCCGGGTTGCCAGGTCGTCGCCCTCTTCGTCCTGATCTGCGGCCTGCGGGCTGTGCAGGTGCAAGGGTGGATACAGCCACAGCGGCAACGGCCAGGCGGCACGCTCGCTGCGGGGTAACTGGCGGATGCTGCCGGGTTCGCGCAGGGCCTTGCGCAAGGCTTTTTCTACGGCAGCTTCGGCGGGGTTGAGGGTGGCGGGATCGGGGCGCAATTGCAGGTGGGCGTCCACCAGGCGCTGATAACTGGGGAGCATGGCCGGGTAGCGCTGCAACAGCAGCCAGGTCCAGCGCTGATTGTCCCGGGCCCAGTGGGTCATCGGCCCGGCGTGCGCTGCCAGCAGCGCCAGCCAGCGGTACAGTTCCAGGTTCAGGGCGGCCGAGGGAAACACCGCCAGGCTTGCCGGCAGGCGCAGGCGATGACCATCGCACGAGGCCAGGGGCGCCTGCTGGCAGGTGCCGGCGATGCGCATCAACAGGTTGCGCCGCAGCAGCAGATCGCGCTCGCTGGCGGCTTCCACGGCTATCCCATGGGCGCCGCCCAGGGCGCGGAACAACAGGGCCAGGCTGCGCTGGCGGTCGACCAGATCGACCCGCGCCTCGGGGAAGTCGGCACTGGCGCGGCGGGTGATAAAGCGGTGCCAGACACTGCCGACCCATTCTTCCAACTCAAGGGTAAAGGCCATGTGAAGTGCTCCAGACGTAAAACGGCCCGCAGAACCTGCCGGGCCGCCCTCTTGGGGATTGACGTTTACCGGTTAAGCCGTCACGGGAGCGGCAGAGTTCAAGTCCTTGCCCCGCTGCCGGAAGCTCCACAGGTAGCAGAGCAGGCCGAGCAGGAACACCACGCCACTGGCCAGGCGTGCCCAGAACAGCACCGTCAGGTGGTCCATGGTGGCCATGAACGGCAGCGCCACACCGTCCACTTGCCAGCGTTGCAGCCAGACCTGCACGGCACCGGCAGCGGTAAGGAACAGGGTGATCATCACCATCGACAGGACCATCATCCAGAAGCCCCAGATCTCCAGGGTCTGCGAGCGTGCATCCGGTGCTTCACCAATACCGCGCAGGCGGGGCATGGCGTAGCTGATCAGGGTCATGACGATCATCGCGTAGGCACCGAAGAACGCCAGGTGGCCGTGGGCGGCAGTCAGTTGGGTGCCGTGGGTGTAGAAGTTGACCGGTGCCAGGGTGTGCAGGAACCCCCAGACCCCGGCGCCGAAGAACGCCGTGACCGTGGTGCCCTTGGCCCACAACGTGGCTGCCCGGTTCGGGTGCTGGCGGCGACGCTGTTTGACCATGGTGAAGGCAAACATCACCATCGCCAGGAAAGGCAGGGGCTCCAGGGCCGAGAAGATCGAGCCGACCCACAGCCACACCTCAGGCGCGCCGATCCAGAAGAAGTGGTGACCGGTGCCGATGATCCCGGTGATCAGGGCCATGGCGATGATCACGTACAGCCATTTTTCCACGACCTCACGGTCGACGCCGGTGACCTTGATCAGCACAAAGGCAAGCATCGAGCCCATGATCAGCTCCCACACGCCTTCCACCCAAAGATGCACCACCCACCACCAGTAGAACTTGTCCCGCGCCAGGTTGCCCGGGTTGTAGAACGAGAACAGGAAGAACACCGCCAGGCCGATCAGCCCGGTCATCATCACCATGCTCACGGTGGTCTTGCGGCCCTTGAGCAGGGTCATGCCGATGTTGTAGAGAAAGCCCAGGCAGACAACCACGATGCCCATTTTGGTAATGGTCGGCTGTTCCAGGAACTCACGGCCCATGGTCGGCAGCAGTTCGTTATGGGTCAACTTGGCCAGGGCCGCATAGGGCACCAGCAAGTAACCGAGAATGGTCAACACGCCGGCGGCGGCAAACACCCAGAACAACAGGATCGCCAGCTTGGGACTGTGCAACTCGCGGTCGGCCTCTTCCGGCACCAGGTAGTAGGCGGCGCCCATAAACCCGAACAGCAGCCAGACAATCAGCAGGTTGGTGTGGACCATGCGGGCCACGTTGAACGGGATCAGCGGGAACAGGAAGTCGCCGATCACGTATTGCAGGCCCATGATCAAACCGAACAGCACCTGGCCCAGGAACAGGATCAGCGCGAATACAAAGTAGGGTTTGGCGACGGCCTGGGATTGGAATTTCAGATATGGATTGACGGTACGCATCCCTCAGCCCTCCTTGTTTGGCGGCCAGCCATTGGTGTTGATCTTCGAGCTCCATTTGAGGAACTCGGCCATATCGTCCACCTCCTGATCGCTGAGGTTGAATTGCGGCATCGCGCGCCGGCCCGGAACGCCCAAGGGTTGCATCTTCATCCAGGCGTGCAGGAATGGCTTGAACGCTTCATCGCCGCCACGGCGGTTGAACACATTGCCCAGTTCCGGCGCAAAGTACGCGCCCTCACCCAGCAAGGTGTGGCAGCCGACGCAGTTGTTGCGCTCCCAGACGCCCTTGCCGCGGACCACGGATTCGGTGAGTAGCTCCTGATTACTGCGAGAGGGAAAGGTTTGTTCGGTGTGGTAGGTCAGGGCCAGGAATATCAGGAAGAAGAACACGCTTCCTCCGAAGTAGATATTCCTGGCCATGCCCTTGGTGAAGGTCTCTGACATGGTCGCTTCCTCATTGCTTGGCAGGGACCATGATAGGAAGTGAGGGGGTAAAAGCTGCTTGATGGCGATCAAGAAATGCTGATGGTTTTGGTCGGGTATTGGGTGGGGG
>NZ_JAEKDC010000018.1:0-98391 GCF_016405645.1 Pseudomonas sp. MF5691
GTAACCCGGCAGGACGCCGGGTTAGCCGCGCTGGGCCATGGATGGCCCATCGCGGCGGCCCCCCAAATCAATGTCGGATGACGGGCACACCGAGCCTAGGCGAGGTGCCGAGTGGTGGGGCAAGAGCGCTTTGCTTACTTTGGCGCTCTTCCAAAGTGAGCCGCCGTAAGGGCGGAACCAATAGCCGCCGTGACCGCAGCAACGGATATGTACACAACCCCGCCATCACCAACAAGCCAGCTCCCACAGCAGTCCACGCATGCCCCAACGAATATGCCTGCGCCGAGCCCAATGTCGCTACAGCATGGGCAGTTACTTGGGATACAGCGGCGGCAAGCTGGTGCTGTCGGCCACCGGCGCCTGTTCGCGCTCGGCCATGGGAATGGCCTTGATCGCCCGCCACAGCTCCTCACCCTGCCAATACTGGCCGGTTTCGCTGTAGAGCGCGCCGTTCAGCCCATCCAGGGCATCGGACAAGGGCACAAACCGCGCCGCCATGTCCGCCAGGGTTTCCGGTTGTTGGCGTGCCCAGGCATCCAGCGCCTGGCGTGTGGCCTGGGGGTCATTGGCCTGGCTCGCACGCTTGAGGTCGTCGAGCAAGGTGCGGGGGCTGGGCCCGGTTTGTGCGGCGCGCTGGATTGCCGGGCGGGAGCGGGCCCGCCACCACAGGCCGAAGCCGAGCAGGGTGGTGCCGGCGAGGAGCAGGCTGGTAAGTTGCCAGATCCACAGGCGGCCATCGTCCGGTGCGGTGATTACGGTGGGGGTGGCCGGGGTGTCGACCACCAGGCTCGGGTTGACCGCCACTTGCAGGGTGCGGGCCGGCAGGCTGGTGCGTTCCAGATGGTCTTCATGGGTGTTCCACCACACCACCTCCACCGCCGGCAGCTCCAGGGCGCCGGCGCGGTTGGGCACCAGGGCCTCGCGGTCTTCGCGGCTGCCGATCACCCCGCGCTCGCTGCTCTGGTTGCTCAACACCGGCTGGTCGGGGTAACGCCGCAGGCCGGCGATTTCGGTGCTCGGCAGCGCCGGTAACTGGGCACTGGCCAAGCCTTCGGCCTTGAGGGTGAGGATGCGGGTCAGGGAGTCGCCGACCTGCACGTTCGTAGGTTCCGGGTTCCAGCTTTCACCCAGGCTCAGGCTGCGCGCCGGCAGCCAGGGGGCGTCTGCGGGGTACAGGGCCGGCTTGGGCTTGACCGTCAGGGGGATTTCGGTGGAATTGACATGCAACAGCTTGCCGGGCCTGGGTGCCTGGGGCGTGGTGCCCTGGGCCGGGCGCGGTTCGACTTGGGTGGCACTGAATATTTGCGCCGGGATCAGCAGTTGCCCGCTGTGTTGCGGGTAGATCCCATAGCGCATTTCGATCACGCCGTGGCGCACGCCGTTGATGACTTTTTCATAGGTGCGCGAATCGCCCACCTGCTCGACCCGCGCGTCAGACAACTGCAACGGCGTCAGGCTGCTGTCGTCATACAGCGCCACCGAGTGGTAGATGCGCACCGTCAGCAGGGCCTGGGCCTGCACATAGACGCTGCCCTCATCGAGGCTGGCTTCGATGAATACCGGTTCCAGTTGATTATCACTGTCCTGGCCCAGGGTTTCGTCCACTTGCAGGCTGATCGCCTGGGTCTTGAGTTCGCCCAGTTGCAGCGGCGGGATCACCACGGTGCCGGTGGTCTTGGGCTGCAAGGTGATGATCCAGCGAGTGGTGGCGTGGTTGCTGCCGTCAAGGGTGGTGAGTTGGTTGATCTGGCGGGTGCCACGCACGTCGAACAGCGGGTCCAGGGGCGCTAGGTCCGGCTTGCCGAACTGGGTGACGTCGTTGGACTCGATTGTCAGCTCCACCGTTTCCCCGGAATTGACGCGGCTGCGGTCGATACTGGCGGCCAGGTCGGCCGCCTGGGCGTGACCGGCCCACAGCGCTAGCAATAAGACAAAGGGGGTGCAGCGGCTCATCGAGTCTTGTCCTGATGTTGTTGCTGTTCGTACCAGAATTTGCGTCGCAACAACTCGCCGGGGTTGTCCGGGATCTGTCGCAGCCACTGTTCCAGGGCCTGGCGGTGCTCCTCGTCGAGGTTGCTCTCGGTGGGGCGCAAGGGCGGCGTCGTGGTTTGTTCGTCGCCCAGTTCGCTGCCGGGTACTTCGTTGTTGCCGGCAACGGGCGGGGTGCCGGTTTGTGTGTCAGCCGTGCCTGCCTGGCCCGCGCCCTGGGGCGATTGCTCGCCGCCGTTGGCCTGCTGGCCGCTGTCGCCCGGTTGTGCAGTTTGGCCGGGTTGGGTGGATTCGTCATCCTCGTTTTTTTCCGGTGCGGGCGGCTCAGGTTCCGGTTCTTCCAGCAGCAGGCTCTCGACAAGGGCTTTGTTTTTCAGGGCGGGCTGCAAGTCCGGCTGGGCTTCCAGGGCTTGCTCATAGGCGTCTATCGCGGCTTCCAGCTCACCGGTGCGGGCCAGGGCATTGCCACGATTGTAGTGGGAATAGGCATCACTGCCTTCGGCAAAACGTCGGGCCGCCTCCGCATAGTTGCCCGCCTCGTACAGGGCGACACCCTGCCATTGCGGGTTTTCAAAGTGTTCGGCGGCTTCGGCCGGGCGTTTGTGCTTGAGCAGGTACTGGCCCTGTTGATCGGGGCGCAGCCACAGGTCGTCAAAGCTGAACGCGTAGCTCGGCTGCGGCGCGGCCAGGAGCAGCAACGGCAGGCAGAACAGCCAGCCACGGCGCCCGGCGCAGGCGGCAAGCAGCAGCAAGGGCAGCAATAGCCAGTAACCCTGGTCGGCCCAGGTGTCCAGTTGCAGGCGCTGACCGTCGTCGCGCAGGTTTTGCGGGCCGTCCAGCAGGCCCAGGCCGCGCAGGTCCTTGTCGTCCAGGCGGGCCTGGCGATAGCGGCCACCCATTTCGCTGGCAAAGGCCTTGAGCGTCGGGCTGTCCAGGCGCGGGATCAGGATCGCGCCTTGTTCGTCCTTGAGGAACTCGCCACTTTCCTGGGTCACTGGCGTGCCTTCACGGCTGCCGATGCCGAGGATCGACAGGCTCGGCGCCTGGCCTTGCAGCAGCAGGCGAATGCCCTGGCGTTCCTGCTTGGACAGCGACGAGCCAATCAACAACAGGCGACCCTGGCCCAGGCCGCCGTGCTTGAGCAGGCCCAGGGCTTTTTCCACTGCCAGGTCGGCACGATGGCCGGCCTCGGGCATGATCGACGGGCGCAGGGCTTCCAGCAGGTTGCGGCTGGTGGCCAGGTCGTCGGACAGCGGCACCAGCGTGTGGGCGCTGCCGGCATACACGACGATGGCGGTCTGCGCATCGCTGCGCGCCTGCAGCAGATCCACCAGCTTGCGCCGCGCCTGCTCCAGGCGGTTGGGCGGGCTGTCGGTGGCAAGCATCTCCGGCGTCAGCTCCAGCAGCACCACCAGCGGGTCGGCGGGCTTCTGGCTGATCTGTTCGACCCGTTGCCAGCCGGGGCCGAGCAAGGCCAGCACCGCCAGCAGCCAGGCCAGGCCCAGCAACAGCCATGGCGACTTGCTTTCCCGGCCATTGCCGCCACTGAGCAGGGCGGCGTGGAAGGCCGGCGGCAGGATCATCTGCCAGCGCCCGGCGCGTTTTTGCCGATGCCACAGTTGCCACAGCAACCAGCCGAGGACGGGCAGCAGCAACAGCCACCAGGGGCGGAACCAGTGCGGCCATAAAGCGATCATCGACGCCTCCGCAAGCGCAGGCGTTTAAGGCGTTGCCGCCATTGCGGGTGCTGTTGCAGGAAATGGCCCTTGGTCGAGAGTTTATTGAGCAGCCGTTGCAGGGCGTTGTCCGGCCAGCGTTCCTGGATCACCAGCAGCAGGCTGAGAAACAGCGCCAGGGCCAGCGGCCCGCTATACAGCGCCTGGGTCGGGCGGGCCTGGGTTGGTTGTTGCGCCACCGGCTCCAGCTGGTCGAGGGTTTGTTTGATCGCTTGCAACTCGGCGCCGTCATGGGCGCGGAAATACTGCCCGCCGGTGGTCTGGGCGATGGCCTTGAGCGCCGGCTCGTCGAGGTCCAGGCTGGGGTTGAGGCCGAGCATGCCCAGGCTGCCGGTCTGTTCGGGGCTGGCGCCAATGCCGATGGGGTAGATTTTCACGCCTTCTTCGGCGGCCAGGCGGGCGGCGGTCAATGGGTCGATTTCGCCGCCATTGTTGGCCCCGTCGGTGACCAGGATCAGCACCCGGCTTTGTGCCGGGCGTTGCCGCAGGCGCTTGAGGGCCAGGCCAATGGCGTCGCCAATCGCGGTGTTTTTCCCGGCGATGCCGATGCGTGCCTCATCCAGCCAAGTGCGCACGGTGCGCCGGTCGAAGGTCAGCGGTGCCTGCAGGTAGGCCTGGCTGCCAAACAGGATCAGGCCAACACGGTCGCCCTCGCGGCTTTCGAGAAAGTCGCCAAGCAGGTGCTTGACCAGGTTCAGGCGGCTGACGTCTTCGTCCTGCCATTGCATATCGGGGAAGTCCATGGAGCCGGACACGTCCACCGCCACCAACAGGTCGCGGCCGCTGGCGGCAATCGGCAACGGTTCGCCAAGCCATTCCGGGCGGGCGGCGGCGGTCAGCAGCAACAACCACAGCACCACGAACGGCGCTTGTTGGCGCCAGCCCGGCAGGTTGATGCGCGCGCGGCGCCGGGCCAGCCCTTCGAGGTCGCCCAGAAAGCTGACTTTCAAGGCCGGCTCGCCGCTGTCGGCCACCGGCAGGATCAGCCGCATCAGCCAGGGCAGGGGCAGCAGGGCAAAGACCCACGGCCAGGCGAACTCAAACATGTTTGCGAATCCAGGTGTCGACCGCTTGCGTCAGGCCGGCGATGGCCTTGTCGTCGAGCTTGCATTCGGGTTTGTAGGCGCCCTCGACGAGGACCATCCAGCGCGTGAGGCCGGCGGCGGGGCAGCGGTTGTCGAGAAAGGCCAGCCATTTGCGCCCGTTGAGGGTGTGGCTCTGGCTGTAGGGGTAGTCGTTGCGGCACAGGCGCTTGAGCAGGCCGTTGAGCTGCTGCAGCCAGGCGCCGGCCGGTGCGCCGTCGTAGGGCTTGGGCATCAGCGCCAGTTCCGCGAGGGCGGCAATACGCAGCGGGTCCAGGGGCTGTTCGGCCCGGGCCAGGGGGCGTTTGCTCGGCAGGAAGCGCCGCAGCCGCCACAAGCCCCAGCCCGCCAGGGGGATCAGCGCCAGCAACAGCCACCAGCCCGGCGCCGGCGGCCAGAAACCAATGGCCGGTGGGGCGATCAGCGGTTGCAACTGGTCCAGGCTGCTCATGGCTTTTTCACCGGGCGTTGCGGGTTGAGGTATTCGCGCAGTTGCTCGACCATTTCGCTCTGGGTGCTCAATGGCATCAGCAGTACCCGCAGTTTTTGCGCGAGCAATTCCCAGCGGGCGATGCGTGCTTCGGCCTGGGCCTTGTAGGCCTGGCGCAGCTCGAAGTTCAAGGTGTCGATTTCCAATTGCGCGCCGCGCTCGGCGAAACGCAGCAGCCCGGCGGCGGGCAGTGCGTGGTCCAGCGGGTCTGAGACCGGCAGCAGCAACAGGTCGCAATGGCGCGACAACAGGCTCAGTTGCTGCTCGGCGCCCTCGGTCAGGGCGCGCTCGTCACAAATCACAATCACCAGGCTGCCGGGGCGCAGCACTTCGCGACCACGGCGCAGGGCCATGCCCAGGGCGTCGGCTTCGGGGCGGCTCTCGGTGTTGAGGCTCTGGTTGACCCGTACCAGGCGGTTGAGCAGTTGCAGCAGGCTTTGCTTGCTGCGCCGGGGCTTGATTTCGTAGTGCTCGTTATCGCCGAACACCAGGCCGCCGACCCGGTCGTTGTGGCCCAGCGCGGCCCAGCCGATGAGGCTGGCGGCCTGGGCGGCGAGGACCGACTTGAACATCAGCCCGGAGCCGAAAAACAGCCGGCAGCTTTGCTCCACCATGATAAAGATCGGCCGTTCGCGCTCTTCGTGGAACAGCTTGGTGTGGGGCTCCTGGGTGCGGGCGGTGACGCGCCAGTCGATGGTGCGCACATCGTCGCCGGCCTGGTACACCCGCACCTGATCGAAGTCCACACCGCGCCCGCGCAGTTTGGAGTGGTGCAGGCCGATCAACGGGCTGCGCTGGCTGGGCGTGGAAAACAGCTGTACTTCGCGCACGCGATGGCGCATCTCGATCAATTCGCTGAGGCTGACATGGATCCCGTCGCCGGCATTCATGGAGATCAAGCGACGGCTACGACGTCGAGAATACGCTGCACCACGCGGTCCTGGTCGATGCCGGCCGCTTCGGCCTCGAACGACAGAATGATGCGGTGGCGCAGTACATCGAACAGCACCGCCTGGATATCTTCCGGGCTGACAAAGTCACGCCCGGCCAGCCAGGCGTGGGCGCGGGCGCAGCGGTCAAGGGCAATCGAGCCTCGGGGGCTGGCGCCATAGGCAATCCACTCGGCCATTTCCGCGTCGAACTTGGCCGGGGTGCGCGTGGCCATGACCAGTTGTACCAGGTATTCCTCCACGGCGTCGGCCATGTACAGGCCGAGGATTTCCTTGCGCGCGGCGAAAATCGCCTGCTGGCTGACCCGCCGCTCGGGCTTTGTCTCGCCATTCAGCGCTTCGCCACGGGCCTGTTGCAGGATGCGCCGCTCCACGGCGGCATCGGGGAAGCCGATCTTGACGTGCATCAGGAAGCGGTCGAGCTGGGCTTCGGGCAGGGGATAGGTGCCTTCCTGCTCGATGGGGTTCTGCGTGGCCATTACCAAAAACAGCGGCGACAGCTCGTAGGTGCTGCGCCCGACGCTGACCTGGCGCTCGGCCATGGCTTCGAGCAGGGCCGACTGGACCTTGGCCGGAGCACGATTGATCTCGTCCGCCAGCACCAGGTTGTGGAAGATCGGCCCTTGCTGGAACACGAAACTGCCGGTTTCCGGACGATAGATCTCGGTGCCGGTGATGTCGGCGGGCAACAGGTCGGGGGTGAACTGGATACGATGGAACTGTGCTTCGATCCCTTCGGCAAGCTCCTTGATGGCCTTGGTCTTGGCCAGGCCGGGAGCGCCCTCTACCAGCATATGGCCGTCGGCGAGCAGGGCAATGAGCAAACGCTCGATGAGTTTTTCCTGGCCGAGAATCTGCGTAGAAAGAAAGGTTCGCAGCGCGAGCAGCGCTTCACGATGTTCCATCAAGGACGGTTCCTGGAAAGATGAGCCTGGGGATTGGGAAAAATGCCAAGGCCTGGGGGGCCTACTTTAATGCATTGGAGGGGCTGGCGACTAATGAACCAGGGGGTATTTTTTTGCGATCTGTAGGAAAGGTCTGAGGTTTTTGGCGTTTATAAGGGTCTCATCGCGGCGATTTAGCAGGTGCCCATCAAGGCGTGCGGATGTAAGTGCCAGTGCCCTTGAGAATGTTCTGCAGGGTTTCTTCTACCTCGGCCAGGTCCGCCTCAGCGGTACCGTGATTGATCTGCAGGTGGTCGCTGCCGCCCAATGCGTCCTTGTCCGCCGCACCGATTTCCACCAGGAGGGTGGTCGCGCTCAGGGTGATCTTCAAGCCTTCCAGGGTCGAAGGCTCGTAGTCCCAGGTCAGTTCAACCTCGTCCTCATCTGGATAACGCGACAGCATGAACATCTCGCCATGGGTACCGTGGCAGCAGAGCATGGCCATGTTGTCTTCTTCGTCGTCGCAGGGGGTGGCGAGCAGGTGGGTGGTGGTCAGTTGCATGTAGAGTCCTGTCTGGAAAGGCGGCTTCAAGGCCGGCAGGCCTTGATTCTGCCATTGCATCGGGCTTTGTGTCGGCTTTTGTATCAAGCGGGCATCAGGTTTTGGAGGCCCAGGCACTGATTGCGCTGCTTAACGGTTTAAAGGCATTCCCCAAACCACTGGTGAACACAGGAAGAAGGGTTTTCACGGAACCTTCGCCAATGAGCTTGTCTGCCCCAGGGCGCCTGTGGATATAGCTGTCTATGCCAATGCCGAGTTGCGCGGTGCCCACCGCTGTGCTTGTGGCCGTCAGGGCAATGCCCAGCGGCGGGAAAGCGATTCCGAGTGGGGCTAAAAGAAGTAGCCCATATTTTGCCCAGTTCAAGTACTTGAACGCAGTCTTTGCGTTGACGTCGCGATTGAGGACGAATTGAAAACGAGTGGCGCTTTTCAGGTCTACCTCGGTGCGATGCTGGAGTTCCTCGAATGGACCTCCCTGGACAACCTGGCCATTGAATAGGCCACCCTCGTCAAAATAACCGAGCTTTTCTTGCGTGGAGGCAGGAAGGTCACCGTTAAGTACATTGCGGGTGTTGTCTACGAGTGCATCAATGCCTTTAGACAGGAATTCATTACCGAGGTCTTCGGGGCGGAAGTAAAGTTTGAAACTCTCGACGAATTGCGGATCTTTCATTTGCTCGGCCAGCCATTTATTCATTTCTTTCTTGGAGTCGAAGCCTTTCAACGGAGACGCCTGGCCAGGTAGATACAACAAGACCCGGCCCGTGGTCTTATCCTGGGTGTAAAAAGCGCGCATGGGGAAACCTTTGAACGTGAGGAATTTGGTTTCCAGATTCGGGTCAGCCTTGTAGGGCTGTGTCAGGTCATTTTGATTAAGGGATAGGTAACTTTTGTCGGCCGGCATGCCCGTGACACCCATGGCAATCTGGCGATCGTTTTCGGTAAGAGACTTGTCATGGTGTTGAACGTGTGACGCTTTCAAAAACGCACCTCTCGCCGCTTCGGAGTAGGCATGGCGGGAGTTGCCGTTCCAGTAATTGTTAAGGTACTGGTCATAAGGGGATTTATAACTGTTATCCCATACCATCTGTTTGAACTCAGTTGCCGGGATATCGACTCTGTTGCTCGCATCATAGGTATTCGCAGACCCCTGCTGCGGCTCCGTGTAAATCCCTTGAAAGTGGCTGGTGAACCCCGTCTCATTTGGGCGCGGGAACCTACCAAAGGCGTCAGGCTTATCTGTATGTTTTGAACTTTTCCTTATTTCAAAAGGGCCGTCCTCTTTTGAACGTATCGCCCCGTGGAAGTCAGGCTCTTCCTGCTGGTTGAGCCTCGCTGCCTGAGTCAGGGATATTTTTTGAACAATGACCCCGCTGTAAGGTGGGGTATTGGTGCGGTGATCATACTGAATGCTCACTAAGTAGGTGTTATCGGGGTCAATATCTTTACCGAACTTTTCCTTTATCTGACGCTTTACTTCCATGGATGTAATTTCATCTGCCGTCTTGGGCTGCTTGTACTGGCTGATGAGTTGTTCGACGGCCTTGTTGCTGGATAGGGGCGCTTTGAAATAGGGCACCGGAAAGTGCGGCGTGGAGGCAACGGGGGCATTGTCCGAACTTGATCGTGCAGTGGGCTGGAAGAAAGAGCCACGGTTCCCACCGGGTGGGACGTTAAGGGCGGAAGAGTGTACGTTCAATTGAGCCTCGTTGAGTGGTAATAGGGCCTTTATGGGCATGACTGCCTACGCACACTAAGTGACTGAATTTTGAAATACGGTTCCTGCGTGGAGCTGGGAATTAGATTGTACGAGTGTATGAATATTTACCTGTCAGCACTCTCGCCGTGCCTGCATGGCCGCCCACTTTCAATCGCTAGCCACCCCTTGACTGGCGGGATGGGTTGCTCTTGGTGCAACCGCCCATTGCCGGGTGTTGACCGAATATGTCGCAGTGCAGTAAGCAGCCTGCTCGCCGCACTCGTTAAGCTGCGCAACGGGTGTACCTTTTACGTGACTCTGGCCTGCCCGTCGTGTCGTCATCCGCCGGTGGTGCATCCAGTGGACGTCGAATGTGACCTCAGGGTCTTGTCCAGCTTCACCCACCTGTCACCCTGATTCGTCTATGGTGCTTATCATCAGCACCTGCGAACAGACATGACGGCCTCCCCATCAGGGGACAACACGCGACGCTTCCATCAATAACAAGCCCAAGCGGAGTACCACAGATGGCGTTCTTCACCGCAGCCAGCAAAGCCGACTTCCAGCATCAACTGCAAGCGGCACTGGCGCAGCACATCAGTGAACAGGCACTGCCACAAGTGGCGCTGTTCGCTGAACAATTCTTCGGCATCATTTCCCTGGACGAGCTGACCCAGCGTCGCATGTCCGACCTGGCCGGTTGCACCCTGTCTGCCTGGCGCCTGCTTGAGCGCTTTGATCATACCCAGCCGCAAGTGCGGGTCTACAACCCCGACTACGAACGCCACGGCTGGCAGTCGACCCACACTGCGGTCGAGGTCTTGCACCATGACCTGCCGTTCCTCGTGGATTCGGTGCGCACTGAGCTGAACCGTCGCGGCTACAGCATCCATACCCTGCAAACCACCGTACTCAGCGTGCGCCGTGGCAAGAAGGGCGAGTTGCTGGAAATCCTGCCCAAGGGCACCCAGGGCGAAGACGTCCTGCAAGAATCCCTGATGTACCTGGAGATCGACCGCTGCGCCAACGCCGCCGAGCTGAACGTCCTGAGCAAGGAACTTGAGCAGGTATTGGGCGAAGTGCGGGTGGCCGTGGCTGATTTCGAGCCGATGAAAGCCAAGGTCCAGGAGCTGCTGGACAGCATCGACAACAGCCCGTTGACCATCGACGGTGAAGAAAAGGCCGAGATCAAGAGTTTCCTGGAATGGCTGGTGGGCAACCACTTCACCTTCCTCGGCTATGAAGAATTTGTGGTACGTGACGAGAAGGACGGCGGTCATCTGGAATATGACGCCAACTCCTTCCTCGGCCTGACCAAACTGCTGCGCGCCGGCCTCACCGCTGAAGACCTGCGCATCGAAGATTACGCCGTGGCCTACCTGCGCGAGCCGACCGTGTTGTCGTTCGCCAAGGCCGCGCACCCAAGCCGTGTACACCGTCCGGCTTACCCTGACTACGTGTCGATCCGCCAGATTGATGCTGACGGCAAGGTCGTCAAGGAATGCCGCTTCATGGGCCTCTACACCTCCTCGGTGTACGGCGAAAGCGTGCGGGTGATTCCTTATATCCGCCGCAAGGTCGCGGAAATCGAGCGCCGCTCGGGCTTCCAGGCCAAGGCGCACCTGGGCAAGGAGCTGGCCCAGGTGGTTGAAGTGCTGCCCCGCGACGACCTGTTCCAGACCCCGGTGGACGAGCTGTTCAGCACCGTGATGTCGATCGTGCAGATCCAGGAACGCAACAAGATCCGCGTGTTCCTGCGCAAAGACCCGTACGGCCGTTTCTGCTACTGCCTGGCCTACGTGCCGCGCGATATCTACTCCACCGAAGTGCGCCAGAAGATCCAGCAAGTGCTGATGGATCGCCTGAAAGCCTCGGACTGCGAATTCTGGACGTTTTTCTCCGAGTCCGTACTGGCCCGTGTCCAGCTGATTCTGCGGGTCGATCCGAAGAACCGCCTGGATATCGACCCGCTGCTCCTGGAAAAAGAAGTGGTGCAGGCCTGCCGCAGCTGGCAGGACGACTACGCGAGCCTGGTGGTCGAGAGCTTCGGCGAAGCCCACGGCACCAACGTGCTGGCGGATTTCCCGAAAGGCTTCCCGGCAGGCTACCGCGAGCGCTTTGCCGCGCACTCGGCCGTGGTCGACATGCAGCACCTGTTGAACCTGACCGAAGCCAAGCCACTGGTGATGAGCTTCTACCAGCCTTTGGGCCACGTGACCGGCCAGCAGGAATTGCACTGCAAGCTGTACCACGCTGACACTCCGCTGGCGTTGTCGGATGTACTGCCGATCCTCGAGAACCTCGGCCTGCGCGTGCTCGGTGAGTTCCCGTACCGCCTGCGCCACGCCAATGGCCGCGAGTTCTGGATCCATGACTTTGCGTTCACCGCCGCCGAAGGCCTGAACCTCGATATCCAGCAGCTCAACGACACCCTGCAGGATGCGTTCGTGCACATCGTCAATGGCGATGCCGAGAACGATGCATTCAACCGCCTGGTACTGACTGCCGGCTTGCCATGGCGTGACGTGGCGCTGCTGCGTGCTTATGCCCGTTACCTGAAGCAGATCCGCCTGGGCTTCGACCTGGGTTACATCGCCAGCACCCTGAACAACCACACCGACATCGCCCGCGAGTTGACCCGGTTGTTCAAGACGCGCTTCTACCTGGCGCGCAAGCTGACTGCCGACGACCTGGAAGACAAGCAGCAGCGCCTGGAGCAAGCGATCCTCAACGCCCTGGACGATGTGCAGGTGCTTAATGAAGACCGGATCCTGCGGCGCTACCTGGACCTGATCAAGGCCACCCTGCGCACCAACTTCTACCAGGCGGATGCCAACGGCCAGAACAAGTCGTACTTCAGCTTCAAGTTCAACCCCCACGCTATTCCCGAGTTGCCCAAGCCAGTGCCGAAGTTTGAAATCTTCGTCTACTCGCCGCGGGTCGAAGGCGTGCACCTGCGCTTTGGTAACGTTGCCCGTGGCGGCCTGCGCTGGTCCGACCGTGAAGAAGACTTCCGCACCGAAGTGCTGGGCCTGGTAAAAGCCCAGCAGGTGAAGAACTCGGTGATCGTGCCGGTCGGCGCCAAGGGCGGCTTCCTGCCGCGTCGCCTGCCATTGGGCGGCAGCCGGGACGAGATCGCGGCCGAGGGCATCGCCTGCTACCGCATCTTCATTTCCGGTCTGTTGGACATTACCGACAACCTGAAAGACGGTGCCCTGGTGCCGCCGTTGAACGTGGTCCGCCACGACAACGACGACCCGTACCTGGTAGTGGCGGCCGACAAAGGCACCGCGACCTTCTCCGATATCGCCAACGGCATCGCCATCGACTACGGCTTCTGGCTGGGCGATGCGTTTGCCTCTGGTGGTTCGGCCGGTTACGACCACAAGAAAATGGGCATCACCGCCAAGGGCGCGTGGGTCGGTGTGCAGCGTCACTTCCGTGAGCGCGGCATCAATGTGCAGAAAGACAGCATTACCGTGGTCGGCGTCGGCGACATGGCCGGTGACGTGTTCGGCAACGGCTTGTTGATGTCCGACAAGCTGCAACTGGTCGCGGCCTTCAACCACCTGCACATCTTTATTGATCCAAACCCGAACCCGGAAACCAGCTTCATCGAGCGCCAGCGTATGTTCGAGCTGCCGCGTTCGGCCTGGTCGGACTACGACACCAGCATCATGTCCGAAGGCGGCGGGATCTTCTCGCGCAGCGCCAAAAGCATTGCCATCTCGCCCCAGATGAAAGAACGCTTCGACATCCAGGCCGACAAGCTGACCCCGACCGAGCTGCTGAACGCCTTGCTCAAGGCGCCGGTGGACCTGTTGTGGAACGGCGGTATCGGCACCTACGTCAAGGCCAGCACCGAAAGCCACGCCGATGTCGGCGACAAGGCCAACGACGCGCTGCGCGTCAACGGCAACGAGCTGCGCTGCAAAGTAGTGGGCGAGGGCGGTAACCTGGGCATGACCCAGCTGGGTCGCGTGGAATTCGGCCTCAATGGCGGCGGTTCCAACACCGACTTTATCGACAACGCCGGTGGTGTGGACTGCTCCGACCACGAAGTGAACATCAAGATCCTGCTCAACGAAGTGGTGCAGGCTGGCGACATGACCGACAAGCAACGCAACCAGTTGCTGGCGAGCATGACCGACGAAGTCGGCAGCCTGGTGTTGGGCAACAACTACAAGCAGACCCAGGCCCTGTCCCTGGCGGCGCGCAAAGCCTACGAGCGTGCGGCCGAGTACAAGCGTCTGATGAGCGACCTGGAAGGCCGCGGCAAGCTGGACCGCGCCATCGAGTACCTGCCGACCGAGGAGCAGCTCGTCGAGCGCGCCGCGAGCGGCAAGGGCCTGACCCGTCCGGAACTGTCGGTGCTGATTTCCTACAGTAAGATCGACCTCAAGGAAGCGCTGCTCAAGTCCCTGGTACCGGATGACGACTACCTGACCCGCGACATGGAGACCGCGTTCCCGCCGAGCCTGGTGGCCAAGTTCGGCGAGGCCATGCGTCGCCACCGCCTCAAGCGCGAGATCGTCAGCACCCAGATCGCCAACGACCTGGTCAACCACATGGGCATCACCTTCGTGCAACGCCTCAAAGAGTCGACCGGCATGAGCCCGGCGAACGTGGCGGGCGCCTATGTGATCGTGCGCGACATCTTCCACCTCCCGCACTGGTTCCGTCAGATCGAAGCCCTGGATCACCAGGTCTCGGCTGAAGTGCAACTGGCGCTGATGGACGAACTGATGCGCCTGGGCCGTCGGGCTACCCGTTGGTTCCTGCGCAGCCGTCGCAACGAGCAGGATGCCGCGCGTGATGTGGCGCACTTCGGTCCGCACCTGGCGGCGTTGGGCCTCAAGCTCGACGAACTGCTGGAAGGCCCGACCCGCGAAGGCTGGCAGAACCGTTACCAGGCCTATGTCGAAGCCGGTGTGCCTGAGCTGTTGGCGCGCATGGTTGCTGGCACCACGCACCTGTACACCTTGTTGCCGATCATCGAGGCTGCTGACGTTACCGGTCAGAGCGCTGCCGATGTGGCCAAGGCCTACTTCGCCGTGGGCAGCGCCCTGGACTTGCCGTGGTACCTGCAGCAGATCAGCGATCTGCCGGTGGGCAACAACTGGCAGGCCCAGGCCCGCGAAGCCTTCCGCGATGACGTGGACTGGCAGCAACGGGCGATCACCATCAAGGTTCTGCAAATGGCCGATGCGCCAGAAGACATGGAAGCCCGCGTGGCCCTGTGGCTTGAGCAGAACGCGAGCATGGTCGAACGCTGGCGCGCGATGATGGTGGAAATCCGGGCTGCGGTCGGCACGGACTACGCCATGTACGCGGTGGCCAACCGGGAACTGCTGGACCTGGCCATGAGTGGTCAAGCGGTGCTGTAATCGGCTGCTAGCGCGTTAAAACAAAGCCCCGTCTCGCGAGAGACGGGGCTTTTTGTTTTCACTCGATTCAATGTGGGGTGTATGCAAAATTTGCTGCCCCTGGTGCCCCTTGTGGGAGCGGGCTTGCCCGCGATAGCGGCAGTCCAGTCACTGTCGCTGGCGGCTGACCCACCGCCATCGCAGGCAAGCCAGCTCCCACATTTGATTTGTGGTGGTACCAACATTCTCTGCCCCGCGCAGATCCCCTGTGGGAGCGGGCTTGCTCGCGAAAGCGGCAGTCCAGTCACTGTTTCTGGCGGCTGACCCACCGCCATCGCAGGCAAGCCAGCTCCCACATTTGATTTGTGGTGGTACCAACATTCTCTGACCCGCGCAGATCCCCTGTGGGAGCGGGCTTGCTCGCGATAGCGACAGTCCAGTCACTGTTTCTGGCGGCTGACCCACCGCCATCGCAGGCAAGCCAGCTCCCACATTTGATTTGTGGTGGTGCCAACATTCTCTGCCTCGCGCAGATCCCCTGTGGGAGCGGGCTTGCCCGCGATAGCGGCAGTCCAGTCACTACTTCTGGCAACTGACCCACCGCCATCGTAGGCAAGCCAGTTCCCACATTTGATTTGTGGTGGTACCAACATTCTCTGCCCCGCGCAGATCCCCTGTGGGAGCGGGCTTGCTCGCGAAAGCGGCAGTCCAGTCACTGTTTCTGGCAACTGATCTACCGCAATCGCAGGCAAGCCAGCTCCCACATTTGATTTGTGGTGGGGCCAAAATTCTCTGCCCCGCGCAGATCCCCTGTGGGAGCGGGCTTGCTCGCGAAAGCGGCAGTCCAGTCACTGTTTCTGGCGGCTGATCCACCGCCATCGCAGGCAAGCCAGCTCCCACATTTGATTTGTGGTGGTACCAACATTCTCTGCCCCGCGCAGATCCCCTGTGGGAGCGGGCTTGCCCGCGATAGCGGCAGTCCAGTCACTGTTGCTGGCGGCTGACTCACCGCCATCGCAGGCAAGCCAGCTACTACATTTGATTTGTGGTGGTACCAACATTCTCTGCCCCGCGCAGATCCCCTGTGGGAGCGGGCTTGCTCGCGAAAGCGGCAGTCCAGTCACTGTTTCTGGCGGCTGATACACCGCCATCGCAGGCAAGCCAGCTCCCACATTTGATTTGTGGTGGTACCAAAATTCTCTGCCCCGCGCAGATCCCCTGTGGGAGCGGGCTTGCTCGCGAAAGCGGCAGTCCAGTCACTGTTTCTGGCAACTGATCTACCGCCATCGCAGGCAAGCCAGCTCCCACATTTGATTTGTGGTGGTACCAACATTCTCTGCGCCGCGCAGATCCCCTGTGGGAGCGGGCTTGCCCGCGATAGAGGCAGTCCAGTCACTGTTGCTGGCAGCTGACCCACCGCCATCGCAAGCAAGCCAGCTCCCACAGTTGAATCTCCATTGGCTTACGAGAGTTGTGCTTGCAGATGATCCAGATGTTGGGTCATCAGGCTTACGGCCGTGCCCCCATCCCTGCGCTCCAGTGCCTCGATCATCGCCGACTGCTCACGCCAGGTCCCGGCGAACGCTCCCTGTTGCGCAATGACCAGCGAGGTCAACGGCACCAGGCTATTGAGAAACTGCGCCAGTGGCCGATTCCCCGCAATGCTCGCCAGCAATAGGTGAAACTCGCCACACAGGCGGATGGCCGGGCCTTGCTGGCCCTGTTCGACGCACGCCCGTTGGCGCGCCACCAGTTCGCGCAAGCGCCGCATCTGGCCGGGGCTGGCCTGTGCGCACGCCAATTGCACCACAGTCACTTCCATCAAGCGCCGCGCCTCGAGAATGTGTTGCACCTGCTGCGCATCGGGCGCCGCCACCTGGGCACGCAGGTTGGGGCGCAGGATGATCACTTGCTGCTCGGCCAGGCGCGCCAGGACCCGGCGCAGTACGCTGCGGCTGACGCCAAATTGTTCGGCCAGGCCTTCTTCGGTAAAGCGGCTGGTGGGCACGATGCGCTGTTCGAGGATGGCATCGAACAGCCGTGGGTAGAGGTCATCCACCGAGGGCCGTTTACCGGGCACCAGGCGCATGGGGGGCGGGGCGGTGACAACGTTAGTGCGTTGCAGGGCATGAGCGCTCATGGCCAGCCTCCAAAGTCAGTTGCCGAGATGGTCGTCGGGAATGTTCAGGGCGGTCCCCATGCGCTGGCCTTCGTTGAGGATATGGCGGCGCATTTCGGCGCTGGCCTGGGCGCTGTTCTTGCTGCGGATCGCGCGCACCACCGCTTCGTTTTCCTGCAGGCGCTCGGCCAGGTGTTCGGGGGAGTTGCGCAACACCTGGGCGCTTTGCTTGAGGGCGTTGCTAGTCTGCTGCACCACGTTCTGGAAGATCGGGTTGGAGGTCAGGGCGAACAGTTCTTCGTGGAAGGCGATGTAGGCGTTCATCCCCGCTTCACTGTCGTTGGCGTCCAGGGCTTCGCGCATGTCCATCAGGGTCAGGCGCAGTTGCCCGATTTCCTTGCTGGTGATGGACTGGGCCACCAGGCCGACGATAAACGGCTCCAGGGTGTAGCGCAGTTGCAGGATGTCGGCGAGGCTGGCGTCGGCCACGGCATCATGGGCTTGGGGCTCGTTGACGCTGGTTTCCAGCACGACCACGCCTTTGCCGGGCATCGAGCGCACCAGGCCGAGGGTTTCCAGGACGATCACGGCTTCGCGCAGGCTCGGGCGGCTGATGCCCAATTGTTCGGCCAGTTCGCGCTGGCCGGGGAGCATTTCGCCACGCCGCCATTGGCCTCGGGCCAGGGCGGCGCGTAGTTTTTCTACGACTGAATTGACGACGGTTGAGGTGCTGATCACGCCGGGCTCCTTATGTTGCAAACACAAACGGTAAAAATGGCGACGATTAACGGTGGGAGCGAGCAAGCCCGCTCCCACACTCGATCTGCGCTAGAACTCCTGGTGAGCCGGCAACACCGGCTTCTTGGCCTGGAACGCATACCCTTGCTGCCCCTCCAGCACCTTGTTGGCCCGTTGCAGATCAATGTCCTTTTCCCAGCGGGCAATGGCCACGGTGGCCACGCAGTTGCCGATCAGGTTGGTCAGTGCACGGCCAATCCCCATAAACCAGTCCACGGCCAACACCAGCACCAGGCCCACCACCGGGATGGCGGGAATGGCGGTGAGGGTCGCGGCCAGAATCACCAGGGCCGAGCCCGGTATGCCGTGGGCACCCTTGGAGGTGATCAGCGACACCAGCAGGATGGTCAGCAGATCGGTCATCGACAACGGCGTACCGGTGGCGTTGGCGATAAACACAATGGCCAGGGTCAGGTAGATCGAGAAACCATCGAGGTTGAACGAGTAACCGGTGGGGATCACCAGGCCGACGGTGGAACTGCCGATGCCCAGGTGCTCCAGTTTACGCATGATCTGTGGCAACACTGCATCGGATGACGCGGTGCCCATCACGATCAGCAGCTCTTCGCGCAGGTATTTGAGCAGCGGCAGCATGCGCAGGCCCGACAGGCGCATCACCGCGCCCAGGATCAGCGCGACAAACGCGATGCAGGTCAGGTAGAACAGACCCACCAGGCTGCCCAGGTGCTGTAGCGAATCCAGGCCATAGGTGCTGGTGGTAAAGGCGATGGCACCGAATACGCCGATGGGCGCCAGGCGCACGATCATGCCCATGATGCGGAAGATCACATGGCTCAGTTCGTTGATCAGTCGTGAAATGCCCGACGCCGCTTCCCCTACCAGGTTCAGCGCACTGCCGAACAGCACCGAGAACAACAGCACTTGCAGTACGTTGTTGTCGGCAAAGGCGCCGATCACCGAGTTGGGGATCAGGTCCATCAGGAACTGACTAGTGCCCTTGATATGTTGGCCACGATCCGCCAATTCATTGAGGCCGGCGGAAGACAGCTGTTCCAGATGGATATTGGCCCCGCTACCGATCCCGGTACTGAAGGCCAGCACCAGGCCCAGTACCAGGGCGATGGTGGTGAGGATTTCGAAATAGATCACCGACTTGAGGCCGATGCGCCCGACTTTTTTCAGGTCGCCAGCACCGGAAATGCCGCTGACCACCACGCAGAACACGATCAGGCCGATCAGCATCTTGATCAGCTTGATAAAGCCGTCACCCAGGGGTTTGAGTTGTGAGGAGAATTCGGGAAGGGCCAAGCCGCACGCGATGCCGAGCATCAGGCCTATGACGACTTGCAGGAAAATCGAACGCGAGCACCATCTGAGCATGGGAAGGATCTCTATTCGGTGCCCTGGTGGGTCCAGGGCTTAATTGTTGTGGTCTTACCGGTAAGTCCAGTGCGCGGCCAGTCTACGCTCGGTTTTTTGCAAACTACAAGGGGGGGAGGGGCTGTTTAGCTTGTCCGGTCTTACCAGTTGCTCGGTAACCGTGATGCTTGAGCGGTTGGCGGTCTGGAAAATTTTTCGCTTATCATCCCCGGCTTGGCTGCTGAGGTGATGCATGGACAAGCCTGGACTGACAACCGATGAAACGGGACTGACCCGTTGTACATGGCGAACGGCCGCTGCCGAGTACCCCGATTACCACGATCACGAATGGGGTGTACCGGTTGCCGATGATAGGGCGCTGTACGAGAAAATCTGCCTGGAAGGCTTCCAGGCCGGCATGGCGTGGATCACCATCCTGCGCAAGCGCGAGCATTTTCGCCGGGCGTTCGAGGGTTTTGATTTTCGCCGGGTGGCGCAGTACACCGAGCAGGATATCCAGCGCTTGATGGCCGACCCCGGCATTGTGCGTAACCGGGCGAAAATCCTCTCGACCCTCAACAATGCGCGCAGGGCCTGTGAACTGGTGGATGAATACGGCTCGCTGGCGGCCTGGTTGTGGGCATTCGAGCCGGCGGCCGACGAGCGCCCGGCGGTGGTGGACATGGCTTATTGGACGGGCAACTCGACGTCACCGGCGTCGGTACGCTTGTCCAAGGCCTTGAAGAAGCGCGGCTGGACATTCGTCGGGCCGACGACGATGTATGCATTCATGCAGGCGATGGGGATGGTCAATGACCACCTGGAAGGCTGCGCCTGTCGGCAGCCGATTGAAGACCTGCGCCGCCAGTTCAGGCGCCCCTGAGTCCTGAACTGGCAGGGCCTCCTTACTCCTCAGCCAATCTGCAACAGGATATCGCGCACCTTGTCCAGGGACGGGTCGATATCCAGGGTCTCGATGGCGCCGAAGCCGAAGATCAAGCCACTACGCACCGGCGCCTGATGGAAAAACACGTCCAGTGGATACAGGCCGACTTCCACCTGGCGCGCCCGTTCGATCAGCAGGGGGATGTTCACGGGCACTTTGCACAGCGCGGCCAAGTGGAACCCGGCCACGCTGGGCACGGCTTCGAACCAGGGCGACAGGTCGCCGGCCAGGCGGCTGAGGATGCGTTCGCGGCGGGTGGTGTAGACCGCATGACAACGCCGAATGTGCTTGAGCAAATAGCCTTCGCTGATGAACTTGGCCAGGGCCCATTGCGGCAGTGTCGAGCTGTGCTGGTCGCTCAGTTGCTTGGCCTTGAGTACCGCGCCGCGGATGGCCGGTGGCAGCACCGTGTAGCCCAGGCGCAGCTCTGGGAGCAGGGTCTTGGAGAAGGTTCCGACATAGGCGACGATGCCTCGTGTATCCATGCTTTGCAGGGCGTCAGTGGGGCGGCCTTCGTAGCGGAACTCACTGTCGTAGTCGTCCTCGATGACAATTGCGCCCAGCGCCAGCGCCCGTTCCAGCAGCGCTTCGCGGCGCGGCAGGCTCATGGGGATACCCAATGGAAACTGGTGGGACGGGGTGACGTAGATCAGTCGGGTGCCTTCGGGAATCAACTCGACCTGGATCCCTTGCGCGTCCAGCGGCACGCCGGCCACCGTGGCGCCCATGGCTTCGAAAAGCAGGCGCGCCGGGGCGTAGCCGGGGTCTTCCATGGCGACGATGCTGCCCGGTTCCAGCACCACGCGGGCGATCAGGTCCAGTGCCTGCTGGGCACCGTTGCACACCACAATGTCGTCGTCGCGGCAGTTGACCCCACGGGAAAAGGCGATATGCCCGGCAATCGCATTGCGCAAGGCCGGCAAGCCCTCGGGCTGGCCGTAGAAACCACTGTTTTTGGCAATGCGGCGCAGAGCGTCCTGGGTGCAACGTCGCCATTCGTCCTGGGGGAACAGGCTGCGGGTGGTGGCGCCACCGATGAACTCGCAGCGCAACGTGCTTTCGCGTGTCGGATGGCGCATGGGCGAGGGCAGGGCCTGCCACTTGGCCAGGTTGGCGGCGCAGGCCAGGTCGGCCGCACTTTGCAGGCCCTTTGGCCGCAGCGTATGGGGGGTGACGAAGGTGCCACGGCCGATCTTGCCGATCAGCAGGCCTTCGTAGGTCAGGGTGGTGTAGGTGTCGGACACGGTCTTGCGCGACACCCCCAACTGCTCGGCCAGCAAGCGGCTGGGGGGCAACTGCGCGCCAGCGGCCAGGCGTCCTGATTCAATCGCGTCGCGCAGTTGCTGGTAAAGCTGTTCGGCCAGGTCCTTGCGGCCCTGGATGACGACGTGCAGTTCCATGTTTCATTCCGAGGCGGCCAATTCTGCCAAGGTTACTCGTATGTACAGGCCGCGCCGATCAAAAATGTGGGAACGGGCTTGCTCGCGAAAGCAGTGGGTCAGTCAACATCAATGTTTGCTGGGCCGACGTCTTCGCGAGCAAGCCCGCTCCCACACAAGCGTGGGTCAGGAGAGGAAGCCACCGTCCACATTCAGCGAAACGCCCGTGGTGTAGGTCGAGGCATCGCTGGCCAGGTACAGCACCGCGCCGGCCATTTCGCTGGGGTCGGCCACGCGCTTGAGTGGGATCTGGGCCAGGGCCATGTTCAGGATCGACTCGTTTTTCACCAGGGCCGAGGCAAACTTGGTGTCGGTCAGGCCCGGCAGCAGGGCGTTGCAGCGGATGCCGAACGGCGCACATTCCTTGGCAAACACCTTGGTCATATTGATCACTGCGGCCTTGGTCACCGAGTAGATGCCCTGGAAGTGCCCCGGGGAAATGCCGTTGATCGAGGCCACGTTGATGATGCTGCCGCCACCGTTGTCACGCATCAGCTTGCCGGCTTCCACTGACATGAAGAAGTAGCCACGGATGTTCACGTCGACGGTTTTCTGGAACGCGCCGAGGTCGGTGTCCAGCACGTTGCAGAACTGGGGGTTGGTCGCGGCGTTGTTGACCAGGATGTCCAGGCGCCCGAACTGCTGGCGAATGCCGGCAAACACCTCGCTGATCTGCTCCATCTCGCCGATGTGGCAGGCAATGGCCGTGGCCTTGCCGCCGGCGGCGATGATTGCATCGGCCACGTGCTGGCAGCCGTCGATCTTGCGGCTCGAGACAATCACGTGGGCACCTTGCTGGGCCAGCAGCTTGGCGATGGCCTCACCAATGCCACGGCTGGCCCCGGAAACAAACGCGATCTTGCCATCGAGGTCGAACAGATGAGTCTTGGACATGGTGGTTCCTTGTCGGGTCAGAGGGTGGATTTGTGGATGACGTTCAGGCTCATCTGTTCCAGCAGCGTGTTCATGTGGATGAACTGCGTGAAACGTTTGTCCTGGGTCTGGCCATGGAAGAAGCGGTAGTAGATCTGCTGCACGATGCCGGCCAGACGGAACAGGCCGTAGGTGTAGTAGAAGTCGAAATTGTCGATCTGGATGCCGGAGCGCTCGGCGTAGTAATCGACAAACTGGCGGCGGGTCAGCATGCCGGGGGCGTTGCTCGGTTGGCGGCGCATCAGTTGCACGGGCGCCGGGTCGGCGGCTTCGATCCAGTAGGCGAGGCTGTTGCCCAGGTCCATCAGCGGGTCGCCCAGGGTGGTCAGCTCCCAATCCAGCACGCCAATGATTTGCATCGGGTTGTTGGGGTCGAGGATCACATTGTCGAAGCGATAGTCGTTGTGCACGATGCTCGAGGTCGGATGATCGGCGGGCATCTTGTCGTTGAGCCAGGCACGCACGGCTTCCCATTTCGGGGCGTCGGGGGTCAGGGCTTTTTCGTAGCGCTCGCTCCAGCCGCGAATCTGGCGTTGCACATAACCTTCAGGCTTGCCCAGGTCGGCCAGGCCGCACGCGCTGTAGTCGACCTGGTGCAGTTCGACGAACTTGTCGATAAAGCTCTTGCACAAGGCTTCGGTGCGCGCCGCGTCCAGGCCCAGCTCCGGCGGCAGGTCCGAGCGCAGGATGATGCCCTTGACCCGTTCCATCACGTAAAACTCGGCGCCGATCACCGATTCGTCGGTGCAGTGCACGTAGGCTTTGGGGCAATAGGGGAAGCCATCCTTGAGCTGGTTGAGGATGCGGAACTCACGGCCCATGTCATGGGCCGACTTGGCCTTGTGGCCAAACGGCGGGCGGCGCAGGACGAATTCCTGTTCGGGGTATTCCAGCAGGTAGGTCAGGTTGGAGGCGCCGCCTGGAAACTGGCTGATTCTGGCGCTGCCACTCAGGCCTGGGATATGGGCCTTGAGGTAGGGGTCGATGAGGCTGGCATCCAGTTCTTCGCCTGGGCGAATCTGGGTGGATTGGTCATTGAGCGCCATGCTTATCCCTTTTGCTTATTCTTGAGGCCTTGGACTATTGGCTAATCTAATGCGCACAGCCAACCTGCCACAAGGCTGTGGTGGCTTAATAGGCTAGCGTGTTGGACGACAATCAGCGTGCCTGATCGGTCATTTTTCGGGCGGGGGCAAGGCAACCGGTGTGAGTACCGGGCGCCCGGCGAAGTGTTCCACGAGGTTTTCGGCGACCCTTTGCACGGTGTCATGGGCCGCTTCGGGCGACAGGCCGGCGACATGGGAGGTGAGCACCGTATTGCCCAGGCGCTTGAGGGCGTCGGGCACCTGGGGCTCGTCGTCGAACACATCCAGGGCCGCGCCGCCGATACGGCGTTGCTCAAGGGCGGCCACCAGGTCGGCGGTCACCACCACGCTGCCGCGGCCGATGTTCACCAGGTAGCCGTGGGGTCCCAAGGCGTCCAGGGCCTGGCGGTCGATCAGGTGGTACGTGCCGACGCCGCCGGGGGTGGCCAGCACCAGGAAGTCCGAGTTACGCGCCAGTTCCACGGCGCTGGCGCAGTAGGTGTAGTCCACGTCATCGCGGGGCTGGCGGTTGTGATAACTGACTTCCATGCCAAACCCGAGGGCGGCGCGCCTGGCGATCTCCAGGCCTACCGCGCCGAGGCCGAGGATGCCCAGCTGTTTGCCGGCGAGGGACGGGCGCATCACCTTGGGCCATTCGCCACGTCGCACGGCCGCGTCTGTCTGGGGAATGCCGCGTACCAGCGCCAGCAACAAGGCCATGGCGTGGTCGGCCACTGAGGGCGCGTTTACCCCGGCACCGTTGGTGACCACAATCTTGCGATTGCTCGCCGCCTGCAGGTCGACATGCTCATAGCCGGCACCGATCACGCAGATGATTTCCAGCAGTGGCAGGGCGGCGATCTCCTCGGCATACAACCCCAGTGGACCACGGGTCAGCACGGCACGGATCTGCCCGCCATGGGTCTTGATCGCCTGGGCGCGTTCTGCGGGGGTTGGCGCCAGAATCACATGAAAGTCGTTGCTCTCGATGATGGGCAGGTATTCATTGATGGTTTCAACCAGGACCAGAACAGTGGCGGGCATGGGGCAGCTCTTGTTGTGGGGTTTGATCTCTGGAGTATGCGGTATTTTTTGTAGTACGAATGCCCGCAGATGAAAGATGCTTCCTCGATGGGAGGCCTTGGCATGGGGATGCCAGCGTCGGCGCAGGCTGCAGACGCTGGGCATTCGTGGGGGGCGTTACTGGGTTTGTCTTACCTTGTTCTGTTCTGCCTGGGCGATTTCCCGGAAATCATAGGTGGGGAAAAACTCGGTCCGGTAGGTGCCCCATGCAGCATTTTCCAGTGCCAGATTGACCGCTGACAACCGAGAGGCGGGTAGGCGCAGGACGATGACTTGGCCGATTCCCATGGTGATGTTCCAACTGACGACTTCTACTCCCTCCGGTGGAAATACTTTGTAGAAATCCTGCTTGGCGAGTTGCGCCCTTAGTTCGCTTAATGGGCGGGATTGATCATGTTTGAGAAATACCGTCAACATAATTGCATTTTCGGGTGTGGCGTGCGGTATTTTTGCTGTCGCGGGGGCTGAGGGTTGCGCATTGGCGCCGCTGGAAAGAAGGGCGGACAACCATACGGTGGATATTAATAACGACTTGAGTTGAGTTTTCATAAGAGGCGTCTTTTTATTGTTTTATGGATTTTTGAAGTAAGTAGTCAAAGCCTGATGGTATCTGGCAGGTCAAGAATACTCAGTGGGAGGTGGAGGTTTTGATCGGCCCGTTGTAAGGCGCATGGACCACGTAGATACGAACTTTCTCGTTGGTCTCGACCATGTCCCGGGGCACTTCCCGCGAATAGGTGAACTCTTGGTTGTTGAGGACCTCAAGCCGCCTGACCACTGTTCTGGCAGGGCCCTTGTCTGGTACCAGGATATGGGTGGTTTTGTCGCCTGTGACCAGAAAGTAACCGCCACCGCCATTGTCATACTTTGACAGCCCGGTGTCGGCATAGAAAAACTCATAGCGATTACGCTCGGGGTCCCACATGGAGATGCCAACCACGCCCGGATACTTGTCCTTGACGTCAATTTGCGGGGCGCCTTCTATATAGACTTTGGTGGTCAGCCACTGGGGCGAAGAAGCGAGTGCGCGGATGTCGGAGTTTGTCGATTGTGCCTGGCTGGAAAGTGGAGCGAGCAGTCCAGCGAGAAGTAGACCTGTAAAAACGGCATGGCATTTTCGCATTGGATAATTCCTACATGGGGCGTGGGTTTTTATTCTTGTATTTGGTTGGGTATTGCTTGGGCCCGGCAGTGACGGAATATAAATGTGCTGGCAGGTGCTATCAATGCCTGGGTATATGTTTGTAACAAATCCATGGGCAATCATTTAAAAAATATTCAAATGCTCGCTGTGAAGTAGGGGGATTCCTACAAATAAGCTGGTGAGATATAGATTGCGATAAGTATATAAATTCTATGTTTAAAGGGGCGGCTATCTATAGGGTTGTTGCCTGATTAAACGCATTTGCGCCACCCCCATTCCTCAGTTTCGCCAATCTTTAGCCGATTCGCGGGGTGGGTATCAGTGTGTTGCGAGGCTTGGGCGCGGCGGCGTATTCAATGCCGTTGAATGTGAAGGTGTCAGACTGTTGTTGCTTGGGCTTGTCTTGGGTAGCGATTTGATCGGCGATGTGGGTCGATACGCTATCGACCAACTGGCCAGCGTTGAAAATGTTCAGGCTTGAAGTCGTCATGCTTGAATCTCCAGGTTTTGTAGTAGAGCTTGCACTGAGTGGGCGATGGGGGCGTAACGTTCCTGATTCCAACAATTTGTGGTCAATCGACTGGCTCTGCTCCGTACAACCATTCCTCAGCTAAGTCTTTGCTTATTCAAGTGAATCCCGGACAATCGCGCCCCTGTTACGGTCGTGGCGCTGCCTGTCAGGTTTTTCTGACTCGCCGCGATCGTATGAAAGTGGAGAACCGAGCGGATGAATGATCAGGCCAATAGCGTCGATGAACGCTACGCAACGACACCTGTAACCCTCACGGGCTGGAGCCGCCAGGACACGACCTGGATGCTTGGCCTGTTCGGCACGGCGATTGGCGCCGGCACCTTGTTTCTGCCCATCAACGCAGGCCTGGGCGGCTTCTGGCCGTTGCTGATCCTCGCGCTGTTGGCGTTCCCCATGACCTACTACGCACACCGTGGCCTGACCCGCTTTGTGCTGTCGGGGCGTGCGGGCTCGGACATTACTGAGGTGGTTGAAGAGCATTTCGGCATCAAGGCCGGTGCTTTGATCACCTTGCTGTACTTCTTTGCGATCTTCCCGATCCTGCTGATCTACAGCGTGGCGCTGACCAACACCGTCGCAAGCTTTATGTCGCACCAACTGCACATCGAGCCACCGCCACGGGCGCTGCTGTCGTTTGTGCTGATCCTGGGCCTGCTGGCCGTGGTGCGTTGCGGCGAGCAGGTGATCGTCAAGGCCATGAGCCTGATGGTCTATCCGTTTATTGTTGCCTTGCTGTTTCTGGCGGTGTACCTGGTTCCGCACTGGAATGGCGGCATCCTCAGCACGGCCAGCACCGTTCCGGCACCGTCGGCGCTGCTGCACACCCTGTGGCTGGCGATTCCGGTGATGGTGTTCTCGTTCAACCACTCGCCGATCATCTCGGCCTTCGCCGTTGACCAGAAACGCCAGTACGGCGCCCACGCCGAAGAGCGCAGCTCGCAAATCCTGTCCCGTGCCCACTTGTTGATGGTGGCGATGGTGATGTTCTTCGTGTTCAGCTGTGTGCTGACCCTGTCACCGGCCCAGCTGGCCGAAGCCAAGGCGCAGAACCTGTCGATCCTGTCTTACCTGGCCAACCACTTCGATAACCCGACCATCGCCTTTGCCGCGCCATTGATTGCGTTTGTGGCGATTGCCAAGTCCTTCCTGGGCCACTACATCGGCGCCAGCGAAGGCCTCAAGGGCCTGATCGTCAAGAGCGGCCGCCGCCCGGGCGCCAAGGCCCTGGACCGCATGACTGCTGGCTTTATGCTGGTGGTGTGCTGGATCATCGCCACCCTGAACCCGAGCATCCTGGGGATGATCGAGACCCTGGGTGGGCCGATCATTGCTTCGATCCTGTTCCTGATGCCGATGTACGCGATCCGCAAGGTGCCGGCCATGGCAAAGTACCGTGGGCAGATGTCCAATGTGTTCGTGACCCTGGTCGGCCTGGTCGCCATCTCCTCGCTGATTTACTCGCTGATCCCTTGATGTGATCAGCGCCGGCGACCTCGGCGTTACTCATATCTCTAGCTAGGCAACGGCCGAATCAGCGTGCAGCGCGATTCGGCCGTTTTTCTGCCAGGCCGGAAAACTCAGTGCTACCACATGGTCGTTGTTCACGCGTTGCGGGGCGCCGAGGCGACTCAATTGCACGCCATTTTTCAGGAAATAACGCTCCAGCGCTGGAGTGGTCACTGCCACCACCTGATTAGCGCCGTGGCTCCAGGCATGGTGCAGGCTGTTCCACCAGACGCGCATCGGTAGGGTTCCTTTCTCCAGGGCGCGGGCGGCAAAACGCGACACTTCCCAGGTGTCACGGCTGCGCGGGCTTGGCTGGTCGCACAGAAACCCGAAGACTTCCGACAGTAGATAAGGTTGGGTGGTCGGCAACAGCCGTGCGCAACCGCAGACCTGGCCTTTTGTGTCCAGGGCGAGGATATGGCGCGTGTCGGCCTGGTCGAACTGATCGAATTCGCGTTGGGGCCGGGCGTGGGTGGAGTCCAGCTGCCAACCCAGTTGCTCGATGAACACTTCGTGTCGATAGCGGCCCAGGTCGTCCTCAAGGGCTGCAGACAGTTCATGGTGATGGCGGGTGATGATGCTGATCATTGGATGTCCTTATCGTGATCGTCGGGCCTAGATCAGGCCCAGTGCGGCGGCATAGGCAGCCGCCAGTGTCTTGTTGGCTGCGCCGAATTTCTTCTGGATGGTCTTGAGGTGAAAGTTCACCGTGTTGATGGAGATGGTCAGGATCAGCGCGATCTCGCCTGAACTCTTGCCGTCGGCGGTCCATTGCAAAATTTCCCGCTCACGCAGGCTGAGGCAGACCGACGGGTGGGCGCGTTCGTTATGGCCCAGATCTGTCAGGCGCAGCGTCACCTGTTCGAGGATGCAGCGCAGGCGCAATTGAATTTCGTCGCTTTCAGCCCGCGAAATAGGATCCTGGCGCCGGGCCACGGACAGTACCCGCAGCGAATGATCGTGGCTGCGAATCGGCAGCGTGGCGCCGATGCACAGACCCCAGTCCCGAGCTTCCAGCCATAGCTTGCGGCTGTTTTCAAACAGTGCGTCGTTCCACAGCACCATCTCGGTGGAACGCAAGCCACTGAGGATCGACGGATCGACAGCCGCGTAGTTTTGCTCCTGGTAATGTTCCAGCCACCTTTCGGGGTAAGAGCCGTGAATCTCGGTTTTTGGTCGGGTAAAAGGGGTCAGGTGGCGTACGGCATAGGCGTAATACTCGAACCCCAATTGCAACACTTCCCGCTCCAGCAGCGCGAACACTTGTGCTCCTCCCTGTTGCTTGAGCATCTCTATCCGCAAGCGATTCCACCAGCGGATGAGGTCGTTTTCCTTCTCCATGGACAGTCGCCTCGATTCCTGGAACCTTTGGCAATCTAGCCCACGTGATCTTTCTGTCAAACTTTTCCGGTGCTTTGCCGACGGCTCTGGCACGGCACTTTTGCCCAAGAGGCCGGTGTTTATGACGCTTGGCGCAGGCGAGGTATTGAATGGTGCGCGTGGCACTGTTCAATGGCCTTGACCGCTGTTTCACAGGCCGCCGCATCGGCGGGCATCAGGCTGCTCGCCCGAGCACAGGCCTGTTGCAACCGGGTGTCGTGTAGCAGCGCTGTGATCGCCCCTTGCAGGTCTTGTCTGTCCAAGGGCAGGGCAAGACGCATCCCGCACCCCATGCGCACCAGTCGTTCGGCGTTATCGAACTGGTCATGGGCGATCGGCAGGACAATCTGTGGGATGCCGGCAGCCAGCGCCAGGCTCATGGCGCCAATGCCGCCGGGGTGGACCAGCCCGGCTGCGCGGGGCAGCAGCGAACTCATCGGCAAAAACGGACGTTGCATCACCGTGGGCGGCAAATCGCTGGTCACCGGCCGATCACCGGTCAGAAAAATACCGCGTGCGCCGACCCTGTGCAGCGCTTCCAGGGCGAAGTGATAAAACTGCTGGTCAAAGTGCTCAGTGGAGCCTTGGGTGAAAACCACAGGGGGCGGTCCGGCATCGAGGAAAGCCCGGGTCTGTTCATCGAGCCCCAGGGTGCCACCGTCGAACAGTGGGAAGCCGGCCATGTGCAGGGGTTGCGGCCAGTCTTGCTGGACGGGGGCGAACCATTCGGGGAACAGGCAAATCACGCCTTGGGGGGCATGCATCCATTGGCTGAAGATGTTCTTCACCGCGCCCGGCAATCCGTGTTTGCGGCGCAGGGCATTGATTTGTGGGGCACAGGTCCGGTCCAGGCTCAGGTATTCGATCCCGCGCCAGAGCAATTTGCGCACCGTCAAGGGCAGGCGACGTGACACATTGAAAGTGGGGTGTACAGGCGGTAAATGTGCCGACAGTAGGGTTGAAGGGGACACTTGGACCGAGAGGTAAGGAAAACCGTATTTTTCATGGGCAATACGTGCACCCAGGGCCCACAGCGAGCCGACCACTACCCTATCGTCAGTGTTATGCGCGGTTACATAATCGTAGACCGGCTCTAATAGGCCTGCGATGGCTTGCCACAACACGCTGAAGGAAGTCTTCGGATCCCACAGGCGGGGATCGCCCATGGTGGCGTTGTAGGTCGCCTCATCGCATAACGGCACGAAGTCCAGGCCCCGGGCCTCGATGGTGTGTTGAAACGCCGGCATGCTGCACAAGGTCACCTGATGACCGCGCAGGGTCAGTGCTGCGCCCAGGCCGATAAAGGGAAAAACGTCACCGGCCGAACCGATGGCAATCATGATTACTCTCATCATCCACATCCTTGTTCAAAAGTGCTCAGGCGAAGCTCAACTGCGCTCGGTGAGGAGGCGACATGCAAAACGCCTCTGGCCGGGCGTCGCGATGCGTCAGCAAATGGCCGAGCAACGCGCGGTGCACGCCGTTGGCCGCAGCCCTGGATTCCAGATCCAGAAAGTGCCCGCTGCTCTCGGCCGTGGAGAAGCTGCAGTCGCGGATGTACTGCTTGAAGCGCTGCACGTCCATGGCGCTGGTGTATTCGTCCCAGGCACCGTTCAAAAAGTGCACGTGGCTGTCGATGTTCGAAAGCTGGGGCAGGTAAGCCCCTTCATTGAGCTTGAGGGCCTGGTCGATATGGAATCGCGCCTGATGCTGCTCGGCGTTGATCAACTGCGCCATGTGCTGTTGATTGGCACTCTTGAGGCGGGGCGGCAGGTGCTTGCCCAGCGTCTGGTTGAGCAAGTGCCCGATGCCTGCGTTGTCATCCCGAGCCATGAGTGCCTGGGCGCCGCTGACGTAGTCGAGCATCGGGCCATTGAGGCCGGGAGCGAATGACATCACCACCGAGCTTTCGACGTTGTCCGGCTTCTGGGCGAGGGCCAGCAAGGTCGACAGGCCGCCCCAGGATGCGGAAACCAGATGGTGAATATTGAAGCCTTCGATCAAGGCCAGCAGGATCTGGACTTCATCGTCCTTGGTCACCAGGCACCGATTCGGGTTGTGAGCCCGGGAGTTTCCGGCGAATGGCAAGTCAAACAGCACCACGTTGAAGTGTTCGGCCAGGCACTTGCTGGTACGGGCAAAGGCCGAGGTTGTGGCCATGGCGCCATTGACCAGCAGCACATTCTTTTTATCGGGGGCATCGCCGATTTGTTCCACCGACACCGCATAGTCCTTGAAGACGTTCTTGATCACATATTGATTGCGCCACATAACACACCTCCATTAAGCACTTAAAAACGGGTGAGAGCGCCCCTGCCACCGGGTACGGGCATCGACGACGAGGCTTGGCTGTTTTTATTAGAAGTCGTACGGCATACAGCGCGAGTACATCCAAAGCAGGCGGATCCCATGACGCGGGCATCAGGGTGTAGAGAGTTTCGGCCTTCAAGGCGCGGCGGGACAACTACCTGATCTGGTAGGTCGTTGGAGAAAGGCCGTCGACAGCCAGTGCCCGGCAGGTTTTTCCAGGCATAAAAAAACGCCGCGTATCTTGCGATACGCGGCGTTCTTCACATCAACACACCGTTAGGCTTGAACCACCGGAATGTTGGCGCTTGCTGCGATTTTACGGAACTCGGCGATCTGGTCGAAGTTCAGGTAGCGGTAGACGTCACTGGCCATGGTGTCCAGTTTCGCTGCGTAGCCCATGTACTCTTCGACGGTCGGCAGGCGACCCAGGGTGGAGGCGACTGCCGCCAGCTCGGCCGATGCCAGGTAGACGTTCGCGCCATCACCCAGACGGTTCGGGAAGTTACGGGTCGACGTCGACACTACGGTCGAATTCGGCTCAACACGTGCCTGGTTACCCATGCACAGCGAGCAGCCCGGCATTTCCATGCGCGCGCCAGCCTTGCCGTAGATGCCGTAGTAGCCTTCTTCGGTCAGTTGGTGAGCGTCCATCTTGGTCGGCGGCGACAGCCACAGACGGGTTGGCAGCTGACCCTTGACCTGTTCCAGCAACTTGCCGGCAGCGCGGAAGTGACCGATGTTGGTCATGCACGAACCGATAAACACTTCGTCGATCTTCTCGCCAGCGACGCTGGACAGCAGACGGGCGTCGTCCGGGTCGTTTGGCGCGCAGAGGATTGGCTCGTTGATTTCGGCCAGGTCGATCTCGATGACTTCGGCGTATTCGGCGTCGGCATCGGCTTCCATCAGCTCAGGGTTGGCAACCCAGGCTTCCATCGCTTGGGCACGACGTTCCAGGGTACGCGCATCACCGTAGCCTTCACCGATCATCCAGCGCAGCAGGGTGATGTTGGAGTTCAGGTACTCGGTGACGGAGTCTTTCGACAGCTTGATGGTGCAACCGGCAGCCGAACGTTCGGCCGAGGCGTCGGACAGCTCGAAAGCCTGCTCCAGCGTCAGGTCGTTCAGGCCTTCGATTTCCAGGATGCGGCCGGAGAAGGCGTTTTTCTTGCCTTTCTTCTCAACGGTCAGCAGGCCGGACTGGATTGCGTAGTAAGGAATGGCATGAACCAGGTCACGCAGGGTGATGCCAGGTTTCATCTTGCCTTTGAAACGCACCAGGATCGACTCAGGCATGTCCAGTGGCATTACGCCAGTGGCTGCGGCGAACGCTACCAGGCCAGAACCGGCCGGGAACGAAATGCCCATCGGGAAACGGGTGTGGGAGTCACCACCGGTACCCACGGTGTCCGGCAGCAGCATGCGGTTCAGCCAGCTGTGGATGATGCCGTCGCCTGGACGCAGCGATACACCGCCACGGGTCATGATGAAGTCAGGCAGGGTGTGGTGGGTGGTCACGTCGATCGGCTTTGGATAGGCCGCGGTGTGGCAGAAGGACTGCATCACCAGATCGGTGGAGAAGCCCAGGCACGCCAGGTCTTTCAGTTCGTCACGGGTCATTGGACCGGTGGTGTCCTGGGAACCCACGGTGGTCATCTTCGGTTCGCAGTAGGTACCTGGACGAACGCCTTTGCCTTCCGGCAGGCCGCAGGCCTTGCCGACCATTTTCTGGGCCAGGGTGAAACCCTTGCCAGTGTCGACCGGTGCTTCAGGCAGCTTAAACAGGTCGGTAGGGCCAAGACCCAGCTCAGCGCGAGCCTTGTCGGTCAGGCCACGGCCGATGATCAGCGGGATACGGCCGCCGGCACGGACTTCGTCCAACAGGACCGGGGTCTTCATTTCGAAGGTGGTCAGGACTTCGTCGGTGCCGTGTTTGCAGACTTTGCCAGCATGCGGGTACAGGTCGATCACGTCGCCCATGTGCATGTTGGTGACGTCGAATTCGATTGGCAGTGCGCCAGCATCTTCCATGGTGTTGTAGAAGATGGGAGCGATCTTGCTGCCGAAGCAGAAACCACCAGCGCGCTTGTTAGGCACGTACGGGACGTCGTCGCCGAAGAACCACAGCACCGAGTTGGTTGCCGACTTACGGGACGAACCGGTACCGACCACGTCACCGACGTAAGCGATCGGGAAGCCCTGGCCGCGCATTTCTTCGATCTGCTTCATCGGGCCGGTCTTGCCTTGCTCGTCCGGCACGATGCCTTCACGGGCCATTTTCAGCATGGCCAGGGCGTGCAGCGGGATGTCAGGACGGGACCAGGCATCGGGAGCAGGGGACAGGTCGTCGGTGTTGGTTTCGCCGGTGACCTTGAACACGCGCAGGCTGATCTTGTCGGCCAGGGTCGGGCGGTTCTTGAACCACTCGCCGTCGGCCCAGGACTGGATCACTTCCTTGGCGTGCGTGTTGCCGTTCTTGGCTTTTTCCGCGACGTCGTGGAATGCATCGAACATCAGCAGGGTGTGCTTGAGCTGGGCAGCAGCAACGGCGGCCAGTTCAGCGTCGTCCAGCAGCTCGACCAGGGTCACGATGTTGTAGCCGCCTTGCATGGTGCCAAGCAGTTCAACCGCGCGCTTTTTGTCGATCAGGGGGGAAGACACTTCGCCCTTGGCCAGGGCAGACAGGAAACCGGCCTTGACGTAGGCAGCTTCGTCAACGCCTGGTGGAATGCGGTTGGTGATCAGGTCAACGAGAAACTCTTCTTCGCCAGCCGGGGGATTTTTCAGCAGCTCGACCAGGCCTGCGGTTTGTTCGGCGTTTAGCGGCTGGGGAACGATACCCAGGGCTGCACGCTCTTCGATATGTTTGCGGTAGGCTTCAAGCACAGTTATTACCCTCATCAGTGGTCCCACGGGACGCTCATCCAGACATGCACGGCACGCATGCGCTCGGGGGCTTTTTGGGCCGTAGAGCCAGCGCTGCCGGCATTTCTCACAGAAGCTGCTTTCAAAGTTTTACGCCTGCAGAACGGAGCTGATGAGGGTTGGTGCTGGTCATTTGGAGGGTAAATAACCAGCGCCAACACCGTTCTGAAGGAACGACTGTGCTCGTGACGCTTTGAAAACAGCTTCCAACGGATTATTTGGCGCCTTACAAGGCCGGATGATTCTACGGCAAAAAATTTCTAAAGGTAAGTTGCCGCAGCAAGTTTGCAGGGTGATGAACCTTAGACAAAGGGCTAACATGGGCCACTGTTTCGCTGATTTGTGCGTTGTCACCCATGCCCAACCAAACCATCAAGACCCCCTGCATCGGCCTGTGCTCCACGGTTTACGGCGATCTCGTGTGCCGCGGCTGCAAGCGTTTCCACCACGAAGTGATCCAGTGGAACGGCTATGGCGAGGAAGAAAAACGCGCAGTTTGGCTGCGGCTTGAGCAACTGCTGGTGCAGGTCATGGCGGGCAAGCTGGAAGTATTCGACCCCAAACGGCTGCGCTGGCAACTCGAACAGCGAAAAATCCGCTTTGTGCCGCACCAGTCGGAATACTGCTGGGCCTACCAGTTGATCGCCCGTGGCGCGCGGGTGATCAACAACCTGGAAGCCTATGGCATGGTGCTGATGCCGGAGTTTCGCGACTGGAACCTGCCGGAACTGCGTGATGCCATTGACCGGGAGTTTTTTATCCTGTCCGAGGCGCATTACCAGCGCTATATCGCCCCTGGCTTCCTCAAGGATGCACTAGGTCACTGACTGTCGCCGATCAACATGTGGGAGCGGGCTTGCCCGCGATGGCGGCGTGTCAGTCAGGCATCTATCAACTGACCCACCGCTATCGCAGGTAAGCCAGCTCCCACTTTTGTTCTGGGGTGTGGCCAAAATATCCTGCCTTGCCAAGATCCCTTGTGGGAGCGGGCTTGCCCGCGATAGCGCCAGTTCAGTCAGGGATGTATCAACTGACTCACCGCTATCGCGAGCAAGCCCGCTCGCACATGTCTGATCTTCACTGTGCCTTGCTGGCCAGTTCCTCCAGGTGGTCGATGATGCTCTGGGGCTTGAGCACCAGCACATCGCTCTCCAGCGCATCCAGCACCACTTCCGCCGTATTGCCGATCAGCGCCCCGGAAATCCCGGTGCGTGCCACGGTGCCAATGATCGTGACGGCCGCCCTCAACTTATAGGCGGTATGGGGGATCAGCACATCCGCCGGGCCTTCTTCGATATGCAGGCGGCTGTCGTCAATGTCGAATTCGGCCTGGAACGCCTTGCACTGCTCGCGATAGCGCGCCTCGATGGTTTCCTTGAGCTGGAACACCGGATCGGCTGCCGACAGCATGGGCGAGGGATGGGCGCTGATGACATGCAACTGGCCCTTGGCCAGGCTGGCGATGTCAAAGCCATGGTCGATGATGGCCGCGTGCAGGTCTTTATGCTCGTTATCCAGGTTGCCCACGTCGATGGCCGCCAGGATCACCCCGTCGGTCCATGGGGTCGCGGTCTTGACCAACAGCACAGCGGCCGGGCACAAGCGCAGCAGTTTCCAGTCCGCCGGCGTCAGCAGGGCCTTTTTCAGCGGGCTGTCGGGGTAGTGCTGCTTGATCACCAGTGCGCAACCTTCGGCCTGCTGCACACCGATGATGGTTTCGTGCAGGTTGTTGTTCCAGGCCAGTTCGGTTGTGACGTTGTAGCCATCGGCCGACAATTGCTCTTTGAGCAAGGCCAATAGCGCCGAATGCTCATGCTTTTTGTCGCACACCAGCAGATGCAAATGAGCGCCTGTCACCCCAGCGATCAGCTTGGCGCGCTTGAGGGCCAGGCTTTCCGAGTGTTCGGGCTCAATGATCACCAGGATTTTGCCAATTTCGTTCATGAGCGAGATCTCCAAGGGTGGGAAGGGCAAGGCTTCGAACAACTATAGTTGTTGCCCGCCGTACAGCATGTTGATGCACATCAAGCCCCGTGACTGGTGGTCTGCGGCGGGGTCGGTATAATCGGCGGCCTTTTGTGACCCTTTGCCCGTGAGCCCGATGAACCTGCCCGAAATCCATGACTTCCTCGGTTGCCGCACCCCCGATGCCTGGGTCCAGGCCGCACTGGCCGACCAGGAAACCCTGCTGATCGACCACAAAAACTGCGAATTCAAGGCCGCCAGCACGGCCTTGAGCCTGATTGCCAAGTACCACTCCCATGTCGACCTGATCAACATGATGTCGCGCCTGGCCCGCGAAGAGCTGGTGCACCATGAGCAAGTCATGCGCCTGATGAAAAAACGCAAGATCGAGCTGCGCCAGCTGCATGCCAGCCGCTATGCCTCGGGTTTGCGCAAGGTGGTACGCAGCCACGAACCGGTGAAGCTGGTGGACACCCTGGTGGTCGGGGCGTTTATCGAAGCGCGCAGTTGCGAGCGTTTCGAAGCACTGGTGCCGCATTTGGACGAAGAACTCGGCAAGTTCTACTTTGGCCTGCTGAAAAGCGAGGCACGGCATTTCCAGGGCTATCTGAAGCTGGCCTATCAATACGGTGATGCCAAGGATGTTGCCCAGGTCATCGAGCGGGTGAGGGCGGCCGAGCAGGAATTGATCGAATCACCCGATATCGAGTTCCGCTTTCACAGTGGCGTGCCAGCCTGAGGCCACGGCCACGCCGATCAGCGCGGTGATCCCGGTCAGCAGCAGGATCACCGTTTGCGTGCCAAAAGGTGCCGCCAGCACGGCAATTGCCAGGCCCGCCAATGGCTGCGCGAGGTTATTGAACAAGGTGATCACGCCCACCGTCTTGCCGAAATCCTGCACGGGAATGACCCGCTGACGGGTGCTGCGCATGTACACGTTGAACATCTTGTCGAAACCGGTGACCAGCAGAAAGCCCAGGGTGTACAGCCAGAGGTTGGGACTGATCGCCATGATCAATGCCCCAAGCGCAATCACCGAATACGACAGCCCGCCCAGCACTTTCAACGCCAGGCTCGAGCGCGCCAGGTAAAACAGGATGACGATGGTCACCACCGCGCCGGCGGCCTGCAGCAGTGCATAGGCATCCTTGTCGGCCGCGTAGAGGCCGGTCACCATGGCGGCGGAGGTGGCCAGCGTCACGCCAATAATCAAATTCACGCCGACTGCCAGGGCGATAATGCGCTTGAGCTCCGCCAGGTTACGGATATGCCCGAGCGCGATGCGTAGCGGTTGCAGCCAGATATCCCGGTGTTGCGCGTGGTTTTCGAGATTCACCGTGGTAGTGCGCTGCCAAACCAGCATTGCCAGGTCTGCCAGCACAAACAGCCCGGCAATCCCCAGCACCACCCAATGCCAGGCCCACACCTCCAGCATCAGCGCAGCAATCAGTGGCCCTAGCACCAGGCCGCTCTGGTCGGCGATTTGCGAGTAGGAGAGGGTCTTGGCGTAGGTGTAATGCTTGAAAATATGCGGCATGACGACTTCTCGCGCCATGATGCCCTGGGTCGTCAGCACTCCACACAGCGCCGACAGGATCACCAGCCAATGGATGCCGCCGAACATCGCGTACAGCGCCACGGCCACCAGGCATGCCAGCGCCCGGTAGGCCTGGCTGATATGCAGGATGCGCACGGGCGAAAACTTGTCGCACAATGCCCCGCACACCGGGAACGCCAGGTATCGCGGCAGCGACTCGATAAAGAACGCCAGCCCGGCCCACGCTACGCTGTTGGTGGTCTGAAATACGATCAGCGGCACGATAAACAGCAGAATCTGGTCCGCCAGCCGGGACAGGAACAGCGAAACAAAGAACGCCAGGTAATCCTTGCGCATACAACTCCCTGTGGGTGGCGTTAAACATTGCAGGCTAATTGTTAAAAACTCTTAAAAACATGAAGCTTCGTCAGCCGCTGCTGGCCAGGCGCTTTTGCCGGACAGCTTGCCACCTATAATGCTCGCTCTTCAATCCGCTTTTGCACACTGAGAACGTATGGAAAACCTGGGTCTGGGCAAGGTCCTACTCGTTGAGGACGATGAGAAGCTGGCAGGGCTGATCGCGCATTTTCTGTCACAGCATGGCTTTGAAGTGCGCGTGGTGCACCGGGGCGATGAGGCGTTGGCGGTGTTCCTGGCGTTCAAACCGAAGATCGTCGTGCTCGACCTGATGCTGCCGGGCCAGAGCGGCCTGCATGTGTGTCGCGAGATCCGCAATGTGTCCGACACCCCCATCGTGATCCTCACCGCCAAGGAAGACGACCTGGACCATATCCTCGGCCTGGAATCCGGCGCCGATGACTATGTGATCAAACCGATCAAGCCGCCGGTGTTGCTGGCACGCCTGCGCGCCTTGCAGCGCCGCCATCTGCCCGAGCCGACGGTGCGTGGTTCCCTGGCGTTCGGCCAACTGGCGATTGACCGCAGTTGTCGGGGGGTAAGCCTGGGTGACGAGAAGATCGACCTGACCACCATGGAGTTCGAGCTGCTGTGGCTGCTGGCCAGCAGCGCGGGCAAGATCCTCTCGCGGGACGATATCCTCAACCGCATGCGCGGGATCGCCTTCGATGGGCTCAACCGCAGTGTCGATGTGTATATCAGCAAGCTGCGCAACAAGCTCAATGACAACCCCCGCGAGCCGGTGTGCATCAAGACCATCTGGGGCAAGGGCTACCTGTTCAACCCGTTTGCCTGGGAGGCCTAGCCCGATGCTGCGCCTGTTTCTGCGTCTGTACATCATCCTGGCCCTGGGCCTGGCCGGGGCAATCTGGCTGGTGAACTACACCTTCGACGAATTGCTGCCCGAAGCCAACGAAACCTACAACCGCGAAGCCATGCGCGGCCCGGCCTACGGCCTGGTGGAGCAGTTGCGCCCGCTGCCGGCTGGCGTGGCCCGCGAGGCACGCCTGGCCGAGCTGCAGCAGCACTATGGCCTGCGCCTGGCCTTGATTGCCCGGGACGCTGCGGCACTCACCTCCCGCGAGCAACAATTGCTGACTGACGGCAAGCTGGTGGTGCGCGGCGACTTTATGGAGTTCATCACCGAAATCGACGGTGGCGCGCAGCTGCTTCAGATCAAGCTGCCGGTGGAGCCGCGCTGGCTGTACCTGTGGGCCTATAGCTTGTTGGGCCTGTGCCTGGCGATTGTCCTGTATTTCTGGGTACGCCCGCACTGGCGCGACCTGGAGCATATCCGCCTGGCGGCCCAGCGATTTGGTGACAATGACCTGGGCTCGCGCATCCTCCTGCCACGGCGCTCGAGCGTGCGCGAGTTGGCCGGGCACTTCAACCAGATGGCCGAGCGCATCGAACACCTGATCGCCAATCAGCGCGAGCTGACCAATGCGGTGTCCCATGAACTGCGCACGCCGATTGCGCGCTTGTCGTTTGAACTCGACCAACTCAAACAGGAGGCCGATCCGCGCCAGAGCCGCGCGTTGATCGGCGATATGTACGCCGACCTAGGCGAACTGGAGGACATGGTTTCCGAACTGTTGACCTACGCCAGCCTTGAACGTGGCGCGACACAGGTCACCCGCGAGAACATCGAGGCCCACAGCTGGCTCGACAGTGTGATCGGCAGTGTGGCCCTGGAAGCCGAGGCCGAAGGCGTGCAACTGTCCCTGGGTGCCTGTGAAGTCGACTTCATCCAGATCGAACCGCGGTTTATGGCACGCGCGGTGATCAACCTGCTGCGCAATGCCATTCGTTACGCCGAGCATCGGGTCGAGGTGTCGCTGGTCAAGTTCGGCAGTGGTTATGAAGTACGCGTCTGCGACGACGGTCCCGGCGTACCCGAGGACGGCCGGGAGAAAATCTTCCAACCCTTTATGCGCCTGGACGCCAGCCGCGACCGCCGCACCGGCGGCTTTGGCCTGGGCCTGGCGCTGGTGCAGCGGGTCAGCCAGTGGCATGGCGGGCAGGTGCAGGTGCTGGACTCGCAGTGGGGCGGGGCGTCGTTCCGGATGACTTGGGCGTACGCCGACTAACCTTTTGCAAACTCATAAAGGTTGTAAATGTGGGGGCTGGCGGGTGTGGAAGCTGGCTAGTCGGGTCGCCGCCTCGCTGCGATGGTCGTAAACGATGACGTTGGGTACCTGACACTCTGTGGCGATCTATTGGGCCGCCATCGCAGGCAAGCCAGCTCCCACAGGGGAATGCAGCTTCGCGCTCTGGCTTTGCTGTTGCTCTGCTTTTGATCTTGATCTCAGGCGCCCCGTTAAACCACGATGGCCGCAGGCAGGTATTGCGCAGTGGGCACCCCGGCATGGATGCCGGGTAGCCGCGACACGGCCATGGATGGCCGATCGCGGCGGGCCCACGGAGCAATGCCTGACTGCGGGCATGCCGAGCCTAGGCGAGGCACCGAGTGGTGGGGCAAAAGCGTTTTGCTTACTTTGGCGCTTCTCCAAAGTGAGCCGCCGTAAGGGCGGAACCAATAGCCGCCGTGACCGCAGCAACGGATATGTACACCCCCCCCCCCCAACAACCCAAAAAGAGCGAATGACCATCGCAGTAATGGAGCGACCGGCAAGCCAGCCCCCCCTGTCTGATCGGGTTTGCAAATCAAAAGCTGTAGTTCAGCACACCCATCACGGAGGTTTGCATCCGGCGTTCCACAATCGGGCTTTTGCCGGCATCCCCCGACAAATACTGCACATCCAGCAAGGTAGAGAAGGTTGTGTGGTCGCCCAGCGGCACGCTCCAATCGAGGTTCAAGCCCCGGCTGACCATCCCACCCTTGGCGTCATACGCGCGAAAGCGGCTGTGCTGGGCCTGGCCGGGGGTGACGCCGTACCAGGTGCGCACATAGTTGCCATCGCCAAAGAGGCTATTGAGGCTGGCGTCCACGGTGCCGTAGTCACCGTCATACAGGTTGGTGCCAATGCTCAGCTCCAGGGAGGTAAACGCCTTGCCGCTGTCTTTTTTATCGTCTTGCTCCAGCGCATGTTCCAGGGTCGCGCCCAGCACGGCCGTGCCCAAGGTGTAGCTGGCACTCACACCGAACTGCGGTCGCGACTTGATTTGGCCCATGCCCTTGAGCCGGTCGGAGCCCAGGCTGGTGCTTTTCTTCTGGTCCTTGCGCGCAGTGCTGGCGCCGACATAGGCACTGAAACTGAGGTTGTCATCCTCATAACCCCAGCCCAGCCCCTTGTTGGTATCGAGAAAAATCCCCCACGGGCTGACGACGTTTGCGCCCAGCAATGGCGCGGTCATACGCTCATTGCTGCCGCTGTAACGCGGCAGGTTGGCCGCCCCGGCTTGCAGGCTGTATTGCCAGTCGGCGGCGGCTGACAGTTGGGTGCAGGTGATCAGGCACACAGAAGTGGCAGCGAGGTAAATCGTTTTTGAACGCATGATGGCCTTCGTCATTCCAAGGAAGGCTCAAATCCTAGGGACGGCGTGGGCAGGGGTCTTTGACAGCTTTGTCGGGAAACTGTCAAAGACTGTTAAGTGGGGGCGCAACGCCCAGCGCCCAAACGCCGCACCGCCCCCAGACTTGATTTCAATCAAGGGCTCACTGGCCAGCTGCCACCTACCATCGACTTCATATTCCGGCCGTTGAAGTCAGTGAGCCCATGAACCGCACCAAGCCCTCGGCCCTCGCTACCCTGGCCGCAAGTCCCGTCACCTGGTTGGTTGTCCTGGTGCTGCTGTTCAGCCTGGCCGGCCCGGCCCAGGCCAAGTCCTACGGCGCGATTGAACAACAGCGCATCGACAAGATTTTCCCGCAGACCGACGCCATTTCCGCCGCCGAAGGCAAGTTCAAGGTGCGCACGCTGTCGGCCAACGGCGCGGTCATCGGCTATGTGTTCCAGAGCCTGGACGTGGTGGACATCCCGGCGTATTCCGGCAAACCGATCAACACCCAGGTGATCCTCGACCCGGCCGGGGTGATCCGTGATGCCTATGTGTTGGAGCACCACGAGCCGATTCTGTTGATCGGCATTCCCGAGGCCAAGCTGCATGACTTCACCGCCCGCTATAGCGGGATCAACGTCAAGCAACGGGTGGTGGTGGGGCACTCCAGCGACAGCCAGGCGGTGACTGTGGATGCGGTGGCCGGCGCTACTGTCACGGCCATGGTGGTCAATGAGGTGATCATGCGCGCCGCCCACGAGGTGGCGGTGTCGCTCAAGCTGATCGAGGACAAGGCCAGTACCGCGCAGAAAGTCGCGTTGGTGCGCGCTGACCTGTTCGAGCCGGCCAACTGGGCGCAGTTGACCGGCAACGGCGCGGTGCGCCGCCTGCACCTGACGCGCGGGCAAGTGGACGCGGCCTTCAAGGGTACCGAGGCCGAAGGCGTGGAAGTGGCGGCGCCGGGGCAGGCCGACGAGACCTTTATTGACCTGTATGTGGCCGATCTCAACGCGCCGACCATCGGCCGCAACCTGTTGGGCGATGCGCAATACCGGGTGCTGATGCAGGGCCTCAAGCCCGGCGAGCAGGCCATTGCGGTGCTGGGGCGTGGGTTGTTTTCGTTCAAGGGGTCGGGCTACGTGCGCGGCGGGATTTTTGATCGGGTGCAATTGCGCCAGTTCGGCAATGTCATCAGCTTCCGCGATATGGACCACCAGCGCCTGTATGACGTGTTCGCCGAGGGCATGCCCGAGTTCGACGAGATGTCGGTGTTTATCGTGCGCCCCCAGGCCGGGTTCGACCCTGGCTCGGCCTGGACCCTGGAACTGCTGGTACGGCGCCAGACCGGCCCGGTCAGCGGCACCTTCAGCAGTTTTGAGTTGCCCTACCAGATGCCCGAGGCGTATCTGGAGCGCCCGTTGCCGACTGCCGCCGAGCAGGCTGCCATCGACGAAGCGAATCGGCCGATGTGGCTGACGATCTGGTACCAGAAACACGTGCAGATCCTGATCCTGGGCGCAGCCCTGGTACTGCTGACGGTGATTCTGTTTTTGCAGGACAGCCTGGCCCGGCGTCCGCGCCTGTTGCATTGGGTACGCCGTGGCTACCTGCTGTTTACCGTGGTGTTTATCGGCTGGTACGCCCTGGGGCAGCTGTCGGTGGTCAATGTGCTGACCTTTGTGCATGCGCTGTTCCAGCAGTTCCGCTGGGAGCTGTTCCTCACCGACCCGCTGATCTTCATGCTCTGGGTATTCACCGCCGCCAGCATCCTGCTGTGGGGCCGAGGTGTGTTCTGCGGCTGGTTGTGCCCGTTCGGGGCGCTGCAGGAGCTGATCAATGAGGCGGCGCGCAGGCTCAAAGTGCGCCAGTTCGAGCTGCCGTTTGCCGTGCATGAGCGGCTGTGGGCGATCAAGTATTTGATCCTGCTGGGGCTGTTTGGCTTGTCGCTGGAGTCGATGGCCACCGCCGAGCGGTTTGCCGAAGTGGAGCCGTTCAAGACCGCCATCACCCTGCATTTCGACCGCCAGTGGTGGTTCGTGCTGTACGCGGTGGCGCTGCTGGTGATCAACCTGTTCACGCGCAAAGTCTACTGCCGCTACATCTGCCCGCTGGGCGCCGCGCTGGCGATCCCCAGCAAGTTCAGGCTGTTCGACTGGCTCAAACGGCGCAAAGAGTGTGGCGATCCGTGCCAGTTGTGCGCCAAGGAATGCGAAATCCAGGCGATTCACCCTGACGGCCATATCAACGCCAATGAATGCCACTACTGCCTGGATTGCCAGATGACTTGGCACAACGACCACAAATGCCCGCCACTGATCAACAAGCGCAAGAAACGCAACAAGGCCGCACCAGCCACTGGGCAATTGATCCCGGTGGTGCAGGTGGCGGTGCCTGAATGACGGCCTTGGGCACTCACTTTTCCCATCTGGAGCACATCATGAACGACAGCGAATCGAAAAAAGCCGGGGCCACCCCGGAACCTGAAGGCATGAGCCGGCGTGGCTTCCTGGGCACCGGCGCAGTCACCGGCGCGGTGCTGGCAGGGGCCTCGGCCCTCGGTGGTACGGTGTTTACCCGCGAGTCCTTTGCGGCGGCGGCCAAAGAAGCCAAGTCGAAGATCCATGTGGGCCCAGGGGAGCTGGATCAGTACTACGGTTTCTGGAGCGGCGGCCACCAGGGTGAGGTGCGGGTACTCGGTGTGCCGTCGATGCGTGAACTGATGCGTATCCCGGTGTTCAACGTCGATTCCGCCACCGGCTGGGGCCTGACCAACGAGAGCAAGCGCATCCTGGGCGAGGGCGCCAAGTACCAGAACGGCGATTGCCATCACCCGCACCTGTCCACCACCGATGGCCGCTACGACGGCAAATACCTGTTCATCAACGACAAGGCCAACACCCGCGTGGCGCGGATCCGCCTGGACATCATGAAGTGCGACAAGATCGTCACCGTGCCCAACGCCCAGGCGATCCACGGCCTGCGCCTGCAAAAGGTGCCGTACACCAAGTACGTGTTCTGCAACGCCGAGTTCATCATCCCGCACCCCAATGACGGCCACACCTTCGACCTGCAGGACAAGAACAGCTTCACCATGTTCAACGCGATCGACGCCGAGAAGATGGAAATGGCCTTCCAGGTCATCGTTGACGGCAACCTCGACAACGCCGACATGGACTACACCGGCAAATACGCGGCGGCCACCTGCTACAACTCGGAGAAAGCCTCCGACCTGGGCGGCATGATGCGCAACGAGCGCGACTGGGTGGTGGTGTTCAACATCCCGCGCATCGAGGCGGCTATCAAGGCCGGCAAGTTCATCAACCTCGACGGCGTCAAGGTGCCGGTGGTGGACGGGCGCAAGGGCGATGATGGCAAGGACAGCGAATTCACCCGCTATATCCCGGTGCCGAAGAACCCCCACGGCTGCAACACCTCGCCGGACGGCAAGTACTTTATCGCCAACGGCAAGCTGTCGCCGACCTGCACCATCATTGCCATCGACAAGCTCGACGACCTGTTCAGCGACAAGATCAAAGACCCGCGCGGCGTGGTGGTCGGCGAGCCGGAACTGGGCCTGGGCCCGCTGCACACCACTTACGATGGCCGGGGCTTTGCCTACACCACGCTGTTTATCGACAGCCAGGTGGTCAAGTGGAACATCGCCGAAGCCATCCGCGCCTACGGCGGCGAGAAGGTCAACTACATCAAGCAGAAGCTCGATGTGCACTACCAACCCGGCCACAACCATGCCTCGCTCACCGAGACCCGGGATGCCGACGGCCAATGGCTGGTGGTCCTGAGCAAATTCTCCAAGGACCGCTTCCTGCCGACCGGCCCGCTGCACCCGGAAAACGACCAGTTGATCGACATCTCGGGCGATGAAATGAAACTGGTCCACGACGGCCCGACCTTCGCCGAACCCCATGACTGTGTGATGGCGCGGCGCGACCAGATCAAGACCAAGAAAATCTGGGAACGCAACGACCCCTTCTTCGCCGAAACCGTGGCCATTGCGGCCAAGGACGGGATCAAGCTGGAGACCGATAACAAGGTGATCCGCGACGGCAAGAAAGTGCGGGTGTACATGACGTCCATGGCGCCGACCTATGGCCTGACGGAGTTCACCGTCAAGCATGGCGATGAGGTCACTGTGACCATCACCAACATCGACCAGATCGAGGACGTGACCCACGGCTTTGTCATGACCAACCATGGCGTGAGCATGGAAATCAGCCCGCAGCAGACCTCTTCCATCACCTTCATTGCCGATAAACCGGGGCTGCATTGGTACTACTGCAGCTGGTTCTGCCATGCGCTGCATATGGAGATGGTGGGGCGGATGTTGGTCGAGCGCACTTAACGGCGAGCACCAACCAATGTGGGAGCGGGCTTGCCCGCGATAGCGGCGGTTCAGCCACTGTTTTTGGTGGCTGGTACACCGCCATCGCAGGCAAGCCAGCTCTCACACAAGATCTGTGTCGCTCCACAGATTGGGCTTTGATCAAAAGGAAGACTCCGTGGCTCGACCCCGCACGTTATGGACTGGGTGTGTGTGGCTGCTATTTTCGGCCGCCGCCGGCGCTGCTGTACTGCCCATTACCGACCTGCCTTTGGTCGCCGCAGGCCCGCAGCACTGGCGCCTGCCTGCCGGTGACTACCAGGGCTCCTTCAGCATCGACCAACCCCTGCAACTGACCTGCGAACCCGGTGCGGTGATCCACAGCCAGGGCCTGGGCAATGGCTTGCTGATCAACGCTGCCGACGTCACCGTCGAGGGCTGTACCTTCCTCGACTGGGGCCATGACCTTACCGCGATGAACGCCGCCATCTTCATCCAGCCCAAGGCCCACGGCACCCTGATCAAGAACAACCGCCTGCGCGGCCAGGGTTTTGGCGTGTGGGTCGATGGCACGGCGGATGTGAGCGTGATCGACAACCAGATCCAGGGCGACCCGACCATGCGCTCCCAGGACCGGGGCAATGGCATCCACCTGTACGCAGTCAAAGGCGCGCGGGTGATCGGCAACCAGGTGCGCGATGCCCGCGATGGCATCTACATCGACACCTCCAACGGCAACCTGCTGCAAGGCAACACCCTGGAAGACCTGCGCTACGGCATCCACTACATGTTCGCCAACGACAACCAGGTGCTCGGCAATATTACTCGCCGCACCCGCACCGGCTATGCGCTGATGCAAAGCCGCAAGCTGACGGTAATCGGCAATCGCTCCGAGGAGGATCAGAACTACGGGATCCTGATGAACTACATCACCTATTCCACCTTGCGCGACAACGTGGTCAACGACGTGCGCGACGGCACCACCGGCGACACCATGATCACCGGGGCCGAAGGCAAGGCGCTGTTTATCTACAACTCGCTGTTCAACAGCATCGAACACAACCACTTCGGGCACAGCGCGGTGGGCATTCACCTCACGGCCGGCTCCGAAGACAACCGGATTGCCAACAATGCCTTTGTCGGCAACCAGCGCCAGGTCAAGTACGTGGCCACCCGCTTGCAGGAATGGTCGGCAGATGGCCGCGGCAATTACTGGAGCGACTACCTGGGCTGGGACCGCAATAACGACGGCCTCGGGGATGTGGCCTACGAGCCCAACGATAACGTCGACCGCCTGCTGTGGTTGTATCCCCAGGTGCGCCTGTTGATGAACAGCCCCGGCATCGAGTTGCTGCGCTGGGTGCAGCGGGCGTTTCCGGTGATCAAGTCGCCGGGGGTGATGGACAGCCATCCGCTGATGCAAGACCCCACGCTTTCCCTGCTCAAGGAGCCTGCATGATGCCCGTTGTCGAAATCGAAGGCGTGACCCAGCGTTATGGGCACGCCACTGTGCTGCACGACTTGAGCCTGAGCCTGGCGCCCGGGGAAGTGCTGGGCCTGTTCGGCCATAACGGCGCGGGCAAGACCACCAGCATGAAACTGATCCTCGGCTTGTTGCAGGCAAGCAGTGGTCAGGTGCGGGTGTTCGGTCGCGCGCCCAGCGACCCTCATGTGCGGCAGATGCTCGGCTACTTGCCGGAAAACGTCACGTTCTACCCGCAACTCAGCGGCCTGGAAACCTTGCAGCATTTCGCCCGGCTCAAGGGCGCGCCGATGAGCCAGGTCCAGACCCTGCTCGAAGACGTCGGCCTGACGGTGGCGGCACGGCGGCGGGTCAAGACCTATTCCAAGGGCATGCGCCAGCGCCTCGGCCTGGCCCAGGCCCTGCTTGGCGAGCCGCGCCTGCTGCTGCTCGACGAGCCCACCGTGGGCCTCGACCCGATTGCCACCCAGGACCTGTATCGCTTGCTCGACCGCCTGCGCGGGCAGGGCACCAGCATCATTCTCTGCTCCCATGTGTTGCCCGGTGTGGAGGCCCATATCAACCGCGCCGCCATCTTGACCCAGGGCCGTCTGCTGGCCCTCGGCACCCTGGCGGCGTTGCGCGAAGAGGCCGGGCTGCCCACCCTGATCCGCAGCAGCGGCCTGCAACGTGCGGCGCACTTGCAAAAACGCTGGAGCGAGGCTGGCCACGTGACCCAGCGCTGGGGCGCGGAAGGGCTGCAAGTGGCGGCGTTGAATGGCAATAAATTGGACCTGCTGCGCCAGTTGCTCGACCAGGACAGCCCCAGCGATGTGGAAATTGTCGTGCCGTCCCTGGAAGACCTGTATCGCCATTACATGGACAGCCCTGTGGAGCGTACCCAATGACGCCAATCTGGAACATGGCCCGCAAAGAATTCAGCGATGGCCTGCGCAACCGTTGGTTATTGGCCATCAGCCTGCTGTTTGCGGTGCTGGCCATCGGCATTGCCTGGCTCGGGGCCGCGGCGTCCGGGCAACTGGGCTTTACCTCGATCCCGGCGACCATCGCCAGCCTGGCCAGCCTGGCGACCTTCCTGATGCCGTTGATTGCGCTGCTGCTGGCCTATGACGCGATTGTCGGCGAGGACGAAAGCGGCACCTTGCTGCTATTGCTCACCTATCCCCTGGGGCGCGGGCAGATCCTGCTCGGCAAGTTTGTCGGGCACGGGTTGATCCTGGCGCTGGCGACCTTTATCGGATTCGGCTGCGCCATGCTCGCCATCGCGCTGCTGGTGGATGACGTCGAGTTCAGCCTACTGCTCTGGGCCTTTGGCCGCTTCATGCTGACCTCGACGTTGCTTGGCTGGGGCTTTTTGGGGCTGGCGTATGTGTTGAGCAGCGTCTCGGCGGAGAAATCCACGGCGGCCGGCTTGGCCCTGGGGGTGTGGTTCTTTTTTGTGTTGGTCTTCGACCTGGCGTTGCTGGCGCTGCTGGTGCTCAGCGAAGGCCAGTTCAGCCCGACGCTGCTGCCCTGGCTGTTGCTGTTCAACCCGGCGGATGTGTACCGCCTGATCAACCTGTCGGGTTTCGATGCCGGCCCCGCGTCCATGGGCGTGATGGCCCTGGGCGCAGACCTGGCGGTGCCGGAGGCGGCGTTGTGGCTGTGCTTGGCCGCGTGGGTCGCCGGGCCATTGGCCTGGGCCTACTGGCTGTTCGGCCGGCGCGCGGCATGAATTTTTTATCGGTGGAGCATGTAAACATGAAGATGGGGTTGGTTTTACTGTTGAGCCTGCTGTTGGTCGGTTGTGACAAACCGGTGGCGGCGGGGGTAGGTGACGGGCCGGTGGCGTTCCATCCGGCTGATGAGTGCCATGTGTGTGGCATGGTGATCAGCGAGTTCCCGGGGCCCAAGGGCGAGGTGGTGGAGCAGGGCGCGGCGAAGAAGTTTTGCTCTACGGCAGAAATGCTCGGCTGGTGGTTGCAGCCGGAAAACCATCATGCCCAGTCCAAGCTGTATGTGCATGACATGGGGCGCAGCCATTGGGATACCCCGGACGATGCCCATCTGATCGACGCCAAGACCGCCTACTACGTGCTCGGCACCGGGCTCAAGGGCGCCATGGGCGTGGTGCTGGCCTCGTTTGCCGAGCAGGCGGTGGCGCAGAAAATCGCGGCCGATACCGGCGGGCGGGTGCTGCGTTTCGAGGAGATTGACCTGGCTCTGTTGCAGCAGCCGAATGGCATGGGCCATAGCGGTCATTGAGCCCCCCTGTGGGAGCGGGCTTGCCCTAACGCCGATCAGTTAAGCGAACGCAATGCTCAAAGCAGTGAAGATCAAATGTGGGAGCGGGCTTGTCGGATCGCCGCATCGCCGCGAAGACGTCGGCCCAGCAAGCATTGATGTTGACTGACCCACTGCTTTCGCGAGCAAGCCCGCTCCCACAGGGGTGTATAGCTTCGTGCTCGCTCCTAGCGGTTGACCAATTTCGCCGGCAACGCAATCACCAACAAACAACTGAGCAGCAAGCTGGCGGCAAAGAACCACATGGCCCCGGCGCTGCTGCCGGTGATATCTATCGCCAGGCCCATCAACGAGTTACTGACCAGCCCGGCGATATTCGCCAGGGAGCAGGCCAGGGCAAAGCCGGTGGCCGCCGCGGTGCCGGTGAGGAAGGTCGCCGGCAGGCTGAAAAACACCGGTACGGCGCCGAGGATTGCTGCCGAGGCCACGGCAAACAGGGCCACGGTGGCGACCACGTTATGGGTGAAGAACGTGCTGCCGGCCATGGCCACGGCGCCCACCACAAACGGCACGATAATGTGCCAACGGCGCTCGCGGTGTTTGTCGGAGCTGGCGCCGATCAGCAGCATGCCGGCCAGCGCGGCCACACTGGGCAGGGCGGTGAGCAGGCCGATATGGAAGGTGTCGCTGATCCCCGCGTTGCGGATCAGGGTCGGCATCCAGAAACCCATGGCGTAGGCACTGAGCAGGATCGAAAAGTCGATCCCGCCAAGCATCCACACCTTGAGGTTGAAGAACCCTTCGCGAAAACGCCGTGGGCTTTGACTGGCCTGGCTGTCATCGGCCTGCAACTGCTGTTGCAGCAGGGTCTTTTCGGCGGCTGACAACCATTTGGCCTGGTGATAGGTATTGGGCAACACCCAGAACGCCAATACCCCCAACAGCACGCTGGGCAAGGCTTCAAGCAGGAACAGCCACTGCCAGCCGCGCAGGCCACCGATCTGGTCGAAGTGGCCCATGATCCAGCCGGACAACGGCCCGCCAATCACACTGGACAGCGGCAGGCCGATCATGAACAGCGCAATCACCCGGCCCCGGCGATGGGTGGGGAACCAGGTGGTCAGGTAATACAACACCCCCGGCAGGAACCCGGCTTCGGCGACGCCCAGCAAAAACCGCAGCACATAGAACTGCGTGGTGGAGGTGACCAGCAACGTGCAAGCCGACAGCAGGCCCCAGGTGATCATGATGCGCGCAATCCAGATCCGCGCGCCGACGCGCTCCAGGATCAGGTTGCTGGGTACTTCAAACAGGATATAGCCGACAAAAAACAGGCCGGCGCCCAGGCCGAACGCGGTTTCGCTGAACTGCAGCTGGTCTTGCATCTGCAACTTGGCAAAACCGATGTTGATGCGGTCCAGGTAGGCAGCCAGGTAGCAGAAGCACAGGAACGGGATCAGCTTCCAGGTGATCTTGTGGTACAGCGCGTGAATCGGGTCGGCGACCGTGGGCATCGGTGTGTCTCAGGGCAATGAGGAGGGCGGGGCGAATATAGCATTCCGTCACCGACACGCTCTGTCTGAAACGCGCCACCTGACTGGGGTTGCCGTGCGAAAGAAGCTACGTTTAATGCTTCTAATAAACAGAGTATCCACGGATGAACTACCAACCCCTTACCCGAACCTTGATAGCGACGGCCCTGGTCCTGACATTCAGTGGCGTGCAGGCCGCCTCCCAGGCCCCGGTGGCCGGCGAAAACGGCATGGTGGTGACGGCCCAGCATCTGGCCACCCATGTGGGGGTGGACGTGCTGAAGGCTGGCGGTAACGCCGTGGACGCGGCAGTGGCGGTGGGGTACGCCCTGGCGGTGGTCTACCCGGCTGCGGGCAACCTCGGCGGCGGTGGTTTCATGACCGTGCAACTGGCGGACGGGCGCAAGACCTTCCTCGACTTCCGTGAAAAAGCGCCGCTGGCGGCCACTGCCGACATGTACCTGGACAAGGACGGCAATGTCGTCCCCGGCCTCAGCGCCAAGGGCCACCTGGCGGTCGGCGTGCCCGGCACAGTCTCCGGGATGGAACTGGCCCTGAGCAAATACGGCACCCTCAAACGTGCCCAAGTGATCGCACCGGCGATCAAGCTCGCGGAAGACGGCTTTGCCCTCGACCAGGGCGATATCGACATGCTGCACAGCGCCACCGAAGAGTTCAAAAAAGACCAGGACCTGCGTGGCATCTTTCTCAATAAAGGCGAGCCGCTGCAGGTCGGGCAGAAGCTGGTGCAAAAAGACCTGGCCCGGACCCTGCGGGAAATTTCCGCCAAGGGCACCGATGGCTTCTACAAAGGTTGGGTGGCCAAGGCCATCGTCGATTCCAGCCAGGCCGGCAAGGGCATCATCGCCCAAGCCGACCTGGACAAATACCAGACCCGCGAACTGGCACCCATCGAGTGCGACTACCGTGGCTACCACGTGGTCTCGGCACCACCACCGAGCTCGGGCGGCCTGGTGATCTGCCAGATCATGAATATCCTCGAAGGCTACCCCATGGCCGAACTGGGCTACGGCTCGGCCCAAGGCACCCATTACCAGATCGAAGCCATGCGCCACGCCTACGTCGACCGCAACAGCTACCTGGGCGACCCCGACTTCGTGCAGAACCCGGTGGAACACCTGTTGGACAAGGACTACGCGGCCAAACTGCGCGCCGCCATCGACCCGCAAAAAGCCGGCGACTCCATGGCCATCAAACCCGGCGTTGCGCCCCATGAAGGCAGCAACACCACCCATTACTCCATCGTCGACAAATGGGGCAACGCGGTATCGGTGACCTACACCCTCAACGACTGGTTCGGCGCCGGCGTCATGGCCAGCAAGACCGGGGTCATCCTCAACGACGAAATGGACGACTTCACCGTCAAAGTCGGCGTGCCCAATATGTACGGGCTGGTCCAGGGCGAAGCCAACGCCATCGCCCCGGGCAAGGCACCCCTGTCGTCCATGAGCCCGACCATCGTGACCAAGGACGGCAAGGCCGTGATGGTCATCGGCACACCGGGCGGCAGTCGCATCATCACCGCCACCTTGCTGACCATCCTCAACGTCATCGACTACAAGATGAACATCCAGGAAGCCGTCAACGCCCCACGTTTCCACCAACAATGGATGCCCGACACCACCAACCTCGAAACCTTCGCCCTGAGCCCCGACACCCAGAAAATCCTCGAAAGCTGGGGCCATAAATTCGCCGGCCCCCAAGACGCCAACCACCTGGCCGCCATCCTCGTCGGCGCCCCGTCCCTGGACGGCAAGCCCGTGGGCAACAACCGCTTCTACGGCGCCAACGACCCACGGCGCAATACCGGACTGTCCCTGGGCTACTAAGCCCAGGCAGAGCAGGGGCCAACCGCCCCTGTTCTGCTCCACGGAAGAATATTTTTTGAAATCAAGGGCTTGCCAGCCCCGGCAAATCAGTACATAATTGCCGCCATCGAACGCACTGAAGCATAAAAAACTTCAATGTTTTCAATGAGATAGAGTAGAGGCAAGCTTCACATAGCCCACTCAAGTTTATATGCGGTGAATGTCAGTGGTTTGGGCATTGATCGTTTGAGGCCGAGTAGCAAAATGGTTATGCAGCGGATTGCAAATCCGCCTACGCCGGTTCGATTCCGACCTCGGCCTCCACTCTTAGAAGCCCCGTAGATTAACGTCTACGGGGTTTTTTATTGCCTGTAGGAAAGTGCTGGAGTTCCGAAACTTTAGAGAGTGGAGTTCCGAAACTATCTCATTTTGAAGGCTGCGCGACCGCACCGATGCGCCTGTAAACGCGCTTGGTGATCTCCTGCTCCGAGTGCCCGAGCAGGAGGCTGGCGTCTGCGATATCAGTAATTTCGGATGCCGCCTTCGGTCGGATATCCTTGAACTGAAACTGTTGGATCCTCTCCGCGTCATCAACTCGTCCCTCACTGGCGGCCAAGGAGCGAGCAGCTTCTCGGGCGTCGTCCCACCTGTTACGCAGCATTTGTTGAGACACGCGCATCCCCGTTCTTGCTGCGCTGGGCAGCAGAAGGTGGTTTAGGATTTGGAGGGGAGCCACTCGGTATCGTATTCGAACTGGGTAACTCGCATTGATCTCGATGCTTGGCAGTTCGCGGCGGAACGTCTCGGTGCCGTAGGGCTTCTTCACGTAGCCCGCTGCCTCTTCCATGAATTTCGGTTTGAAGATGCGCAGCAGGTGGTCGGCTGCTTTTTCGTACTGATCCTCTGGGTAGTTGCCCACGCATACGCTGCCACGACAGACTCGCCAAACCTCGCGTTTTGGCGTTGCCTCGGCAGCCTTGATCTTTTCGTCCATGGCGTCCGGAGCGAAGCGGAGCTGATCAATACCGGATCCAACCGGCGGGGCCACGCACTACTACGCAACCACGATGCCCAAGGCTCCTGCCTGGGCGGCGAAGGCCAAGCAGACGTTGCGCTTCGGGCATCACGTTTTTTTCAAGGATGTGCCGTGATGACGCCCGTGCAGAAGCTGGCCGGGCTGATGGTGCTGATGGCCAGCGCCGCCGGCTCCGCCTGGCAGGTGCAGGAATGGCGCACGGGCAAGAGGTTGTCCGAGCAGGTCGGCCTGCGCCAGGGCGAGCTGGCTGCCGTCAGCGCGGCCGCCGCCAAGCAGGTGAGCGTTGAGCAGGGCGGGCGCCTGGCCCTGGAGCAGACGCTGGCCACATCCGATCAGCAACACACCCGAGAACTTTCCGATGCTCAACGCAACCAGGCTCTCCTGCGTGACCGCCTTGCTACTGCTGATGTGCGGCTGTCAGTCCTTCTCGAGGCCACGGATTCAGCCAGTGGCTTCAACGTGCCTGCCACCACCGGCGGCGTCGGCGTGGTTCATGCAGCCCGTCGAGCCCAACTTGCCCCAGCGCATGCTCAACGAATTATCGCCATTACCGACAGCGGCGATCAAGGATTGATCGCGCGGCGAGCCTGTCAGGCCTACGCAAAAGAAGTCTCTACAGCGAAGTAAAAGGAGCGGCCGGGCATTATGCGTCAACATCCACCCCGGCCCCCTTTCCCGCAGAACGCCTTTTCCAGCTTCATGCACAAGCGAGCGACATCAACCTAAAGACAAAAGAAGGCGGGTTCATTTAAGCGACAGCGGACTTAAGAAACAAATAAATCCGTCTCCTTTTCGGTCTAGGCAAACGGCGCTAGCGCTTCAATTCAAGCCGACTTTGATGGACCGCTCGGAAGACCAGGAGTCCTGGCCTGCTTGCAATGTTGGTTCGGCAGGAATGCGGTATTTACCGAATGCCTTGACGACGGCCTGGTCTACGTCGGCGTTGCCCGAGCTTTCTATCAATGCGATTTTCGGCACATTTGAACCCGGCTTGCCTTGCACTTGCAGCGTCACCGGTTTGCTGGCGCTGCCGCGTTTGAATTGCTTGTTCAAGGCAATCTCGATGTCCAATGTCGTACGGTTTAGACTCTTGCGGCTGGTATCGCTCCAGACGTCGTTGTAGCGCTGTGTCTGTGCAGCCGTCAGCACCAACCCTTGAGAGCGGATCCGCTGAATGCCCTTCCAGGCAACATCGCCGGAATGTTGGCTGGCTTCCACGTAATACATCATTGCCCCGAACAAATCCTGCGGGCCACCGCGGCCTTCCTCCATCAATCTGGCCAATGCGAGTTTACTTTTATCGCTGTCGCTGTTGGTCAGCGCCAACTGATAAAGCCGTCGCGCTTCCACGTCGTTGCGTGCTTGCCCATGCCCCTCTTCGGCCATGCGCGCCAGTCTCTCGTTACCGACGCCATCTACGGCAGCGACGGATTCATAGAGCGATTTGGCCCTGCCAAAATCTTGTGGCAGACCGCCACGGCCGGATTCGTACAAACCGCCGAGCGCGATCTTACAACGCACATTGCCGTCATCGCTGGCTTTACGAATGTATTGAACATCTTCTGCAGTGGGGCTTTTTACGCCCTCAAAAAGTATGCATTGGACTTTGGCCAGAGTTTGTTCAAAGGAGCTTGGCGGCCTGGAGGTTTGGCACCCTGCGATGTGGCCCGTGATTGCCAGTACAACAATTGCCTTTTTCATGTGATGCATGCGTGGAATCCTGCGTTGGAGTAAAGCGGCGGCGGAGTACTCAGTTGGAACAACTGGCTAGGCTTTGGCGGCTCGTCTACCAAAGTGAAACTCACGCTCATGATGGTACAAGAGCATCCACGCCTCTGACTCTGGAAACACGACCAGATCGTCTGAAGCCGGATAGCAGAACTCCGGCCAGTATGAAATGAACACTCCCCAGGTTGTACGCAGCGCGGTCTCTGAATCCCAAGAAAGCGATACTGGCTGCTCTAAATGTGGCTGATGTTGCTTCAGCCAATTGGAACCGGCCTCCGATGCGGCCTCTTCGGCGCTGACCATTTCAGGACGTAGCTCGGTGCTCAGGCCGTGATTACCCATGAACCCTTGCGCCCGCTTATACAACGCCTTCGCCTCATCGGAGGTCACTGAGTGCATTTGCGCGAGGACTTTATTTGGCAACACGGCATACGCTGGATCGGTCCAGCGCCACGCCAATTTATGATCTTGGATGCGCATAGTCTCAACACCTAACTAGAAGTGGGCGATACAAATGATAAATTTTTTACGCCACCTGTGTCGCAGGCCGTCCCTCGTCGTATGTAATCCACGAGTCTTGAGCCGAGTGCCAGTAGCTCAACACGGGCAAAGGAGAAAAGTGACAAGTTCTACATTAAGGATACGAATTTGTGGGCATCAGGTCTTTAATCGGTTAATAGTTAAGCATTCCCGTTCATTAGCGTCCGCTTTTGACTGACCAAGAGTTTATGTAACCTCACGAATCCGCTAGCACTCTCGCTTTTAGAATCCGGGATCACTTTATGCAGACTGACCAGACCAAGCTACTCGCGCTCGCACTGCTTGAGATCAGGACATTGCTTGCCGATTACCTGGGCAGAGATGTAGATGCTCCTATGAGTGTCCGTGTCGCGGCACATATGGCCTATGCGCTCCACAATGAGGCGGAGGCTGCATACAACAACGCAGATTTTCAGATCGCCAAGGCAAGCTTTAAAATCGCTGCAATCGATCAGATTCTTGGTGTCACTGACGGTGCCGCATTGTTGAGCAGGTTTAACGTCGAGGCCTAAGTCATTCCGGAGAGCGCGCAACTTAGATGACCGCTTCTGGCCGATTCTGTTGAAAAAGTAGCTCCCCTGGCTGGCCTCCGGCAAAATCTCCGCATTGGCCAGCAGGGAAGCACGCAACATGATGGGACAGTTATCGAGTGGGCAGGAGCGGCTGTTTTACTCGTTCAACCTTGAAGATCACATCCCAGCCACTCACCTTCTACGCAACATTGATCGGTGTCTTGATCTGAGCGACCTGCGCCATTACCTCGCCGATTTCTATAGCCCGATTGGGCGTCCGTCGATTGATCCTGAACTGATGATCCGCATGCTGATCGTCGGCTACTGCTATGGCATCCGCTCCGAACGGCGGTTGTGCGAAGAGGCCCATTTGAACCTGGCGTATCGCTGGTTCTGCCGGTTGAGCCTTGAAGATGAAGTACCCAATCACTCGACGTTTTCCAAAAATCGACACGGCCGTTTTCGGGACAGTGATCTGTTTCGCTGGTTGTTCAATGAAGTGCTGCGTCGCTGCATGGACGCCGGTCTGGTCAAGGGCGAAGGCTTTGCAGTGGACGCCAGCATTATCAAAGCAGATGCGAGTCGGCAGCGCGGCGTACCGGGAGATGAACAGGTCAACTGGAGCGATCCATCTCTGAGCACCCGCGCCGTGCGTGAGTACCTTGAGGCACTCGATGAAGAGGCTCTGGCCGAAACGCTACCGAAGCGCCTGTCGCTGACTGATCCTAAAGCCCGCTGGACCGCTGCTCCAGGAGGCCCAGCTTTCTACGCTTACTCCACGAATTATCTGATCGATACAGAGTACGGCGTGATCATGGATGTGGAACCCACACCGGCTCATCGAACCGCAGAAGTCGAGAGTACCAAGACGATGATTGATCGGGTCGAAACGCAGTTCGACATCAAGCCGGAACGCCTCATTGGCGACACCGCTTACGGTACAGCGCCGATGCTGGCCTGGATGGTGGAGGAAAAGGACATCGAGCCGCATGTGCCGGTATGGGACAAAACCGAGCGCAAGAACGACAGTTTCTCGAGCAACGATTTCCACTGGCATGAAGAGACTGAGGAATACTGCTGCCCGGCCGGCAACCCATTACGCAGCGAATGGCGAGCCTTCAAGAATGAGCGTTCACATGTCACCAAAGCCAACACCATCATCTTCCGATCCCGGCAGACCGACTGCGCTACGTGTCCGATGAAAGCCAAGTGCTGCCCGAACACTTCGTTCCGCAAGATCGCTCGCAGCGTCCATGAAGCCGCTCGCGATGTGGCTCGGCGCATTGCAGCAACGCCGGCATATCAGCGCTCTCGCCACGAACGTAAAAAAGTCGAAATGTTGTTTGCCCACCTCAAGCGCATCCTGAAATTGGATCGCCTGAGACTACGTGGCATGAGTGGTGCGACGGATGAATTCACGCTGGCCGCTGCGGTGCAGAACCTGCGACGGCTGGCCAAATTTTCATCTCAAGGGCCACCAGTCACGGGATAGGTGCGCCTGCACCAAGCAAAAAACCTCAAATTAACCCAATAACAGAGCAGCAAAGGTCACCGAAGGGCCGAAAAACCACTCAATGTGGTGAGTAGGTTCTCCGGTGGTGGTCGTGCCTGAGTTCAGGCGATCTGAAAATCCGACTTTTTCAACAGAATCGGCCAAAAGCCGCCGATCGGGTCAGGCGGCTTATGACCCGCTTCCGTCATTCAGAACAGGCTAATTGGCAAAAGTCAGACAATTGAACGCGTCGATGAAATAAGGGGCGATTCAAAAGTGTTTTCGGCGTGGCCTCAAGCGCTTGAGCTAAATTTTCCCAGGCCTGAACGTACTCGTCGTACCCCCGGCGCCTTGGCCCAGGGGGTAAGCGTACTACCGAGAAACCGCCTAGAAGCTGTATTTCACATTGAACATCACGTTGCGCGGCGCCCCCCAGAACACTGTGCCGTAATTGCCAATACCACTGTAGTAGTGCTTGTCGAACAGATTGTTGACGTTGAGAGTCGCCTTCAGGTCGCGGGTGACATCATAGCCGCCAACCAGCCCCACCAGTGCGTAAGACTTCTGCTCGAATTTGGCGGTGGGGTCTTTGATCTCGTACCAATCCTCGTCGCTTGGCTTAAAGAACGTCGAACTCTGCCAGTAGGCATTGCCGCCCACGGTGAATTTGTGCCAATCGCCCTGCAAGCGGTAGTTGGTTGCCATCTTGAGCAGGTGCTGCGGCTGGTTGGTGGCCACGCGCCGGTCATCCGCGTTATGGGACTCGGCAAAGGTGTAGCCTGCCATCACCTGCAGGTCATTCATCAGTTCGCCGTTCACCTCCAGCTCGACGCCGCGAGTCGTGACGCCTTTCTCTGCTCGATAGGCACTGCTACCGCTCGGTGTGCTACCGCCGGTGGGTACGGCGAAGTTGTCCTGCTTGAGCTCGAACAGCGCCATGCTGGCATTTAGGCGGTTGTCGAAGTAGGCGCCCTTGATGCCGACCTCATAACTTTCGCCGGAGAGTGGGTCGATAGGTTTACCGTCCGGGCCGAGGCTGTAGGCCTGCGGTTTGAAGATGTCGGTGTAGCTAGCGTAGGCCGTGTGGTAGGCGTCCAGATCGTAGGTGATACCGGCATAAGGCACGATTTCGCTGGAGTTGGTGGCGCTGGCCGGAAGGCGGCGACCGATGGCGTTGATCGTGTCGATGTCCCATTTGTAGTCGACGATACGGGCGCCCAGGATCACTGCCAGCGCGTCGGTCGGTTTAAGGATGGTGGCCGCGAACCCGACTTTCTGCCGTGCTTCGATATTGAAGGTCGACCACCATTCGAAGTCCCTCGGTGTATCGCCATAGCCATCCCATTGGAATACATCGTTGATGATGCCATTGGTAACCCCGTCGTGGCGCTTGGACGTGGATTCGGTATGGGCGATGCTGTAGCCGAATACGGCTTCGTGCATGCGACCACCCAGCGAAAACGGGCCGCGGGCATACAGGTCCAGGCCTTTTTCCTTGCTGGTAGTGTTGAACTTGCTCGCGGTGCCGCTGTTGTTCACATAGCCGCTGGCGCGGTCGACGTTGCCGGCGATGAAGCCGTGGGAGATGCTTGCGTCGGCCTGAATGGCCTCACTGCTGATGCCCGAGATCAGCTCCCTCGAACGGTAGTCGCGGCTGCTGGCGACCCCCTTGAGGACCCAGTCGTTGTCGAAGCTGTGGGCCAACTCCACGAAAGTGCGCTGGGTTTCCTGATTGCGCCAGGTCCAGCGATCGGCAGCGTTGGTGTCACGATCGAACTTGGCCCTGCGGCCATCCATAAAGAACGCGGGCAGGGCACCGGTGGTGCTGCCGTTGTCATAGTTTTTCTGTACGTCATGGCCGAGTGTGAGCAGGGTTTTCTCGCTCAAGTCGGCTTCCAGCACACCGTAGAAGGTATTTTGTTCGCCGGTCAGGTAATCGACATAACTGCGCTGCGACTGCGTACCCGCGACCATGCGGCCACGGATATTGCCGCTGTCGGTCAACGGCCCGGCGAAGTCAAAATCGGCCTGGTATTTATCCCAGGAGCCTGCGCCGACACTGATATGGCCCTGCGCCTCGGCAGTCGGGCGCTTGCGCACCAGGTTGATGACCCCCGAAGGATTGCCGGAGCCGTTGACCAGGCCGGTCGCACCCTTGAGCACTTCGACTCGGTCATAGATCAGGCTGTTGCCGATACTGTAGTTGTCGCGCAATGAGCCGCCGTCCGAGGACAGGCTGGGCACGCCATCGAACTGGAAGTTATCCAGCTTGAAACCGCGCGAATAGAAAGTGAAGGCCTCGGAGCTTTCCTGGTTGACGGTGATGCCAGGGGTTTGCTTCAGGACATCGGAAACACTTTGCAGGTTCTGGTCGTCCATCTGCTGGCGTGTCACTACGCTGATTGACTGTGGAGTCTTGCGCAGGCTCAGGTCCAGGCGTGTGGCGGCGGCAGTTGCGCCGGTGGTGTAGGAACCACTGCCTTCTGTGGTGACGCTCAAGCTTTGGCCGGTGATGCTGGTTGCATCCAGTTGCAGCGCTGAACCGGCCTGCGCCTGAGGCGCAAGCACCCAATTGTTACCCACCAGCAGAGCTTCCAGCCCGCTACCAGCCAGCAGTTGGGCAAACCCCTGCTCGGTGCTGAAGCGACCTTTTAGCCCGCGACTCTGTTGTCCCTGGGTCAGCGTCGCATCAAACGACAGCAGCACCCCGGCCTCGCGGGCGAAGCGGTTCAAGGTTGCTACCAACGGCCCCGGGGGAATGTCGTAAACGCGGCTGACCTGTTCGGCATGGGCCTGGGCATCCGTTGACAGCAGCGGGGCCAGCATCCCGACCTGCAGCGCTATGGCGCTGCCAAGCAGCAGGGGGGTGAGGTGTTTTCGGCGCGCGTGTGGGTAGATTGTCGCTCTAGACATGACAGCTCCTTAAAATGCCTGTTTGGGCGGTTTTCAGAAGAGCTCGTACGAGAGTGGCCAATCCGACAATGCAACTGAGAATTTTTTTCATTCGTTTTGTTTAAGCGGCCGGGGTGAGCCTGACCCAATAGCGCGTCCAGGTATTGACCTTCAGCTTTAGCGCCCCGGCGATTGCCACCAGTGCGCGGTCGGTGTCATCCAACGGGTACACCCCGGCGAGACGCAGCTGCGCCACATCGTCACTACAGCTCAACACGCCCGGGCGGTAACGCTGGAGTTCGGCCAGAGCGCGGCGCAGCGGCCAGCCGTCCAACACCAACTGACCTTCGCGCCACTCAGTGCTAGCAAGGTCAGCCGCACGGGGCTCGGATAGCGGCCCGCTGTTGAAGGTCAGGGCCATGCCAGCATCGACCCGCACTTCGTGTTCGCTTGCGGCGTTGTGCACCGCGACAGCGTGTTCGATGACGATCAGCTCTGTGCGGTCTGCATGCAGGCGCACGTTGAAGCGGGTACCGAGGGCGCGCATTCGGCCATGCACCGTGTGCACGCGCAACGGGCGTGGGTCGCTAGCGGTGTAAACGGCAATCTCTCCCTCGACCAGTTCTATCAGCCGCTGGTCTGCGCTGTAGCGGATATCGACGGCAGAATCTGTATTGAGCGTCAGCCGCGTACCGTCCTCCAAGGTCAGGCTGCGGCGTTCGCCCTTGACGGTGCGCACGTCGGCCAACCAAACCGGCGAGTGGCGATAACCCGTCCAGACAGCCCCTGAAACGCCAAGACCCAGCACCAGGCCCTTGAGTAGCGTACGCCGCCCCAGTTCCCCATGGCCTGCGACAAGGGTGTGCCGTGCCAGCGGACCGGGAACACCGGCAAGATCTGCTTGCAACCGCTCAAGGCGCTCCCACGCCCAACCGTGCAACGGCGACTGATCGAGCCAGACCTGCCACTGCCTGCGGTTATCCGCACAGTCACGCGCCGCGTGGAGGCGCGCATGCCATTGCGCCGCCTCGCGCAGGGCTTTGCGTTGATCGGAAGGATTCATAGTTGCGCATCGAAAGCGAACAGCAGGCACCGCTCTGTCGCCTTGGCCATGTACTTGGTCACCGAGCTGACGGACACCCCGAGGCGCTGCGCGACCTCAGGGTAGCTCAGGCCATCGAGCTGTACGTACAGGAAGGTATCTCGCACTTTCTGGCCCAGGCCGTCGAGCATGGCATCCAGTTGCATCAGGGTTTCCAGCATCAGTAGGCGCTGTTCGGGGGAGCACTCCTCGAGGAGCGGCTGGCTGCCCAGAAACTCAAGGTAGGCCTGCTCCAGGTTGCGTCGGCGCAATTGGTCGATCATCACCCTTCGGGCCACCGTGGCCAGGAAGCTGCGCGGCTCTCTCAATGGCTGGCGCAGTGCGCTGCTGATCAGGCGCAAGAACGTGTCCTGGGTGATATCCGCCGCACGATCTGCATCACCTAGGCGCCGACGAATCCAGCCCTGAAGCCATTGGCTATGGTCGCGATAGAGCGCATGCATATCATCCTGGGGGGAGGATTCGGGCGACTGAGGGTAGGACACCTAGATCTTCCTAGTTACAAGATGCGGATAAGAATTGATCTTAATTATAAGCAGGCGAGGAAGGTTTGCAATGCAGTAGAAGGTGCCGATTTAAGTACGCGGATAGGTGGCGGACGCTGCCATGCCCTCGGTATTGCTTCATCGTCCTGCATAGGGAAGGGGGCCCGCATCGTTTCTGCTCTGGCTCGGTTAGGTACTGGGTGACGCCATCCACGCCTGAAAGAGTGTGTAGTGGTCTTATGAATCCGATCAGCACCATGGCCGCCAGTCAGGCTCACCCAAGCTCTTCGACCTGGGTCCAGTGATCCTCCGTCTGCGCCTCCTTCTGTTTCAGGCGATCTGGGCGACGGTGCACCAGGTAAGGGAGCAGGTCTGAGTTCGGCATCGGTGTTCCTCCTTGGAGTGAACAGCGTAGCAGTTGGGTTGCTTGGTGGTGGGTTGTGTTCGGTCGGCAGGACGCTAGGGGAGGGGCAAATCAGTTCCCAAATAAAGAAGATAGACCGCATTCTACGCGGTCTCCAGAGGGGATTTTTTGTGCTGGTTTCGGAAGTAAATATCTCTACAGGTCACAGCCCGCTTACGTTTCCAGATCGGATTGCAAATCGGCCTACGCCGGTTCGATTCCGACCTCGGTCTCCATTCTTGAAAGCCCCGTAGATTAACGTCTACGGGGTTTTTTATTGTCTGCCATTTGGTCATCGCTTCCGCAATTTTTCGGATCGCTTTCGCAACCCTGCCGTCTTTCGAGAAATTTAAGACGCCGTTATCGCTATGCCTCTCCTAGATTGGACATGGGGTTGTGCTCGAGACTAAGGAGACTAAACATCCACTAACCGCCAAAAACGGACACCAAGGGCGTCTACGAAGCCCGGGGCGGCTCAGTCTTCGAACCGGTGCGTAACCGTCATCGCGAGTCCATATGCGTTTTTACACACTCTGGACCGTTTGAATCCGTTCACGAACGCCGCCTCCAGCCACTTGCTAGCCTTCGCCAAAATGCAATTACCCAGCTGACTGGGTCGTTGCTCAAAGCTTTCTTTTGCAATGTGATTCGGGCACCTCGTATCCCCAAGTGATTATAGTTTCGGCCTGATGTTCCCAAAGTGTTTCATTGCGTCCAAGGTACTTTACGCCACTGTCACTTGGCTGCTGGTACATGAGCGATACGCTGTCGCCACGCTCGGCGATTAATGTCGGTGGATCGGTTTTAAAGAACATGACAGCAACCTCGCTGTCAGGGTTGCCTTTGCATTCGTAATAGACAGGCCCGGTTCCCGGTACCAATCGGTACCGTGCTTGCAACTCGGCGATGCGGCGCTGGTACTCCATGCGCACGCATGCACCGACGTCATCACTCTTCCAGCAGTCGTCGCGACCCTTTATCCATCCACGTTGTTCTGCTTTAAGCTGGGGTGGGTGCTCGTTTCCGGCCTTGATTCTCGCGCTGGCAAATACTTCCGACAGATTGCGATCGAGCGCGGATAACACCTTGTCCTCACATATCATCGCTTCGATAGCACCAGGCTTCACCTTGGCGCAATCGTAAGAAGGGCCAAGTGTCACATTGACTATCGACGATTTCCCCGTACTGCCCCCGGTCGCCTGCTTCCCATTGATATGCTGATCAATGTATTGGCACCACTGATCGGAACTTCGTTCAGGGACATCTGCCCCATCGCGAACCCCTAATTTGAATTCGATCACCGATTTCCATTCATCGGAGCCTACATCCGGCCCATGCCCTTGTCCGTCAGTTGTATGCAGTATCTTATCGATCGATTGATACCATGGGTAAGTGCACACCGATTGAGCCTGAGCAACGCCTGCGGCGCCAACCAACAACAAAACCAGATATTTGCTCATGCGTGCTCCCTTTTGATTTAAGCAGTTGCCAGGCACCGACCTAAGCCTGATTCATGCCTCCAACGTTCGGGTAATCATATCCGATTTAATTGAAGTCCTAGGGCCGTTCTTGGCCGGCATGTCCTGCCGTGAAGGGTCGATAGCCGCCTTTGTAGAGCAGCTGCTTTGGGCCGTTTGCAGTCTCTCGCTAAGGGCAACATTCAGTCGGAAGCTGTCCTCTGCCACGTAGCTTCCGATCACCGACCAACTCAGTTTGTGACGGTGATCGTCGCAATCGTTATTCCTTCTCCAGCTCTGCAATACCTTTCAGCGGGTAGATCACTTCATGGGTATCCAGATTTCGAATCTCGGATTCGATAGTAATGGTCGAGACCTGACGCCCAGGAGGCCCATTGATGTCGTCGCGAGTGGTGAAGTCCACGACATATCGCTGGCCTGCACGGAACTCCACATCGCGCGCACCGAAGCCGCACTTCGCGCCACCGGTACCCAAGGCATTCATCGAGACCCAACACCAGCTCAACGAGTGCTTGCCCGGGGTCAAGCGCAGTGCCTGCTTGCCGGAAACGTCGAGGATCGAGCGTCGCCCGGCGCCCTCTAGCAGTTGGTCGTCCACATGCGTGGCCAGCAACAGTCGATGGAATTTTATTCCCAGTCCGCGAAAGCGGGTGGTGGCGAAATACACCACCGGCGCATTGGCCGTGTTATTGGACAGGTCATATGGCGTCATCAAGTCCGGCACCCAATCGCCTTGGTAATCCTTGTAGTGGTAGTTGGAACAAGCGGTTGTAAGACAGGTAATCAGCAGAACAGCCGGGAGTTTGAGATACGACAGAAATGACGACGAGCACATTATTCTTCCTTGTTTAACGAGTTGATTAGGATAGCGCATCGCGATGCCAGCAAGTACTTGAGCGGATTAGCAAACTCATCGCCCATCAGCTTCGAGCCAGCGAAGGCACAGGCGCACTTTTATGGCAGCCTGCTTTTGGCCGATATTATTGAAAAAGTCGGATGTGGTTTTCACGGCAGAAAAGCACGCGCATGAGATTTAAACCCGGCGTCGCCGCACAGGTATTTGGGCTTGGGCTTTACATAACCGTGTACAAAAAACGTGCTTTTAGCTAGCGGTTTTCTGGTGATTTGGGAAAACAGACGTGTTCAACAGCGTCGGCCTTAGGTCTTCGCGTCAACCTCACTGACTGGATTTAGCACTATCGATTCGTCGACCCGCTCAATGCTCAAAGAATCACCGAGACCGACATTCACTGCTTTGAGGACATCCGGAGGAACATCGATGATGGCGTCAGCGCTCGCATCTTGAAAGCCCTGTAGATCAACGGTCCACGGGTTTTTTATTGCCTAAGATTTGACGATCGCTTCCGTAACTGACTTTGCTAACCCTAGCTTGAAGCGTTAATTTTTAGTGTTCTTCGTCTTAGATGGAACCCACACCCGATTGATACAAGGGCGGTTCGCTTCTGCTACGCCGCGCGTACTACATCAGCGTGCCCTTTATTACGTTGCGTCACACCGGCTATTGAGGTTTGTCAGTTTCCAAGGTCGGCGACCTGGGAATTTACGTTACACACCCATTCATAAAGCGGGCAGTGTTCCCGTCAAAAACCTCACATTTGATGTGCACCTCTTAGGTGCAAAATACAGTGCTACGGCTCAGACCGGTGCGCTGGCTGTCATGAGCATTGCGGATAAGGCCGATTTTCAGCAAAAAACCAATTTGGCACACTTTTTCCATAGAGAAATAAACGAGTAAGCCAGGCCCCGGCCTTTAAGTCTTGCCTACATCATGCGCCCAAGCGCCAGGTAATGAAGCCTGATCGACCAGTCCACTGGTCTATCAGGTTTTTTTTTGGAGTGAATAAATGCGCCACACAATCGATGTCGGACTCTTGCTCTCTATCGATGGGACTTACCAGTGCATAGGCCGGAATGCTCTGGCAGGGGCCACACACGCACTGCAGGAAATCAATGCCAATCCCGATTACCCATTTACCTTACAAGTTACCCATATCAATCCGCAGGGCTTCTTGCACAGTTACAGCGAAGGCGCTGTTCAATTGATGCAGGCCGGGGTTCGGCATATTTTTGGTGCGACGACCTCGGCCAGCCGCAAGGAAATCATTCCGGACCTCGAGCAGAACGGGAGCCTGTTGTGGTACGCCTGTCCGTATGAAGGTTTTGAAAGCAGTGAGAACGTCCTTTATCTGGGCGGGTGTCCGAATCAGACGTTGATCCCGTTGTTGCGGTATGCCTTGCAGGCGTTTGGTTCTTGCGCTGCGTTGATCGGTTCGAATTACATCTGGGGTTGGGAAAGTAACCGCGTCGCACGGGAAGTGCTCGATGTCGCAGGCGGCACTGTGCTTCTGGAAAAGTACGTGCATTTGGGCACGACTCGCTTCAGTGAGCTTATCCAGACCCTGATAACTGAAAAACCGGCGTTTGTGCTCAATAATCTAGTCGGTGAGTCCTCCTACGTCTTCTTGCAGCAATTGGACGCGGCGTGTCTTGCCGTCGGCTTGAATCTACCGGTGTTGAGCTGCAACCTGACGGAAGCCGAGCTGCCTGAAGTCGGCGTCATGCGGAGCCTGCGCCTGTTGTCGTGCGGCCCATTTTTTGAGGATGTAGACCGGGCTTTCAGCCAGCAGCAACGCCGCCAACATGGACTGTACCCGTTGTCGCATTTTTACACCGGGATGTACGTCGCCTTGCACTTGTTTGCAAAGGCCTTGGACCAGTGTGGCAGCGACGATCCCGAGCTCATTTGCAACTACCTCTACGAACACCCCCAGCACAGTGTGCTCGGCACGTTAAACATTTCTGCGCACAACAATCACTGCAGCCAGCCTTGCCATATCGCCGAATTGCGCGAAGGGCGCTTTGTCGTACTGCACAGTGAAGCGCAATCGTTGCCAGCCGATCCTTACCTGACTGCCACTGACCTGAGTGAATTCCAACGCCTGCGCACGATTGCGCCAGCGCCCCGCCTGAGGATCGTCAAATGAGCCTGCTCAAACGCCCGGACTTCGAAAGTGGTCGGTTGCTGTTGGTTGACTGCGAACCGCGTACGTTGGCCAGTCTGCAGAAAAGCCTGCAACGCCTGGGCATCACGCCGCAGGCGCTGTTTGAAGACGCGCTGGATTCGCTTGAAGGCTGCTTTGCCGCCGTGGTCGATCTGGAGCACTTCGCCAGTCCCGCCACCCTGCAACGGCTTAATAGCACCGGTGTGCCAATCGTGGCGTTGACGCCCCACGAAACCCTGTCGCAGATCCAGCGCGCCATCGAACTGGGGGCGACCGCCTTGTTGAACAAACCGATTACCCAGGGCTCTGTCTACACCACGCTGATGATGGCGATCAGTTTGCGTGAGCGATTGGACAGTGATGCGCGAACCCTCGAAGCGCTGCGCCAGCGCCTCGATGCGCGACCTCTGCTGGCCCAGGCATTGGCGCGGTTGATGGTTGAGCACAAGATTGACGAGCGCGAGGCTTATGAGCGCCTGCGCAGCCTGTCGATGCACCTTAATCGCAGCCTGGATGACCTGTGTGCGGACATGGCCGCCGATTATCTTCAGCAAGGCGGGGCGTGCCAATGAAAGTGTTGCGCGCCTTGATTCGCCGGCCCGCGGTGGCGTTGTCGTTGTTGTACATCGTCATCGTGGTGCTGTTGGCGCTGTTTGCACCGTGGATGAGCCCTCACGATCCGTCCGAACAATTTGTCGAAGGCCTGTCAATGGAGGGCGCGCCGCTACCGCCAGATATGCCGTATTGGCTGGGCACTGACCTGCTGGGTCGCGACTTGCTGTCGCGCCTGATCTACGGCGCACGTACCTCACTGTTCATCGGCCTGCTTGCCAACGGCCTGGCCGTGCTGATCGGCACCTTGGTGGGCTTGAGCGCAGGTTTTCTGCGGGGCTGGATCGGCAGCACGCTGATGCGCTTTACCGACTTGATGATGGCGTTCCCGGCGCTGCTGTTGGCGATTGCGTTGTCGGCGATTTTCCAACCCAGCGTGTGGATCGTTGCGTTGGTCATCGCCATGGTCAACTGGGTGCAGATTGCCCGGGTGATCTACTCCGAGACCATCGCCTTGAGTGCCCGTGACTTCGTGGCGGTGGAGAGGACCTTGGGCGCGAGCTCGCTGCGCATCCTGTTTTCGCACCTGCTGCCCCATTTGCTGCCGACGATTCTGGTATGGGCGACCCTGGGTATTTCGACCACGGTGCTGCTCGAAGCCACCCTGTCGTACCTGGGAGTGGGGGTCCAGCCGCCAACGCCAAGTTGGGGCAACATCATTTTTGAAAGCCAGACCTATTTCACCTCCGCGCCATGGTTGGTGTTCTTCCCCGGTATCGCGATTGTCCTGCTGTCGCTGGCTTTCAACCTGGTCGGTGATGCCCTGCGCGATGAACTCGATCCTACCCTGCAAGGGAGAAGCTGAATGTTCGCCTTCATCACTCGTCGCATCGGCTATTCGTTGCTGATTTTGCTCGGCGTGACCTTCATCACCTATCTGTTGCTGTTCATGCTGCCTGCCGACCCTGCGCGCCAGATTGCCGGGCGCAGTGCCACACCGGAAGTGGTGGCGGGGATTCGTACGCAGTTGGGCCTGGATTTGCCGTTCTATCGGCAGTACGCCAACTACCTGGGCAACCTGGTGCAAGGTGATCTGGGGCGCTCCTATATCCAGCGCAGCCCGGTGACCGAGTTGATCGGCTCGCGCCTGCGGCCATCGCTTGAGTTGATGGCTGCCGGTATTGGTTTCGAATTGCTGATCGGCATCAGCCTGGGTGTGATCGCGGCGTTGCGGCGCGACAGTTGGGCCGACAAGGCGCTTATGGCGCTCTCGTTCATCGGCGTGTCAGCCCCGCAATTCATCGCTGCGATGCTCTTCCTGTACTTCTTCGCCGTAAAACTGGGCTGGTTTCCACTAGGGGGCTATGGCGGGTTCGAGCATCTGCTGCTGCCGGCGCTGACCCTGGGGATTCTCGGCAGCGGCTGGTATTCGCGCATGGTGCGCTCCTCGATGATCGAGGTGTTGCATCAGGACTTCATTCGCACCGCCCGGGCCAAGGGCCTGAGCCGGGTGCGCGTGGTTCTGCGGCATGTACTCCCCAACGCCATTGTGCCGGTGATCCCGATGATCGGCATCGATATCGGCATCTTCATGGGTGGGCTGGTGGTGGTCGAGTCGGTCTTTGGCTGGCCGGGAATCGGCCAGTTGACGTGGCAAGCCATTCAGCAGGTGGACATTCCGGTGATTGTCGGCGTGACCACGGTTTCAGCGGTCGCCATCGTGCTGGGCAATCTGGTCGCAGACCTGGTGATCCCATGGGTCGATCCGCGCATCGACATCCAAAAACACTAAAAAACACATCATAGGTAAGGGGCTGGAGCATGAATCGCAAAGCATTATCCTTGGCCATCGCGGCTGCATTGTTCGCCGGGAATCTTCTGGCCGATGACTTCGATCCAAACGCAAAAGACGGTGGCGCCGCAGTCATTACCTATCAGAACGACGTGGCCACACTTGACCCCGCCATTGGCTACGACTGGCAGAACTGGTCGATGATCAAAAGCCTGTTCGATAGCCTGATGGACTACAAGCCCGGAACCACGGAGCTGGTCAAGGACCTGGCATCGGACTACACCATCTCCGATGACGGCACGGTCTACACCTTCACCTTGCGTAAAGGCGTGAAGTTCCAGAACGGTCGCGAGCTCAAGGCCAGCGACGTCAAGTACTCCCTGGAGCGCACCGTCAACCCGAAAACCCAGAGCCCGGGCGCCGGCTTCTTCAGCCCGATCGTGGGCTATGACGAAATGAGCACCCAAAAGGCCGAACACTTGTCGGGCATTGAAGTGGTGGACGACTACACCGTCAAGATCACCCTCAAGGAGGCGAGTGCGACGTTCCTGCATGTGATGGCGATCAACTTCTCCTCTGTGGTGCCCAAGGAAGAAGTCGAGAAGTGGGGCGCCGATTTCGGCAAGCATCCGGTCGGTACGGGTGCCTACAGCCTGGAGCAGTGGAAGCTTGGACAACAGATTGTCTTCAAGAAAAACCCCAACTATTTCAAGGCTGGCCTGCCGCACCTGGACAGCATCACCTTTGAAGTGGGCCAGGACCCGATGGTCGCCCTGCTGCGCTTGCAAAAGGGTGAAGTCGACATCGCCGGTGACGGTGTGCCGCCCGCCAAGTTCCTGGAATTCAAGAACGATCCAAAGTTCAAGCACCTGGTGGTGACCGGTGACCAGTTGCAAACCGGCTACCTGACCCTGAAAACCACGATGCCGCCGTTCGACAACCTCAAGGTACGCCAGGCAGTGAACATGGCGATCAGCAAGGATCGTATCGTGCGCATCATCAATGGTCGTGCGGTCCCGGCCAACCAGCCGCTGCCGCCGGCCATGCCGGGCTACGACAAGGACTATAAAGGCTATGCCTACGACGTCGAGGCGGCGAAAAAACTGCTGGCAGACGCCGGTTTCGCCAAGGGCTTTGACACCGAACTGTACGTGATGAACACCGATCCGCAACCGCGTATCGCCCAAGCCATCCAGCAAGACCTGGCCAAGGTCGGTATCCGGGCGCAGATCAAATCCCTGGCACAAGCCAACGTGATTGCAGCCGGCAGTTCCAAGGATCAGGCACCGATGGTGTGGTCAGGTGGCATGGCCTGGATTGCCGACTTCCCGGACCCGTCGAACTTCTACGGGCCGATCCTGGGCTGCGGCGGTGCGATTGACGGCGGCTGGAACTGGGCACTGTATTGCAACAAGACGCTGGATGCACTGGCGGCCAAAGCCGACAGCATGGCCAAGCCGGAGCAACAAGCCGAGCGCATCGCGCTGTGGAAGAAAATCTTCATCGACGTGATGGCTGACGCGCCGTGGGTGCCAATCTTCAACGAGCAGCGCTTCACCGTGCGTTCTGCGCGCATGGGCGGCTCCGATTCGCTGTACGTCGACCCGGTTCACGTGCCGGTCAACTACGACTACATCTACCTCAAGTAACGCGCGGTCGACCTGACGATCAGCCTTTGCCACGCCTGCCAAAAGGCGTGGCCTTCAACGCGGAGACCTTCCCTTATGTGCCAGAACTGCCTGGTCAAGACCATTCATAGTGTCAACAGCCATTTTGGCTGGGACAACCGCTTCGAACCAACCGCACGGGTAACGCCGGGCTCTATGCTTGAATTCTGCTGCCTTGATTCGTCCAACGGGTTCTTTACGCCCAACTCGGTGGTGAGTGACGTGGGCAAGGTACCGTTCGACAAAATCAACCCGGTTACCGGGCCTATTTTCGTCGAAGGGGCTGAACCAGGAGATGTGCTCAAAATTACCCTCGACAGTTTCAAGCCCAGCGGCTTTGGCTGGACGGCGAATATTCCGGGCTTCGGCCTGCTGGCCGACCAGTTCAAGGACCCGGCCCTGGCCCTGTGGCATTACGACAAGGTCAACCTGGCCCCTGCGGCGTTCAGTGATTTTGCCCGTGTGCCGCTCAAACCTTTCGCTGGCACCATCGGCCTGGCCCCAGCGCAGGCGGGGTTACATTCGGTGGTTCCACCACGCCGGGTCGGCGGCAATCTGGACATCCGGGACCTGTCCGCTGGCACCACGTTGTACTTGCCGGTGGAGGTCAGTGGCGCATTGCTGTCGATCGGTGATACCCACGCGGCACAAGGTGATGGAGAGGTGTGTGGCACCGCGATTGAAAGCGCCATGGACGTGGTGGTGAAAATCGACCTGATCAAGGATACCCCGCTGGCAACCCCGCGCTTCAGCACACCTGGCCCGGTCACACGCCACCTCGATTCTGCCGGCTACGAAGCGTTCACCGGGATCGGCCCGGACCTGATGCAAGCGGCGCGTCAAGCCGTGAGCAATACCATCGACTGGCTGTGCCGTGAACACGCTATGCCGGCAGAGCAGGCCTATATGTTGTGTTCGGTATGCGGCGATCTGCGTATCAGTGAAGTTGTCGACCTGCCCAACTGGGTGGTGTCGTTCTACTTCCCGAAAGTCGTGTTTGCCTGATGCGTTTTCATTGCGAGCGGCTTGATGTATGCCGCTTCAATCGCGAGGAGCTTTGATGAGTAACGGGATCTCCAAGCCGATTCTGTCGGTGCAGCATTTATCCATTGATGTCGGCCTGGGGGCCACGCCCCGGCGGGTGGTCGATAACCTTAATTTCGACCTGTATCCGGGACAGACGCTGTGTATCGCCGGAGAGTCCGGTAGCGGAAAATCACTGTCGTCGTTGGCGATCATGGGGCTGTTGCCTAAGGCCGTGCGGGTGGCGGAGGGTGCTATCAGGTTTGCCGAGCGCAACCTGATCGGGATGCCTGAGCGCGAACTTCAGCAGTTGCGTGGCAAAGAGATTGGCATGATTTTCCAGGAACCGATGACCTCGCTGAATCCGCTGATGACCGTTGGTCAGCAGTTGGAGGAAACGCTGCTGCGCCACGAACCGCTGGGGCGTCAGGCCCTACGCCTGCGAGTCAAGGAAATGCTGGCGTCGGTACGCATGCCGCAGGTCGAAAAACGTCTACAGCAGTACCCCCATGAACTCTCCGGTGGCATGCGCCAGCGTGTGATGATCGCGATGGCCATGCTTTGCCGGCCCAAGGTGTTGATTGCTGATGAACCGACCACAGCGCTCGACGTCACTATTCAGGCGCAGATTCTGGAATTGATGCGCGAGTTGCAGCAGGTGTACGGCACCAGCTTGCTGATGATCACTCACGACATGGGCGTGGTCGCGGAAATGGCCGACCAAGTGGTCGTCATGAATCATGGCCGTACCGAAGAACAGGCACCGGTGCGTCAACTGTTTACACAGCCGCAGGCAGACTACACGCGCAAATTGCTCGCAGCCGTTCCGGTGTTGGGCACCGTGGGTCAACCGGAGAACATCAGCCAGCAGCCGGTGATTTTGCAGGTTCGCGATTTGTCCGTACGTTTTCCCGTGCGTACCGGCTGGTTTGAGGAGAACCGGCAAGTGCATGCGGTCGAGGGCGTCAACTTCGAGTTGCGCCAGGGCGAAACGCTGGGGCTGGTGGGGGAGAGCGGTTGCGGCAAGTCCAGTACGGGCAAGGCCCTGATGAACATGCAGGCTTACCAGGGCAGCGTGAAGTTGTTCGGCAAAGAGCTCAACGGCCTGCAAGGCGCCGACCTTCATGCGGTGCGGCGGGATATCCAGATGGTGTTTCAGGACCCCTATGCGGCCTTGAACCCACGCAAGAACATCCTGGAACTGGTGGGCGAGCCTTTGTTGATTCACCACCAGTTGCCCCTGGCGCAACGCCAGGAACGGGTCGCTGAACTGCTTCGCCAAGTCGACATGCCAGTCGACACGATGTATCGCTACCCCCACCAGTTCTCCGGTGGCCAGCGCCAGCGCATCTGTATCGCACGGGCGCTGGCGCTCAACCCGAAAGTCATCATCGCCGACGAATCCGTTTCGGCCCTTGATGTTTCGGTTCAGGCTCAGGTGCTGGAATTGCTTGAGCATTTGCGTGAGGTGCATCGGCTCAGTTACTTGTTCATTTCCCATGACATGGCGGTGGTCGAGCGCATTTGTCATCGTGTGGCCGTCATGTACGGCGGTCAGATCGTCGAGATTGGCCGCCGCGATCAGGTCCTGGGCAACCCTCAACATCCTTACACCAAGCGCCTGCTCAGCGCCGTCCCAATGCCGGACGTTGACCGTAAGCGCGATTTCAAGGCGCTCTTGCATGAGTTCGAGCAACCAAGCCCGATCAAGTCAAAAGGCTTTGAAGCGCCGGCGCAGAAGTTTCAGGACTTGGGGAACGAGCATTGGGTAGCGGTAGGCTAACCAGCTGTAGGGAGAGGTGAGCAATAACGACCTGACAGCGGAGCAGAGGCAAACGATCTTTGCGTTATCGGCAGGAATGGCGCGCGCTGCTGTGGCGCACACCTCCGGCTTTGTGATGGGGGCGGTTGTTGCGCCCCGGCAGTTCTGGCCCCTCAGTGGATTCTGGTCTGGAATAAAAATCAGCCCTTCGATTTCCAGGTTCAATGACGAGGCTTGCATCGTTACGCGGTGTAGCTTGGGGAGCCCAAGCTCAAGCTCTCTGATCGCTTTAGTCGACTGACCGCTCCACATGGACAGAATGCCCAGCAGCATGCATGACACACCGCCTATGTGGCGAAATCTCGCACTGGGATCTGCCAGAATAGTCCCACTCCCGTGGTTTGCACGGGAGTGTTTCACTCATTTATCAGCGCACTTTGAAGCGGCTCATCAACGTAATCACCCGGCCATTGGCATCCAGCAGGCTTTGCGTATTGGTTTCAGTGGCATGGCCACTTTCCACCAGCTCTTCGACCATATGTCGGATCTGCACCATGCTGCGGTTGATCTCTTCGGTCACCGCACTTTGCTGCTCGGCCGCGGTGGCGATCTGGGTGCTGAGGTTGTTGATATGGCTGACAGAGCCGGCCATTTCGTCCAACCCAGTGTTGACGCGTGCCGTGGCATCCGCCGCTGACTGGCAGCTGGCCTGGGTGTTTTCCATTGCCGTCACCGACGAACTCACGCCAGTGGTCAGGCGCGCCAACATCTCGTTGATCTGCGAGGTGCTGGCCTGGGTGCGTGCGGCCAACGCCCGGACTTCGTCGGCGACCACCGCAAACCCACGGCCTTGTTCGCCAGCACGCGCCGCTTCAATGGCCGCGTTGAGTGCCAACAGGTTGGTCTGGCCGGCAATCGCGCCGATCACGCCGAGGGTTTCGGTGATACGTGCGGCGTCCTGGCGCATGTTTTCTACGGTGTGGGTGGCGCTGGCCACTTCGCCGATCAGCGCGCTGACGCTGGTCGAGGCTTCGCCCACCACCACGCGGGAGCGGTCGGCGTGTTCGTTGGCGCGCTGGGTGAACGAGGCGGTTTCAGCGGCGTTTTGCGCGACGGTGTCGGCGGTGGAGCTCATTTCGGTGATGGCCGTGACCGTCTGATCGGTTTCCGAGGCGTGCCGCACCAGAATCCGGTTGGTCTGCGCCGACGTCTGCTGCAATTGCTCAAGCCCCGAGGCCATGGCGCCCGTGGCCTGGGTCACTTCGCCGATCATGTTCTGCAGGTAGATGATAAAGCGGTTTACCGAGTGGCCGATGGCGCCCATTTCATCCTCAGCACGGATGGTGATGCGCTTGGTCAGGTCGGCATCTCCGGCAGACAGCGAGTCGATATTGGTGCGCAGCGACTTCATGCGTTGCACCAGATTGCGAATCGCATAGAACGCCAGCAGCACCAGCAGCAGTACCATCGGGATTTGCAGCAGCGCCAGGCTGCCGAGCACATCGTCACGCTGGGCGGTGATCAGCGAGGTGGGCAGGGCAGTGGCGAGGAACCACGGGGTGCCCTCGATTGGGCGCATGTAAAAGGTGCTGGCCACTCCCTGGTTGTCGAATTCACCGCGCTGCAGGGCCTGGTCGCGATGGGCAAGGGCCTTGCTGACCTGGGCGGCAAACGCCGAGGTGCCGGTCAGTTCGCTGATGTTCTTGAGCACCACCGGGCTACTGATGCGCGTGCTGTTGCTGATGATCTTGCCGTCGCCTTCGACGATCAGCATCTGGCCGCCGATGTCTTTTTCCTTGCTGGCCACCAGCTCATTGAAAAAGCCCAGGGTCACGTCGATGGTGGCGACGCCGTAGGCCGCGCCGTCCCGCTGGATGGCCATGGCGCAGTTGGTGCGCGGCTCCTGGCTGGCGTCGTCCTTGTAGGCGGCGGCCCAGGCGCATTGGCCACGGGGCGAGGCGAGGCCGCCTTTGTACCAGCTCTGGTCGTAATAATTGGGTGCGGCGTCGCTGTTCCAGAACGTATTCACCGCCAGCTTGCCCGAGGCATCGCGGTGCCAGAACGTGCTGTGCTTGTTGCGCCCCGGCGTGCGCTGGTTGGGCAGCGGCCAGATACCGCCGCCGAAGACTTTCAGCTCGCCATACTGATCCACCAGGCCGGGCAGCACCTTGTCGATGGCGTCACTGTCGAGCAGCGGGATGGTTTGGGTGATGCTGCGTTGCTGGGCTTGAACCTTGTTGAGTTCGCCCTGGATCTGCACAGCTACCTCGGCGATGCGGTTGAGCACCACCTGTTCTTCAGTGTGTTTTAACGTGGGGGCGACCAATTGGCCGATGCCGACGACGGTTAGTACCGATAACACCAGGACGAACAGCACCAGGAACAGGGTGTAGCGGGTCTGGATGGAGCGCAGTGTGGGCATGGAGGTCGTCCTTACGAAGCGTTTATTATCGACGCGGCTTTATTAGAGCTTCGTCGGGCTATCGGCTTGGCAAGGAAGAGCTTTAGGTACGACGGTGCTGAGTTAATCGGCTTGACCGTGACCTTGCGCGCATCAGCTGCGAGGTTACCCATTGGAGGGTGGCTTAATCGCCGGTTTTACCTCCGTGAAGGCCGAGCCTTGGGTGCGGTCGAAATGATCATTGGCACCTGTAAAAATGCAGTCCGTGGTCTTGTTTTTCCTGAGGGTGTCGTTAGCGTCGCTGGTACTGCGGAAGGCATGCTGTACCGCACGCGCACCCATGTGAAACGGCCAACTTATCCAAGATGCTTGTGTGGGTACATGCACGATACTTAATAACGTTGAGCATCATAAAGGGACGGTCGATATGAAGGGAAGTTTTACGTTAGGTCTATGGGTGGCATGTTTCGTGAGCAGTGTTACGGCGCAGGCAGATGAACTACCGCGTAGCGAGCAGATAAAAGCATTCCACGCTGCTGGATTTAACCAAGAGACGTCGGAGTGTGAAATTCAGGAAACTGGTAGCTACAGGCCGGTAACCATGGAATTGGTTGAGGACCTGAACGGTGACGGCCGACCGGATGCGTTGATTACCGAAGGCAGCACTTACTGTTATGGGCAAGCAGGTACTGGATTTTATCTGGTAAGTCAGCAGCCTGACGGCCACTGGAAACTCATGCTCAAAGAAAGCGGTGTCGCTGAGTTTCTCGCTAGCAAAGGCAGTAATGGTTGGCCTGATGTTGGGGTCGGTGGCCCGGGCTTGTGTTTTCCAGTGCTGCGTTACGACGGGCAAAGTTATCGAGTTCACCATAGTGTTGGTGAACGGTGTGCTGACTAGCCGTAAAAGTCCGATGGCCCAAAGGCCAAACGAAGGCCGGTCAGCCGAGGACTACGGTGGCTGCTTTTGAATCTGGCGCGCGGTGTTCCAGGTCGCTATCGGTGTTAAGCATAATGTCTGTGACGTTATGGTCGCTATGCCGTCGGAATCGAGGCATTTAGCGCTGGGATAATAGCGAAGTATCGGCGCTGAATTTAGCCATAACGTCCATTATGCGAGGCGCTTTTGCACCGAGAAACAGATGTCCTTCGCCGATGCCGAGTATGCCGGCAAACGTATGTGTGCGGCGATGCGGGTTGTACCGGTGAGGAGAAGCGTGCCGAGCATCAGAACCGCGCGATGATGTGGGCGATCGCCGCGCGTCCTAGCAGCTATAGAAGGCGCGGAAAAAAGAGCTTGATCGGGCTGTATGCGACGCAAGATTGAATACGCCAAAGCGTAGGTGCGGGCCAAGGTTGAACATGCCTTTCGTGTGATCAAGCGCCAGTTTGGCTACACGAAAGAACGCGTACGCTCGCGAACGTTTACAACCATAGGGGTCATGCAGCAACGTAGACAAGAACCGGCTGGAGGCAAGTGAGTGGCGGTGCCGAATCGAGCATGTCGGCAGGTTCACACCATGGATAGCTGCGACCTTGAAGCCAATCCATTATTTTCTGCATATGCTGGGAAGGGCACTCCAACATGTGTTCGATAGTAATGGACAGTTGCATGGCCAGGCCGCTTTGCGGTGAAAAGACCCAATGATATTCCCCACAGCCTACGCGCAACTCTCCAGTTGCTTTTGTTGACATGCCAACCAGCCATTTGCACCTATGAGCATGTGCTTCGGGCTTTGGAGGGGCACCGAAGCAGAATGTATAAACGTTCTCATATTGCAGGCTAAAGCTGCGTACCAGTACTTCAGCAATATCTTCGCGCCCCTGGACGTTGGGGGGAAATTGGATGGTGCTTGTCTGCACCAGCATGGTAAGAGTTGCGTCTGGACTGAAAGCATGCCGCAACAAGTCTGGCCGATTTCCGTCCTTGCCGAAGATGTAGTTCTCAATCGCTTTGGTGGCGTTTTTCATGCACAAATCCTAGTGCTGCTACAGGTGGGCCAATCGGGATTCCGGGAGGATTACGGGTTAACCGAAACCTGCTCCTTCGCGGACTCTGGTACATCAAACACCCTATCAAAGACCCACTGAAACGCCAGCGCGTAAAAGAAGAAGAACACGAACAGCCCCAGATCGGTGACCAGTGCAGCCCACCAGGAAATTTCCAGCCACCATGCCACCAGTGGCACCCACAGTAGAACTAGCCCACCCTCAAAACCCAGTGAACGCTGCGATCACCGGTCATGGGCTGCTGCTGGCAAACAATGTACTGGTAGCCGACAGCCTCAGGCATGGAAAGTTAGTGGCCATGGTGGTGTCAACCAGCACGGACTAAGGTTGAATGAACCTGTCAGGGCGGCAAGGGCCGAGGGCAGGGGCCACGGTGGCGTCCATTATCTCTTCGCTGGCCAGACGCCCTACTATCGGGGCAAGGATAACGCCAGGGTGCATTGTGCAAACATATACACCGCTGACTGAGGGCAAGTAACCGACAATGGGAATGCCATCAGCGGGAAATGGTCTTAGCCCGACACATGCCAATTCCGGCTCAATGGAATCAGCCCCATGAAGTTCGTCCCGGATGGCCTGGGCTGTTCGTAGCGCAATCGCTTCTGCCTGGTTTTCCAGGGCATCACCCAGATAATCCTCTGCGGCTAGCAACGTCCCATCCTCTTCTTGTCTGACTTCCATTGCGGGGCTGGAAATTATGGTCTGCACTAGGTTGGCGGGTGCCTTGTAACGAATAAAAATGGCTGGAGATTCTTCTATAGGAAGAGAAACGTTAAGCATGTCGGTGAGTTTCTTGGTACCAATCCCCGCTGCGATTACAACGATATCTGCGTCAATTATTCCCGCGGTGGTTTCGAGTCCTGTAACTCGAGTATTCAGCATTCTAAATCCGAGAACCCGTGTATGGGTTAATACATTGGCCCCATGCGCTTTGGCGCCTGCAATCAAGGCGTGGGTTGCTCGTACCGCATCCAAGGCACCCGCTTGGGTTTCGTATAAGGCCTGTTCAGGGGGATGCTTGAGATTGGGTTCAATATCGACAATCTGGGGGCGGGACACTAAATGTTCTGCAGTTGTATTGCCTGCCCTTTGCAGCGTTTCATCCAGGTTCGTGCCGTAAGTTAGGGCACCTGTCCATCGAACGTTCAGGTCGGGTAATTCCATGTCGAGTCGACGGAACTCATTGAGGACCAAGCCGCGCAGTTGCGCAATAGGGTCGAACCCGCTGTGAGAAACGTTGATCCATGCAAATGAGGTCCCCGTCACGCCGCACGCAATATCTCCGGCGTCTACCAACGTAACATCTGCACCTTTGCCTGCCAGGTGATAAGCCAGGGACGCGCCCACTATGCCCGCGCCTATGACGACGACTCGGCTTTGCTTGCGATCCTCCACATCAACCTCCATTTTGTCGATCTGATTGCGAGAGCGTTGGGGGATATGTGAGTGAAAAGGGGCAGATTTACCTTTAAAAATACATCTGCCCCGATTTTCGCTCGCTACCGCCAACTCAAGGTCGAAGGCAGCTTATTCCCCTACTGCAGTGGAACATAAATATCTGTTTGCCATTGATCCATCGGTGTCTGGGGGTAGGCGCTCAGGTAATTGAAGAACAGCGGCTGGTCACGAAGTTCTTCTCCACTGGTGGGAAGCCAGTCGCGGTAAATCGGATAGATCGTTTCGCCAATATGATCCGGTGAACCCGTATGGCGCACCACGACGCAGCGGCCGCCAGGAATGACGAGGGCGTGCACGCCAAACTCATTTGGCGCCACAGCCTCATGAATCTCGCCGCAGATCGCAAAGCGGAACGCTTGTGGAGGTGTCGTATCGGGGTTGTTATAGGGAATGCCAAAGGTGCGACTCGATGCCTGCGGCGACTGTCCGCTGTGCATACGCCACTCGATGAACTTGCGCACGCTCTCGCTGACGAGCCCCGCTGGCCCGCGGTGCTCAAGCGCTGCTACCTTGACCTCAGGGAAATCTACGATCCTTACTTGCATGATGATAGTCCTGGAAAAGTGAGGGATTGCGAACACCGTATTCCAGACTTGCCAGTTCGGTTCCTTGCTGAACGCACTCGGCGTCATACCGATCGCCCGCTTGAACGCCCTGCAGAATGCCTCGGGACTTTCAAAGCCGGCGTCGAGTGCGGCATCCAGTACCGAATGATCAGCGACGGCCGCCAGGCGATGTGCCGCACGGCGTAGGCGCATCAGTTGCACATATCGTGAGACCGGCACGCCAACGAACGCGGTGAACTGTCGGTGGAAGTGAAATGCCGAAAAGTTTGCTACACCGCTTAACGTCTTCACCGACAGGTCGCCTTCGAGATTGGCATCAATGTAGGCGAGCACGGCGTTGAAGCGTTGTGTGTAAGCAAAATGGGTCGGCATGTCAGACACTGGAAAAGCTCCCGGAAGTACGGTCGCCAGTAGAGTCCGCTATACCGACGTGAACGCGCCTAGCCGAGTTTGCTCAAGGGCGACGCCCTGAGAGGCTTGATGAAAGGGGAAAGGTTTATTTATTGAGTCTCCCTGAGAATAGATCTGTCCCGGCTTGGCAGTTAACGCAGTTGCCGTGGTGTTACGTTCAGCATTTTTTTTATCAGTCGTCGCAGGGAGGTGGCATCTCTGTATCCAACGTGTTCGGCAATGGTGTCGATCGAGTATTTACTGTTTGCCAGCAGTTCCCGTGCTTTATGGGCCTGGACACGCTGGATCAGCCGTAACGGGCTATATCCGGTGGCCTTGTGGACATGCCGAGACAGGGTCCGCTCTGACAATCCAAAGTCGGATGCGAGTGTACTGACGCTGATAATTGTCGGTAGCGAAGCTTCAATATGAGCCGTCAATTGTGCGATCAATTCGTTCCCCTGGGCCATCATTGCCGGAACCATAAACGGCGACTGCAGTTGCCGACCATCAATAAGTAGAACCTGAGCAACGTCATTCGCCAAAGCAGGGGAGAAATGGCTGCGCAGAAGATGCAGCATCAGATCGGTATGACCTAGCGCGGCGCCCGCCGTCATCAACGGCGGGTCGTGGATCACCATGCGTTCGGCATCTACCTGGCACTCCGGTGCCCGCTGCTGGAGTAAGGGAGCCAACCACCAAGAGGTGGTCACACAGTGTCCTGCCAGCAGGTTGGCAGCCTGTAGCACGAACACCGCAGAGCATGATGCGGCGACATGCCCCCCGGCCTGCACATGCGCGCGCAATGCCGTCGTCAGCAGCGCAATATCCGCCTGTTGCAATCGATGCTCAATCATGAGGGCGTCAGCCACCCCGATGCCGGGGATGATCCAGCAAGAACGGTCGTGCGGGCTGATCGCCAAGGGCTGAACCGCAATCTGCATACCGTGGCCGAGCGTCACGCAATCTGTGTTCAGCCCACAGACTTGCCAGCGAGGTACAGCGGTGCCCAAGCGCTGGGCGCGCAAGGCCGCCGTTGAGAGGATATCCAGAGTCAGTGCGACACTGGAGGCAAAGGCGCCGGCAGTTATCAGGATTGTGAAGTCGTTCATTGGCCGATTATGCACGAAAGATGTCAAATCGGTCGCTGGTTGCGGTGCTCGAGGGTTGGCTTAATAACGCCTCCATTTCATCGAGTGCTAACCCCTATGCCAAATATACTGATCAAGGTGCCTCAAGGTTCTTTTTCTCGCGAACAACGAGTACTGCTGTGCGAAGAGGTGACGAAAGTGGCCATCGAGGTCGAGCAAGTCGGCGACGATCCCCGTCAACAAAGTCTGTGCTGGGTGCTCATTGATGAAGTGGCCTCTGGCTACTGGACATGTGGTTCAGTGGATATCAGCGCTCACGCCATCCCCTGTATCGTGCAGGTCAGGGTCCCCGGGGGTGTGCTGAATGCGGCCATGCGAAGTGACTATGTGCAGCGTTTGCATCAAGCCGTCACCCGGTCGCAAGCAGCGGACGACCATCGAATCATCATGACCTCGATCATCCTTGATGAAGTCACAGATGGCTTCTGGGCAGCCAACGGAGCGATTTGGCATTTGGCCGATTTCATTCAAGCGGCTGGGTACCGGCATCTGCAGGGGCAGTTGGAGCAGTAAGCCTAACGGGGGCAGATTTATTTATCGTAGTGGGCTCTGCGAAAATAAATCTGTCCTGTTTTTTGTTCTCGTTAACAGTGTAGGCCGAGTCGCATCAGATGCCCCAATCGCGTGAGCCACGGTGCCTATTTGCTGGCCAGGCCTGTTCATCAGGGCCTGGCCGTTGGTGACAGGGGCTTATGCATGAGACACTAACCATTGACGTTGCCACCATTTAAGATCCTGCAGGTGTTGTCCAATAGCTAGAAGCACCCGGACGTGCATTCTCTACCCGATGGCTGAGACTTCAGCAAATTACACCTGCATATCCTTGGAACACCGAATGCCTTCTCAGCCGAAACCCAGACTGAACCTACGCATCGTACTGCTCACCTTTGCGCTGTTCAGTGCCGCAGTCACTCTTGCCAATACATTCTGGGTAATGTTCAAGATCCAAAAGCGAGAGCTCATTGAAAACGCGCTGGAAGGCAACCGAGCTTACGCTGCTCGTATCGCAGCAGCGGTAGAAGGGGTGTTGAGTTCTGATCTAGACCGCCTTGAATATGGCTCGGCCATCGTTTCAAAGAACTTCTCTGATCGCCAACTGTTGGCTGTCGAGGCTCGACGGCTGCTTGAGCAAGACAACAGCTTCAACTCAGTGCTGATTACCAACGCCGACGGCACTATCGTCGCATCTGCGCCAGAGCGGTTGCAGCTAAACGGCCAATCTCTTCAAAGCCGCGAACCGCTCGAGCGGCGTAAGCCACTGGTCAGTAATGCATTTCACTCTATCACTGGCAATCTGGTGGTTTTCGTATCCCAGCCGGTCTTCGATGCAAATGGGCAGTACCTCGGGCTGGTGGGCGGGGCTCTCAGGTTGGAGCAGCAGAATACGCTTCAAGCGCTGATGGATTTGAACCGTCGACAAAATGGGGCATATGTCTATCTCGTAGACAGTCAGCGGCGTGTGCTCTACCACCCTGACCCTCAACAAATCGGCAGGCTCATTGACCATGATCGGATTGTAGATGCTGCACTGAGTCAGGCTAATGGTTCACTCCAGGCGGTCGACCGGGATGGGAATGAAATGCTTGCGGGTTACGCGGGCATACCCAGCAGCCGTTGGGGCATTGTCTCGCAACAGCCAATGGGCGTTGTTCAGGAAACTTTGAGCGTTACCGCGCTGAAGGTGGCTAAAGGGATCGTGCCACTGGGCCTGCTGGGTTTGCTACTAATATGGTGGGCGGGGTCGAGAATCTCCAACCCGTTGTCCCGCTTGGCGGACAGCGCCGGACGCCTGGACGTGCCGGAAAGCTATGAGCGCATCAGCGCCATCCCTGTGGACTACCTGGAAAGCTGGCAGTTACGTCGGGCACTTTTGCTTAGCGTGAGCCTACTGCAGGAAAAAATCGGCAGGCTCAACCACCAGGCTCAAAGTGATCCACTCACCGGGCTGGCAAACCGTCGCGCAATGCAAGACGCGCTCACGGTGTGGTTGGAGTCGAAGAAGACGATTGCTGTGATTTCCGTGGACATTGATCATTTCAAACGAGTGAACGATACCTTTGGCCACGACGTAGGTGACGAGACGCTCAGATCGGTGGCAGACCTGATGAAACAGAACTCTCGGCCGACCGATCTGCTTTGCCGTGTAGGGGGGGAAGAGTTCGTTTTGCTGCTTCCCGATAGCTCAATCGCTGCCGCTGTAGACATCGCAGAGCGTTTGCGACTCTCGATCGCATCCACCGCCCTGGAGGCTGTTGGTCACATTACTGTTTCGCTGGGGGTTGCGCTCTGGCGATCCGGCGACTCGATGGATGATGTGTTCCATAAGGCAGATCAATTGCTGTACCGCGCCAAGCAACAGGGGCGTAACCAGGTTGTGGCAGAGCAAGAATCCATTGCCACCGGGCCAGCGTCCTGACACAGGCCTCGCCCTAGTGTGCTAAACACAATGCGTCCGGGGCACTGGTGCAGCTGCTTCGAAAATAAAACGCTCCTGTTTCTAGGATCAGGCACGCCGCGCCATCAATAGAGCCGAGGCAGCCGCAGACAACAAACCGGCACAGCAACGATTAAAAATCTTCTTGCCGCGAGGCTGCGTAAACCAGCGGCGCATATGCAGCCCGATATAGGCATAGGCGCCAATGGCGATCCACTCCAGTATCAGAAACAGCAACCCGAGCAATAGGAACTGAGCGCCAACGTCTGCCGTGGGGTCAACGAATTGAGGTAGGAACGCGGTAAAGATCAGGATGGCTTTGGGGTTGCCGGCAGCGACGAGGAACTCCTGCCTGGCCAGCCCCCACAACCCCGTCCCAGAGGCTTCTGATTCGGCTGCTGCTTGCGGTGCGGCGTTCCACAGCTGATACGCCAGGTAGAAAAGGTACGCCGCGCCGACTATTTTGATCCCGTAGAAGATCAGTTCTGACGTTTGCAACACCACCGCCAGGCCCGCCGAAGCAAGTGCGATCATGATGGCGAATGCCAGCAAGCGCCCCACGCCTGCGATGCAGGCTGTGCGATATCCGTAGCGCGTTGCATTGCTGATGGACAGCAGGTTGTTGGGCCCTGGCGCCATATTCAGTGCAAAGCAGGCGGGCAGGAATAATGCGAGTGTTGCAACGTCCATATGCCTCTCCAGACCATTTTGCATAAATCCTACATTTGCAGCCCTGTCGATGTCATTGCTCGCTAATCACACCTTCTCCCCTGGGCAGGAATTGGTTCGTGATCATCGACACCGCTTGCGCCGGTGAAGCCAGGGCAGTGTCTATGCAAAACGGGGCGGGGGCCCACGCTTCATATTCATGATTGAGCACCGACTGCCAGGTGGGTGGCGTCAGCCCCGGAATATCCACCCTCCGTGTTTCTACCCGTCGCTGATGTTCATTTTTATCAGAGCAAATCACTTGGATATTGACTAGCCGAACACCGGCCTTTGAGGCGGTTTCGCTCCAGGCTACTCGACTTTCGCTTACCGGGTTTACACAGTCGGCGATGACGGTGCGGCCTAGCAGGAGATTGCTCAGTGCAAGCTCATTAGCGACCACGTAACCACTGCGTCCCACGTCTTGGGCAAGCGCTCCGGAGTTTCGGATTGCTTGCTCAATGGTATCGATGCGCAGGTAGACGGCGCCTGTCGTCGCGGCGAGGTCCTTGGCGAGAGTGGTTTTTCCGGTGCCGGGAAGGCCGCTGAATACTATAAGCACTGTCTGTCCTTCGCTGGGTGAATGTTGCCTGGCATTTAGGATCGCTCCTGCAACCAGTTAAGTAACGCCATTTCCATGCTGCCTGGCTTGGGGGCTGCCGGCGATAGCAGGCAGTACCGCGAGCCATCTTCAACAAACCCCAATGGCGCGGCTAATACACCGCTTTCGATATCGTCGCGCACCAGGTGCCACGGACCAATGGCTACTCCAAGGCCTGCAACCGCTGCCTGGATGCTGAAGTAAAAGTGCTCAAAGGATTGCATTTCCATGGTCGGAGTGGGCAGGCCTTTTGCGTTGGCCCACTCTTGCCAAGCCGTAGGCCGGCTAGTCGTCTGTAGGCGCGGGGCCGAGGCGAGCAGGGATTTGCCGTTTTTACCAAACCACTCAGCTACTTTGTCCGGCCGGCATACAGGGCCGACCCTCTCTGGGAATAGTGTCTCGGCATGGTAGCCGGGAGGCCGTGGGAAATCGTCCCGCCGTATGGCCAGGTCGATGCCCTGGTTGAATGAGAAGGGGCCACCGCCGGCAACCAGGTGAATGTCCAGCCCTTGATGATGTGTTTGGAAGTCGCTCCAGCGAGGGATCAACCAACGCATCAGCAGCGTTGGCTCGCAGGATAAGACAAGCCGGCGCGCTCGACGGGCGTCGCTGCGTATCCCGCGCACGGCCTGGTTCATCAACCCGAGCCCTTCACTGACGGCTTTTGCCAGGCGTCTTCCGGGCTCCGTTAAAAACACCCTTCGGCTGCGTCGCTCGAACAGGTCAACGCCCAAATCCTCTTCCAGCAGGCGCACGGCGCGGCTAATGGCGCCGGGTGTCAGGTGCAGTTCGTCAGCCGCACGGGCGAAGTTTTCCAGGCGAGCAGCGGATTCGAAGCAGCGCAATGCAAGCAGGGAGGGCATGCGCGTCTCAGAAATCAGTGAGTTGTAGTCACTATTTTCTTCAGAAATCATCGTTATTACCCAAGCAGAGGATCTGCAAATATTGCCTTACACAACCAATAATTCAAAGGCTACAACATGGGCGAATGGATAGCAGTAATCACCATCACACTCCTTGCATGCATCAGTCCAGGGCCGGATTTCGCCATGGTGTCTCGTAACGGCTTGCTCCTGTCCCGGCGGGCAGGTGTGCTCACCGCTGTGGGAATCGGCCTGGGGGTGCTGGTTCATGTGGGCTACACGCTGCTCGGATTAGGGTTGGTGCTGCAACAGACTCCTTGGTTGTTCAATGCGTTGAAGCTGGCTGGAGCGGCATATCTGGTCTACTTGGGGATCAAGATGCTGCGTTCCCGGCCTGCGACTGAACAGCTGGACGCGCCACCTGCCGCGATGTCTGACCTGGAAGCGTTGCGTACCGGGTTTCTCACGAATGCGTTGAACCCCAAGACATCGATTTTTATCGTCAGTCTGTTTATGGGGGTAGTACGACCGGACACCGCGTTGACCGTGCAAATGGCCTATGGGCTATTTATCGCGGGGGCGCATGTGCTGTGGTTCAGCCTTATTGCGCTGTGCTTTTCCGCTGGGAGGGTGCGCGAAAAACTGATGGCTGCACGACAATGGATTGACCGGGCTTTTGGCGCCTTGCTGGTGAGCTTCGGGATACTGCTGGTAATCACTCAGTATTCAGCTTGAGTGTGTCGGTGGGGGTTTATATGGACTGAGGTTGAATTCGACTTTTCGGCAACTTGATAGGGTGTGGTTAACTAATGTCCAGTAAACTTTAACAAAGGTTTACAGCTGTTATTTAGTGGGTCGGGTAAAGTTTTTTGCAACTAGCGCAACTTGGTCAGCATCGCAATGCACTCGAGTAATAACCCGCTAAACCCTGAACTGATAAACATCAGACGGCTGTTTGCAACTCCCCTGGCCAGTCTCCAGTACCCCGATGCAGAAAAACTCAATACAGAGCTGAAAACCCTGATCACTTGTCGCATGGCGGACGATCTGGGCGCGCAGCATAGTAATGACGGCGGCTGGCAGTCGGCGAGCGACTTCCCGGAATGGGGCGGGCAGGCCTGCGATGCGTTGGTTGGCTTTGCCACCGAGTTCGCCACTCAACTGACGGCGGTGCATAGCGAGCAGTACGGCTTAACTGAGCCGAGTTTTGCATGGAAACTCAATGCCTGGGCAAACGTTAACCAGGCAGGGCACAGCAATGCGTTGCATGGCCACCCGGGGGCATTCTGGTCGGGGGTTTATTGGGTGGATGCCGGCGGGCGAGAGGAAGATCCGGCTGTTGGCGGTGACCTTGAGTTTATCGACCCCCGCGGGATGGTTGCATCGACCTACAATCCTGCGCTGCGCATGAGGGTGGAAGATTGTGTTACTGCTGGCTTTAGTACGACTTATGCCGCTACCAGTGGAACATTCATTATGTTTCCGTCGTGGCTGATGCATTCCGTAAGACGTTTTGAAGGGGCGCGTCCGCGCATTTCTATTGCCTTTAATTTTGGCGCTTGAGTTGCCGACCGTCTTTTGATCATGCGGGCTTTGCGTCTGCCTACCATCGCATTATCCGGATTAGCCGGAATATGTTTCCCGAACTGAGTCGATTATCAAGAAATCCCCTCGCAGATACGCTGTGGTCATTGGCACCACCGACTATCTACGAGGAGACACCGATGTCCACACTCTTTACCCCAGGCGTTGTTGGTCAACTGAGCACGCCCAACCGTGTCGTCATGGCGCCCATGACTCGCTCGCGCAGCACCCAGCCTGGCGATGTGCCGAACGCTATGAACGCGGTGTACTACGCGCAGCGGGCGTCGGCTGCGTTCATTGTGACTGAAGCCACGCAGATCTCGCCCCAGGGCAAGGGTTATTCATTCACCCCAGGGATTTACAGTGACGAACAGGTCGCCGGCTGGCGCCTGGTGACCGATGCGGTGCATGCCGCTGGCGGACGAATTTTCCTGCAGTTGTGGCATGTAGGGCGCATGTCGCACCCCGACTTCCACAATGGCGAATTACCGGTCGCGCCGTCTGCAATTGCGTTTGATGGCAGCATCTGGAAAGTGGATGCCGCGTCGGGTGTCGGCAGTATGGCCCCGTGCCCGACACCACGGGCACTGGAGCGCGCCGAAATCCACGCCATCGTCGACGATTATCGTAAGGCTGCGCGTAATGCCATGACGGCAGGTTTCGACGGTGTCGAAGTGCATGGGGCCAACGGCTACCTGATCGACCAGTTCCTGCGCACCACGTCGAACACGCGTACGGATGAGTACGGCGGATCGCGCGAGAACCGTCTGCGCTTTCTCAGGGAAGTCATGGATGCGGTAATTGATGAAGTGGGGGCCGATCGCACAGCGATCCGGGTTGCGCCGTTTCTTACGGCGCGTGGCATGGCTTGCCCGGACATTCTGCCGACGTTGCTGGAAGCGACCCGCTATTTGCAGGGCAAAAATATTGCGTATCTGCACCTGGTCGAAGCGGACTGGGATGATGCCCCCAAGTTTCCCGAAGACTTCCGCCAAGCCGTGCGCGAGCGCTTTCGTAATGCGATTGTGGTGGCCGGTAAGTACGACCTGGAGCTTGCTGAGTGGGTCCTGGAAAAAGGCTATGCAGACTTTATCGCCTTCGGACGCAAGTTTGTGGCCAACCCGGATCTGCCACTGCGGCTGGAGAAGGGTTACCCGTTAGCCGGTCTGGAAGGCGCTGAGTTGTTTGGCGGTACCGAACGTGGTTACTCGGACTTTGCCGCCTGGGCTCAGCAGGGCTGAAAGCGGTAGGTCAGATCCAAAAAAATCTCCTTGGGGCGCGCTCAGGTCGCCAGCTTCAAGGAGATTTCGTCCATCAGCAGTTTGACCCGGCGCGGCATCGCGTGGCCGGAAGGGTAGACAATCTGCAAGTCCACGCCCGGCAGGGAGTAGGTCTCCAATACCTCGACCAGTCGGCCTGCGTCCAAGTCATCACGCACATCGATGTAGGACTTGATACAGATGCCGTGGCCGGCCAGGCACCACTGGCGCACCTGATCGCCATCATTGGCAATACGCCTGCCCGACACCAGCACCTTGAACGTACGGCCAGCGGCGCGGAACTGCCATTCACGGTGGATGCTGCTGCCAAAGCGCATCAGGATGCACTGTTGCTGCGCCAGGTCCGATGGGTGTTGGGGCGTGCCATGGGCCTTGAGATAGGCGGGGGATGCACACACGACCCTACGGCCCTCGCTGAGTTTTCTGACACGCAGGGTGCTGTCGGACAGGGCGCCATATCGAATGGCGAAATCAATCCCTTGCCCCGCGAGATCCAGGTAGCCATCGGTCAGGTTCAGGTCGAGGCTGACGTTGGGATGCTCCTGCAGAAAATCATCGAGGATGGGCACGATGCGGTTGCGGCCCAGGTCGACGGGGGCGCTCAGGCGTATCAGCCCCGAGATTCGTTCGGTGCCCAATTTGATAGTGCTCTCGATGTCTTCAGCTTCTGCGAGCAGGCGCCGGGCGCCCTCCATCAGCATCCGCCCTTCGTCCGTCAGGCTGATTGAGCGGGTCGTACGGGTCAGTAGGGTCGCGCCGTAGTGCCTTTCCAAGGCCCCGAGCCGTTCCGACACAGACGTGGGCGAAAGCCCGACCTCGCGGCCTGCCGCCGACAATCCGCCTTTCTCGACAATCAACAAAAACAGCGCGAGGTTCTCGAAGAGCATTATCCGGATTTCCCTGAATATGATTGTGCTTTGGGCTGGATTCTACGCCAGCACTCAACAGTGCTCATGTCATTTGTTGGGGGGCAAAACCTCCTTCAGTTCAGAAGTCCATGCCTGACGAATCGCGCAGTTTTCTCCAGCGTTAATGCCAAATCAGCATGCTTGAGCTGATATCGGCTTTCCAGCTTGCGGCTATGAGTCATGTCGAATCGCTCGGTGCGGATGAAGTTCAGGGATTCCGGGCTAGTGCCAAAGTGCGTAGCCACGCCCGGTATTTTCAGCAGCCATCTGAGTGGGCCCAGTGGTAGGTGGCGGCGGGGAGTCTGCACTTCCAGGGTGCGGGCGATGTGTGTGACCAGTCCTTGCAGATTGGGGCTGAGCTCGTCCAGTGCCAGGGCCTGCTGATTTGCCATTGCCGGGTCGAATGCCGCCGCGACCATCAACGCCACCAGGTAATCGACACTGACCAATGGCAGCCAGTGGCGGGTTGATCCAGGAATCGCCGTCAACTTGCCCGTCGCCAGGTTGCGAATCAGCTCTGCTACCGGCTGACCAGCCAGGATATGCCCGCTCTCGCTATGCCCGCAGACCGTTGCCGGGTGCACGATGGTGTAGTCGGCCCGTTGCGCCTGCATGTAGCGAATGACCGCAAAATGCGCCTCCAGCTTACTTGCCTCGTACCCACCCACACGCCTGTACACGGCGGGCCAATCGGTGTGTTCGGGGCATTGCTGATCAATGCCAATGCTGGTCAAGTGCGCGGTGTTTTGCAGCATGTAGCCACCCACCATCAGCAGCCGACTGTGCTGGCTTGCGGATAACCGGGCAACCTCCAGAGCACCTTTGACGTTGACCGCGCGGGCTTGCTCCATAGACAGGCCCCAGGCGAACTGGGCGGCGACGTGGAATACCACGCGGGCTGAGGCAATACGCTGGCGGTCAGTCGCGCTCAGCCCCAGGTTCGGGTGATTGAGGTCGCCTTGAACGGCCTGAATGCGCGAGGGTTCTCCCCCCAGTAGACGCACCTGCTCCCTGAGCGATTCAAGGTTTGCGGCGTGGCGCATCAGCACCCATGCCTCGTGCCCTGTAGCGCTCAGGTGGGCCAGCAAATGCTGCCCGATAAATCCGCTGCCGCCGGTGACAAAACATTGAGTACTCATGGCGCATTCCTTGGTTGGATAAGGTGCGCAGGCTAAACTGTGGAGCTACCTCTACAGTCAAGGAAAATTTACCGTGAAAGTCGCAGAGCTTGAGCGTAGGAGCGGCCTTGGGCGCCATACCTTGCGGTATTACGAGGCGCTGGGGCTGATCACCGTGCAGCGGGGAGCCAATAACTACCGCGTTTACAGTGAGCAGACGGCACTGGACCTGGCGTTTATTCAGATGGCGCAGAAGATGGGGTTTTCCCTGGCTGAGGTCGGCGAAATCCTCGAAGCCAAGCGGCAAAGTACGATTGACTGTGCCCAGGGCGCTGCGTTGGTGGCCGACAAAATGGCTGAGATTCAACTCAAGATCGGTCATCTCAAAACGTTGCATGGCTTTCTTGACGCCGAGCGTCTGCGGCTTGAGGCCAGTGCCATCGCGCTGGGGCAGACCGTTACCTATCGTCAGGTGCCAATGCCGGTTTAAGCGTCAGTCCTTTCGCATCTGCGGTCGAGCTTCGGCGAAGCTGCAGTTGTGCGGGTGTGCAGCCGCCATCGCAGCCTCGCCGGGCCCGACAGCTCCCACCCTTGATGAATTGTATCTCTCGATCTGGGCCTAGCTGTACGGGGCGAGGCGCGGCAGAACCCTCTACTGTCAGGGCGACAATAATTCGCCGGATGACGCACCATGTTCATGTCCACCAGCTTGCTATCGGCCTTCGCGCTGTTTGCCTTCGTGTCTTCGATCACCCCTGGCCCCAATAACACCATGCTGTTGGCGTCGGGGGTGAACTTCGGTTTTCGCCGCTCGATTCCCCATGCCCTGGGGATCAGCGTGGGCTTTATGTTGTTGGTGATTTCGGTCGGCCTGGGCCTGGGGGAGGTGTTCAAGGCGTTGCCATGGGCGTACACCGCGTTGCGCTATATCGGGGCGGCTTACTTGCTGTACCTGGCGTGGAAGATAGCGACCTCCAGCGCAATGTCGGACGACACCGACGGCAAGCGCAAACCCATGACCTTTCTCGCCGCTGCGGTGTTCCAGTGGGTCAACCCCAAGGCCTGGGTCATGGCATTGGGCGCGATCACCACCTATACGCCGGCTGAAGGCTACTTCACTAATGTGCTGGTCATCGCCGTGGTGTTTGCCGTGGTCAACCTGCCGAGTGTGTGCGTGTGGGCGGGGTGTGGCACCGGCTTGCGCAATGTCCTGCGCGAGCCCCGCTGGTTGAAGCTGTTCAACAGGTCGATGGCGGGGCTGTTGGTGCTGTCGTTGTACCCGATGTTTTTTGCCGGCTAAAGAGTCCAGGCCTTTACGGGCCGGGGCTCAGACCGGTGAGATCGTGGCCAGCAGGCCAATGCCAACGGTCAGTGCCAGAAACCCTAAAAGAAAAAATGCCATCTTAGCCATGGGGCCTCCAAAAGGAAGAAGGGCGGCCGGGGAGTTCCTGCCGATGAGCCATTGTCCGGGTTGTGCACTGTTCGGTACAGATGCAGGTGTTAAAGAAAAAAGCATATCAGATGTGCCTGGCAGGCTGGCGTGCCGGGGTTTCGGCTGGGGCCTGGAGGTGCTGATCAGACTGTTGGAGGTCATTCTGCGCAGGCCTTCAACGGCAGGCAGGATGTATTTGAGCCATTGCTCGCGGGGTGTGCCTGGTACGTCCTGTGGCTGATCAGTGGTCGTCGATTCAAGGTCATCGGCGGGGTAGCAGTCATCACTGCTGCGCCTGCCGTCGGGGTACACAATAAACCCCCCACGTCCGTTGCCGCATTGGTGCAGATACACCGGCGACAGTTCTCGCTGCTTATCAATGCGCGCATTCAAATGAACGATGTAGCTACCCATCGCAATCGACACACCCACAATCAGCCCCAGGCATATCAGCACCTGCCAGCTGTAACTGGCGCCTGCGTTATCGGAACGCACTGGCGACACAGCACGCAGCTGCCTGCTCGAGATGCTCGCCCACCAGAAACCGGCTGCCGCCTCCCAGGTTGACCAATTGCCCGCGAGACGGCAGGACGCTGGCCATCAGGCCGAATAGAATCAAAGCCAACAGGACTCTTTTAACCATCGAGTAAAGGTTCATGACGGTGATGAGCTCGGGATAGGAAGAGCCCCAGCTTAGAGAGTGCCGGGTTAACGCGAGGTAAACATCCACGGGAAATCGCCCGACTTCCGTTATCCTTCAACCCTCTGCGCAACACCTGTCCGAGGGGACTTTTCCGTGCATATTCACCTGCTGCTGGTCGAGGACAACCTTGACCTGGCCACGACCATCATCGAGTACCTGGAAATCAGCGGCATGGTCTGCGACCACGTCACTAACGGCCAGGCCGGCCTTAACCTGGCACTCGACCAGCATTACGACGTGATTCTCCTGGACATCATGTTGCCGCGCCTGGACGGCCAGCAAGTGTGCGAACGGCTACGCCAGCAAGGCAGCCAGACGCCGATCCTGATGCTCACTTCACTGGACGCGCTCCCTGACAAACTCGCCAGCTTTGCGGCGGGGGCCGACGACTATCTGGTCAAACCCTTCGAGCTGGCCGAACTGGTCGCCAGGATTCGCGCCCTGAGCGTGCGCCGCAGTGGCCAGACCAGCCGCCTGCAGGTGGACGACCTAGTCATGGAGCTGACCACCCGCAAAGTCAGCCGCGCCGGGCAGGAGCTGCATTTGTCACCCATTTGCTGGACCCTGCTGGAGTACCTGATGCGCGCCAGCCCTGAACTCGTGCCCCGGGAGCGCCTGGAAACCACGATCTGGGGCGATGAACCACCGGACAGCAACACGCTTAAAGTCCACATGCACCGGCTGCGCAAGGCGGTAGACAAACCCTTTGACCGGCCGCTGATCCACACCCTGCCTGGGGTCGGTGTTCAGGTGAAGCCCCATGCGTAACCGCCTGAGTCTGAAGTGGGTGATCAGTGGCAGCTTCCTGTTCCTGATTGCTGTGGTGTTACTGATCTACAGCCAACTGCTGCCGGTATACACCGTGCGTGGCCTGCTCTACACCGCCAGTGCGATGATGGAAGAAGAGGCTCAGTATTTCGTCAGGCATTACAAGAAGGATCCGACCACGCCACCGCCGCGCAACTACTTCTTCGAGGCCGTCATCGGCAAGGAAGCCTTGCCGGCGAGCGTGCGCCAGTTGCTCGAGGCCCCGCCGAGCATGTCCTTCGGTGCCGTTCAGGTCTTCGGTGATACAGACTCCGATGATGACGATGCTGAGATCCGGGCAGTCCTCACCCAGCCCCTGGGTGACGGCAAGACCCTTTACATGTATGACATTGACCATGATCACGAGGAGGGCGGTGAGGTCGAGACGCCGCTGTCCGATGCCTACTTTGACCAGGTACTGCAGGGCGTCGTGTTTGTCAGCCTGGCGGTGTTCGTGCCGGCGCTGATTATCATCGCCCTGTTGGTCTGGTGGCTGGTGCGGCCGCTCGGACGCCTGGCCCAATGGTCCAGTACCCTGAACAACCCGGATGCCCGGGCCGGCGAGCGCCCGGATTTCAGCTTCAAGGAGTTCAATACCCTGGCCGATGCCCTGGCCCAGAGTGTTGAGCAAGTACAAGCTGCCAGCCAGCGTGAAGGCCGCCTGTTGCGCTACACCAGCCATGAACTGCGAACCCCATTGGCGGTGCTCAAGGCCAATATAGAACTGTTGACCCTGCAGGCCGGCGGTGTCTTGCCATCTTCCCTGCAGCGCATTGAGCGCTCGGTGTTGAACATGCAACTTATCGCCGAGACCTTGCTGTGGATGAGCCGCGAACGCCCCGAACCATTGCCTGAGGAAGATATAGACCTGAGCGCGTTGGTCGGCGAGCTGATTGACAAACATCGCTACCTGATCGGCAATCGGGATATCGAGCTGCTTGTCGACATCCACAGCGAACCCTGCCGACTCCCCCCCACCGCGTGCCGCATCGTGATCGGTAACTTCCTGCGCAACGCCCTGCAATACGCGGAAGAGGGCCAGGTAGAAATCAGCTTCAACTACCCGCGCCTGGTAATTGCCAACCACATCAGGGAGGCCAAGCCGAGGGAGGAGTCCAGCGATTACGGCTACGGCCTGGGGCTGCAGTTGATGCGTCAGTTATGTGCAAAATTGGGCTGGCAGATTGATGTAATTCTGGAGCAGCAGCGTTTTACCGTCGCTCTGGAGTTCACCAGCTTGCAGGGTGTTGGGGTGCCGGGGGGAAGAGGGTGAACAGTATTGGGTCGACAGGTGGCGTTTTGCGCAAACTGATTGTTGTACCCAAGCTCGGTTTTTCGTGCAGTTTTCCTGTCATTGCGGGTGATGGCAGGCCGGTCAAAGTCTCGGCCTTTGGAGCTGCGTTTCATCTGCAACCTGAACCTGCAGAACAAGGCTGATGCCTGCTCGCTGCTGCGTGACATCTCGGCGATCTACCGGGGCATGACTGACTGGGCCCAGGGCCAGTTGTTCACCCTGTCGGATAGGGGGAGGGGATAGTTTACAGCTCCCTAAAATATTAACCCCCTGCCTAAGAACACCATTAAATTTTTGTGCCTATTATGACTATGCCGTTATGAGTGCTGGTTTTGTAAACGCTTACCTGTCCAGTATTGTCGATAACGTTTGATCGGCATATTTTTATTTCTTTATTCAGTTCTGGCTCGAAGAATTCAATCCCACTACAGCTTCTTCTGCCGCCTGAGGTTTTTTTATAGGCAGTCGTGTAGCTGCTTTGAGTTCCAGTGGAAAGGTAGATTGAAAGTGAAAATGGAATGACTAATATAAGCATGCACACTATAAGTGCGGCTATTGGCGTGCAGATAATGATTTTTATGTTTTTGAGAGTGTTGCCTGGTGTGATGTTTGATTTAAATAATAACATGCCCAGCGAAGTTATGATTGCTAGTACTGATGAGGCGATAAGGTAGCTTTGTTGTAGATCTGGCTTGAAGAAGGTTCTGGAGTAAATATGGCTATGCCATGTAACAAGCAAGGAAGCAGAGAGCAGCGTTCCAAAAATCAAAGGCACCAGATAACGATACGAGTTCTTGTTCAAATTTGCTCCTTTGTCTTTATCTTGAGGTCGCCGATTGTAGGCAATATCAACGCCTACGACCAAGGATTGATCGCGCTGCGGGCGTGCCAGGCGCATGTCAGGGCTTCAGAGTCGGCCCTTTGTTCCTGACGTTGCCCACGGCCTGCTTACCCTGGCGCAACACCCTCTGCTCGGCACGCTTCTTGAGCGTGACCGGGTCTAGCCTTTCCCGTGCGCCGGATACCGAGAAAATCAAATGAGCCGGCACGAGGACAGCCTGCCTCAATGACTGAGGCCAGTACACCGAAGATTTGTTTGCAGTGTCGCAACCTGTAAACGTGTCCAGGGTGATGAGCGTGCTGGATCAGATTAATGGTTGTTGGGGCCGGGGCTCGTTGCGTTCAGCCAGAGTGCCGGCGAATCCTGACGGGGCGATGCGGCGGGAGCTTATGAGTCAGAGCTATACGACAAGACTTGATCAGCTTTGGTCGGTGTCTTGCAGGTAGTTGAAGGTATCCGATGATCAGTAATTGCCTGCCAGTCAGTAACTGTTACCTATGTGCGTGAACTGATTTGTAACCCATGTGGGTGAGTCATGCCCCTCCTACAAGTGCGGAGCGGGTTCCCGAATGTTAATCAGTTTATTTGTAGGATAATTCCTGATTTTTGTTCTGAATGATCCCTGGCGCGCTGTGAAGGCTAGTAATCACCATTTGAAATTATTCACCATGGTCTTGGCCGGGCAAAAGCGAGCAGCGTCTAAGCGCTTTATGCCCTCTTTAGGAATGGAACTTATGTGTTATGGCGGGTGTGCTATTTGACGCGTCGGCTATATGCGCTGGTTTCAGTATTGGTTTCGCTTCAGCACTTGCTGCTGCAAAAAAGCCTGGAGGGGAGGGGATATGGCTTCAAATAGTTTCCAAAATGAAGTGCCAAAGACTCGGATCAATATAACGCTAGACCTGCACACCGGTAGTGCTCAGAAGAAAGTCGAATTGCCACTGAAACTAATGGTCATGGGTGATTAATGGTGAGGAATAGCGAAAAGTTAATCCTCACAAAACCAACTTTGACAGCGTCCTCCGTGGTGCGTGCCCCGCAGCACATCCAGGCAATCAACGCCTCAGATGAGTCCGCCAAGCTGGTGGGCTTCGCTCCCGGCACCGCCAGCATGCCCGACGGCGAATACAAGCTGGGCAGCCACACCGTGTCCAAATGCCTGGGCGGCGTGCGCCTGGACCGCTCCCTGCACCTCACCGACGTAATGGTCGAAGGAGAAACCATTGACTTCAAAAATGCTTGAAGAGGCCCTGTCCTCCTGTGAGGCCGTCGCGGCCCAACTGCAATGCCTCG
>NZ_JAEKDC010000019.1:0-96481 GCF_016405645.1 Pseudomonas sp. MF5691
CCTCACTAACGGTGAGCAGTTCGAACTGCGCCCCGTGGCCGTGAACGCCGTCAAGGTCGGCGAAGCCCTGCTGCGCATCGTTGCGCGTCAGGCTGGCGTCGTGCAGCCCGTGATGGCCGACACCGCCCAGGCGCGTGCCAGTGCCAGCGTGCGCATCACCCATCGCGGCGGCCTGCATGCGCGGCCCGCCGCGCTGATCCGCAAGACCGCCCAGGGTTTCAGCAGCCTGTCGCAGCTGCATTTCGCCGGTAAATCGGCGTCGTGCGCCAGCCTGATCGGCTTGATGAGCCTGGGCATTAGCGAAGGTGATGAAGTCCGTGTGAACTGTGTCGGAAAGGATGCTGACGCGGCGCTGCAGGCGTTGGTCGCGGCCTTATCCGTCGTCATTAAAGAAGAACACCACGCCCCGGCCATCGTCGCTCCACGCCGGGCAAGCAGTGAAGCCGGTGTGCTGCAAGGTGTGTGTGCTGCGCCGGGACTGGTCTACGGGCCGTTGTTTCACCTGACCGGTATCGAACTGCCGGCCGACACCGGCAACCATTCCGCCGACGAACAACTGCAACGCCTGGACGCAGCGTTGGAGCAAGTGCGCAGCGAAATCCGCACGACACTGAAGCATGCCCGCCAGCGTAAGAGCGTCCAGGAAGAGGATATCTTCGCGGCGCATCTCGCCTTGCTGGAGGACCCAACACTGCTGGAGGCGGCTACCGGCGCCATCGAAAACGGCAGCGCCGCTACCCACGCCTGGCACGATGCGATCCAGGCGCAATGCGGGGTATTGCTGGCCTTGGGCAAGCCACTGTTCGCCGAGCGTTCAAATGATCTAAGGGATCTGCAACAACGCGTATTGCGAGCTTTGCAAGGTGAAGCCTGGCACTTCGGATTGCCTGCCGGCGCGATCGTCAGCGCCCACGAGTTGACGCCGTCTGACCTGCTGCAATTGAGTGCCCAGCAGGCTGCCGGCCTCTGCATGGCCGAAGGCGGTGCGACTTCCCATGTGGCGATTCTGGCTCGTGGCAAAGGCTTGCCGTGTGTGGTAGCGCTGGGCGCCGAAGTACTCGATGTTCCCCAAGGCCAATGGGTGGTACTCGACGCCGTCAACGGTCGCCTGGAACTGGAACCCACCGAAGCGCGCCGCGCCGAAGTGCACCAGATTCGCGACGCACAGAAGCTGCGTCGCCAACAGCAACAGGCCCAGGCCCAACAGCCGGCGAACACCATTGATGGCACGACCATCGAAGTGGCCGCCAACGTCGCCTCCAGCGTCGAAGCCCAGGTTGCTTTTGAAAGCGGCGCCGATGGCGTCGGCCTGCTGCGCACCGAATTCCTCTTCGTCGACCGCCGCACCGCGCCGGATGAGCAGGAACAGCGCCAGGCCTACCAAGCCGTGCTGGATGCCATGGGCGACAAGTCCGTGATTATCCGCACCATCGATGTGGGCGGCGATAAGCAGCTTGATTATCTGCCGCTGCCGATTGAAACCAACCCGGTGCTGGGCTTGCGCGGTATTCGCCTGGCTCAGGTCCGCCCTGAGGTGCTCGACCAGCAACTGCGTGCCCTGCTGCAGGTAAGCCCGCTGGCGCGTTGCCGCATCCTGCTGCCGATGGTCAGCGAAGTCGACGAGCTGCTGCACATCCGCCAGCGCTTCGATGAGCTGTGCGCAGAGCTGGAACTGACCCAGCGCCCCGAACTGGGAGTGATGATCGAAGTACCCGCCGCTGCGTTGATGGCCGAGCAACTGGCCAGGCACGCGGACTTCCTGTCCATTGGCACCAATGACCTGTCCCAGTACACCCTGGCCATGGACCGCGACCACGCCGGCCTCGCCGCGCGGGTCGATGCGTTGCACCCGGCGCTGCTGCGCCTGATCGCCCAGACCTGCAGCGGCGCGGCTAAACACGGGCGTTGGGTCGGTGTGTGCGGTGCCCTCGCTTCCGACCCGCTGGCTACGCCGGTGCTGGTCGGTCTGGGCGTCAGCGAGCTGTCGGTGAGCCCGCCGCAGATCGGTGAAATCAAGGACCGCGTCCGCCACCTGGACGCGGCGCAATGCTGGCAACTGAGCCAAGGCCTGCTCGACCTGAGCAGTGCCAAAGCCGTCCGCCAAGCCTGTCAACACCACTGGCCGCTGAGCTGATAACAACAACAAAAGGAGACATGCTATGTATCAACATTTTATCGAAGGCCTGCAACGCCTGGGCCGGGCACTCATGCTGCCGATCGCTATCCTGCCGATCGCCGGCCTGCTGCTACGCCTGGGCGACACCGACCTGCTGAACATCGCGGTGATGCACGACGCCGGGCAGGCAATTTTCGCCAACCTCGCGCTGATCTTCGCCATCGGCATCGCCGTGGGGTTCGCCCGTGACAACAACGGCACGGCGGGTTTGGCCGGTGCGATTGGTTACCTGGTGATGGTCTCCACGCTCAAGGGGATGGACACCTCTATCAACATGGGCATGCTTGCGGGTATCGCCAGTGGCTTGATGGCAGGCGCGCTGTATAACCGCTTCAAGGACATCAAGTTGCCGGAGTACCTGGCGTTCTTTGGCGGGCGGCGGTTTGTGCCGATTATCACGGGGTTCAGCGCGGTTGGACTGGGGGTGATCTTTGGTTTGATCTGGGCGCCGATCCAGCACGGTATCGACAGCTTCGGCGTGCTGCTGATGGAAAGCGGCAGCCTCGGCGCGTTTGTGTTTGGGGTGGTCAACCGCCTGCTGATCGTCACTGGCCTGCACCACATCCTCAACAATATGGCGTGGTTTGTGTTCGGCACCTTTACCGATCCGGTGACCGGCGCCGTGGTCACTGGCGACCTCGCTCGCTACTTCGCGGGCGACCCCAAAGGCGGCCAATTCATGACCGGCATGTTCCCGGTGATGCTCTTCGGCCTGCCCGCTGCGTGCTTTGCGATGTACCGCAACGCCCTGCCTGAACGCCGCAAAGTGATGGGCGGGATTTTCCTGTCGATGGCGCTGACCTCGTTCTTGACCGGAGTGACTGAGCCGGTTGAATTCGCGTTTATGTTCCTCGCGCCATTCCTGTATCTGATCCATGCGGTGCTGACTGGCCTGTCGATGGCTGTCACCAATATGCTGGATATCCACCTGGGCTTTACCTTCGCCGCAGGGGTTATCGACATGGTGCTGGGTTGGGGCAAGTCCAGCAATGGTTGGTTGGTGTTTCCTGTGGGGTTGGCTTACGCGGTGATCTACTACAGCGTGTTCAACTACTGCATTCGTCGGTTCAACCTGAAGACCCCTGGCCGTGAAGATATCCAGGTGGTACAGGCCCAAGCAATGAGTGATAGCCAGCGGGCCAGTGCCTATATCCGCGCCCTGGGCGGCGCCGACAACCTGCTCAGTGTCGGCGCCTGCACCACCCGTCTGCGCCTGGACATGGTCGACCGCAACAAGGCGGTGGACGCGGAGCTGAAAGCACTCGGCGCGATAGCTGTTGTGCGGCCAGGGAGCGGCGGGAGTTTGCAGGTGGTGGTCGGGCCGATGGCGGATTGCATTGCTGATGAAATTCGGTTGGCCATGCCTTCGTTTGTTGTCAGAGCACCTGTGACGGGTGCGCCCTTGGATAAGCCGATGGCGGTGGATGTGCAGGAAGCCGAGAAATGGCTGAGCGCGTTGGGTGGCAGGGGGAATGTGCGGCAGTTGGAAGCGGTGGCGATGACGCGGTTGCGGGTGGAGTTGGGGGATGAGTCGGGGTTGTCCGAAGCTGATCTCACTGCGCTGGGTTGCCAAGGTCTCAGCCAGCTGGAAAGCGGTGTTTGGCACTTGTTGATTGGTGACAAGGCCACAGGCTTGGGTGAGGCGCTTGAGTGCTTGGTCGGTGCTCAACAGACCGGGGCGGGCGCTTAAAGGGGTGGTATGCCCAAACCGCCGAAATTTCCGTCGGGCCTATAAATGCGTGTTTTGAGACCGGATGGCGTTGCAGCGTTTTTTTGACCCCAATCAACGACGGCATCAAAAACGCTGGCTACTTCAGATCTCCCCTAGGCTCCGCTTCTCTGCTTTAGCCCGCTATTCAGAGGAGTATTGAACATGACGAGAGGAGCAAAATGAAAAAAATCTTAATTGTTAATGCCGATGACTTTGGCATGAGCAAAGGCCAGAACTACGGGATAGTTGAGTCCTACAATAACGGCATCGTCACGTCGACAACCGCCATGGTTACCTCTCCTTATGCGTTACACGCAGCTGAACTGAGTCAGAAAAACCCAGGTTTAGGTGTCGGGCTTCACCTTGTTTTGACCTATGGACGTCCGTTAACGGCTATGAAAAGTCTGGTTAATGAAACCGGGGAGCTAGGTAAATGGTTGTGGGGATATGCAGAAAAGGGAATGCTGGAGCCCGCAGAGATAGCAGTCGAATTAAATGCGCAATTTGAGAAGTTTATAGAGGTTTTTGGGAGGGTCCCTACACATTTGGACAGCCATCATTTTGTGCATATGCTGCCAGAAATTTATCCCGTGGTTGAGAGCTTCGCAAGCAGTAAATCATTGCCTTTGCGGATAGACCGCACTGAAGCTAAAAAATTTAATATTCAAGTAAATACTTCCCGTGCCACCAATTATTTCGATTCCAGTTTTTATGGAGAGGCCGTTTCAGAGGCGCTTATCCTGCAAATACTAGAGAATGCCGATAAGCGAGGTTGTATGAGTCTTGAGATAATGTGTCATCCCGCATTTTTAGATGATGTCATTCTAAGGAGTTCATATTGCTACCCTCGGGTTAAAGAGATTGATGTTTTGACCTCCCTGGCGCTCAGGAACGAAATAATATCCCGCGGATATAGCTTGGAAAACTACTCTTCGATCTGATAATTCAATTCGGTCTAAAAATATCCGGAGGATCAGGTGACCTTGACGAATAAACCTTATTTAACTGAGATAACATTTTATCCTGTTAAATCGACGGGTGGAATCAGCCAGTCACAAGTGTGGGTTGAGAAGCAGGGGATTGCGTTCGATCGCCGCTTTATGGTGGCGCGTGAAGATGGCGAGATGATAACGGCCCGTGAGTTCCCGCAGTTACTTAATATAACCGCTGCGCTATTTGCGGAGGGATTATATTTAACCTATGCGCAATGCAAACGTCTCGTATTAAAGTATTCGGATTTTATGATGCTTGAGGCTGGTACCAATGTGTTCAAGGATAACTTTATTGCCTTTACTACCACCGATGAGGCGAATCAATGGTTTTCGGCTATTTTGAGTGCCCCGGTGCAACTGCTTTATACCGGTGAACAATCAAATAGAACGCGTGAGGCTATTCCATTTAACATCAGTTTCGCTGACGGTTACCCTTTGCTTATTATCAGTGAGGCCTCTCTGGCCGCGCTGAATGAGCGCAGCATCGAGAATGTCTCAATGACCCATTTTAGACCTAATCTAGTGGTCAGTGGAACGAATGCTTTCGATGAGGATAGCTGGAAGCGAATTCGTATTGGTGACGTTATCTTTGAGGGAGTTAAACCCTGCACGCGATGTGTTCTCACAACGATTGATCCGAAAAGCACAATCTTCGATGCAAAAAAAGAGCCGTTAAAAACACTGTCTGAATTCAGAAGCGATGAACAAGGAAATATTAAATTCGGGCATAATCTTGTTGCCCTCAACGAAGGAGTGATTAGAGTAGGGGATTTTATCGAGGTTTTAGAAGAGAAGCCCCGGGAGGTATTTAACGTCAGTGCCACTCAACGCCTAAGTCTGATTTGTGCTAAGCGGGAGAACGTCTCTCACGATATTTGTACTTTCTGGTTTGAATCTGGAAACGGCAATTTACTTCCCTCATACCTTCCAGGGCAACATCTTCCTATAACGCTTAAAATAGACGGTCAGTATTTCACGCGTCGCTATACGCTATCGTCAACGCCTTCGCGCGCGGGGCTATATGCAATATCGGTAAAACGAGCACCCGGTGGGCGTGTCTCGAACTGGTTACATGATCGCTTGCAGGTGGGGCACAAGTTAGCTATGGAATCACCTGCCGGTGAATTTTATCTCGATATTACTGCTGATAAGCTTCTATTGCTTGCTGCGGGCAGCGGTATCACACCAATGATTTCTATGCTGCGTTACCTCTATGATAATAAAAGGCATATTGATATTTATCTCTACTATCAATGCCGCACTCGGGAAGACATAGCTTTTAAGTCAGAGATTGATTATCTTAAGAGCGTTAACCCTAATCTGAAAGTTATTGTCGCATTAACTCGGCCTGATGAATTATGGGGCGGGCCAAAGCGACGCTTAGATACTCAGTTGCTCAAGGGGATTCCTAAGGTAAGCGAACGGCAGGTATTTGCCTGTGGTCCTGATGAGTTCATGAAATATGCTCGGTGTGAGTTATTGAAGCTCGGTGTGCCTAAGTCACATTATCATCAAGAAACCTTCAATGTTGCTATTATCCCTCAGGCTGAGTTTAGGCCTGTTAACCTGATAGTCAATGGAGTCGCCTTCTTAGGCGATAATCAGCAGCCTTTATTGCGTCAGGCTGAGCAAGCGGGTGTGCAATTACCTTATGGATGTCGTGCAGGGTTTTGTGGTCAATGTAAAGTGAGAGTCGTTTCTGGGTGCGTTGACCAACAAAGTGCATCAGCGGTATCTGCAGAAGAGCAAATGAGCAATCATGTCTTGACCTGCTGTGCGGTTCCATTAACAGACTTGGTAGTGGAATCTGCGTGACTTGAGGTATAGAGGTTTCAAACTTCCAGCTTATGGAAAAAATGCTGCTCTCTGCGCACATCGAGGTTCGACTGCCGGGAAACACCCCGTGCGGCTCAGCAGAAAGGACGCTGTTTTTGCTGGGGGTGATGAATGCCCGTAGCTACACGCGAGTCGTCCTTGTCCAGTTTGATGAGCCGCTTACTGAACATTCATGTGATTGGTAAAACACGACTAGGGGCCGAGCTTTTGCGCAGTCCTATAAGTGCTACAGTCCCGCCAAACCACAGAGGGAACGACATGCGGATTTTTATAGCGGCGGTAGCGGTGGTGCTGCTGGCGGGGTGCGCTTCGAGTCACGTTGATATTCCAAAGCCCCATGAAACTCAAGAGTGCATGACCTACAGGTCAATGATGACCGCGCCTATGGCGCCGGATGCGATGCAACGACTGAAGGCAGCGTGCGAGCATTCGAGATATCAGTAGCTTTCGAGTTGCTCTGTGGTAGCCAACCGCCCAACCAGCGCTGGGCTTTTTGCATCTGGCGCTAGCGACTGTTATCGCATCAATAGGTGCCTTCATACTGAGGCAGGGCGGTTGAGGAAGCCTCTTAGCCTTACGTGAACTGTGCGATCACTTCGTCCGATGACATAACATCGGCATATTCATCACCAAGTATTGCCAAGGTCAGGTCGTAAACAGTTTTGGCGTCCCAGGTCTTTCCATTCGCCCCGACGACGGGCACAGCAGTTGTGGCGTCGGAGGGAAGAATGATGCTGTATCCGAGTGCTTTGCCCGCACGGACCGTGGCGTCCATGCTGTTATGAATGACGACCCCCGTTAGCACCAACTGCTTTGCTTTCATCCCTTTGAGAGTGGCGTCCAACTCGGTGCCAATGAAGGCGCAGTTTTCATGTTTGATGATGACGACTTCTCCCTTTATCGGGGCAACGACTTCCTTGATGCCATTCCACGGGCCATGGACGTAATAACTAGATGTAGGAGTTCGTTCATCGTGCTTCACGTGCAGAACTGGCCAGTCGTTTGATCGCCATAGATCAAGAAGGCGTTGGATTACCGCCACGTACCCAGGATTATTTTTTCCGTCCCAGTTCGGGCGATCAATGGCGTCCTGAACGTCAAGGATAACCAGGGGGATAGGGCTGGGTTGATCCTTCATGTGATTTCAGTTCCTTTAGGTGGGGCGAGCGGATTGAGTTTGCTGTAACAATCTGCTCCCAGCAACTGGTCGAACATGAATCCAACGCGCCGCGAACGTTGTCGGCTATTTCTGTGCCGCCTTGCTGCTCAACCCAGTTCGTAAGCCCCGTGATGGTTGATGGTTTTACCCTGCTTGACGGCCAGCCGGTTGTCCCGGATGTTCACCTGTATTCGTCAACACTCATGCCTCCCTCAATGCCTGCCTCCCGGGCGATCTCTTTCGAGGTGAATCCCTGGGCAAAAGGCCCTTACAAAATGCACGCTACAGCTCTGAATGCCCTGGTTGAGTGGGGCAGGGTGCATGAGGTCCGGTGTTCCCAGCCGAGGCTATCGGGACCGCTAATTCTGTTCAGTTGAATCTCCCTTCTTCCGCTGGGATTCGCGGGGCGCATTGCTTGCCAGGTCATTCGCACGGTTCGAGCGTTTCGCTCTCGATCAGCCACATATCAATAGCGCTAGGCGCTGAGGCAGTTGAGTGGTTGGAGGGACCTCATGAGGCCAAGAAGTACACGGTCGAAAAGTTAAAGGCGATGACCGCCGACTACCGAGCGAAGACTAGAGAGCTGAAGAGGGCTGTCGCATGAAGATTAATTCAGCGCGCCAGGCATGGCATGACTGCAACGACAACCCAGCGCCTGGCCAATCCTCAGATGCCGCAGAGCTTGGAGTAGTGGTGCAGAGTACCCAGCGAGGACCTACTGCAAATCACGCGGTGCACGGAGCGCTTGCTGGTCACATCCAGTCGGCGATAGCGCGTCTCCATTACCTGCTACGCGCCTTTGGCAATGCTATGTACGCGGCAGAGCCGACCGATGATGATCGGGAGGATGCGGAAGAGGCAGTTTTCAACCAGGCTTGCTCCCGAGTAGAGCGCATGACTGCCAGCAAGCGTGATCGTGCTGCGTACGTCGCTAAGGGTGTATTTCGCCGCTATCGATACATGCACCAGGGCGGGCAGTCTTCGAACCCTGATCCATTCATCAAGCCAGAGATCTTTCGTGCCTGGTTGGAAGGGGAGTACGGCATCAAGCTCCCACCGGCAGCTTGGGGGAGGGACTGGGAGCCTTTTGTGCAGCTCTGCTTCGATGCCTGCTATGACATTGACGCCAAGGCATTACGCCCAATTGGTGGGATAACTTACAAGATGAATGAGGCCGCTTGAATTCCCGCACGGCTGAGAAAATTATTTCCCCATAGTTAATATTTTGCCTACGGCGAGTTTGATAGAGGCCCGACCACATAGTCGGTTTTTTATTTGCGAAATTATTTTGCGAAGCAAATTAATCAGGGATAACTATTTTTGCATTGATCCGAAGCCATGATTTTTTTTGCTCGATCAATCTGAGCAGGCATTGGCAACTCCGGATTTCCTGTTATTTCTATTCGTGCTTTTTCTGCGAGATCTTTAATTTCTTCGTAGTTCATATCTAGGCCATGGTCCTTCTGATATTGAGCAACCGCCTGCCCGGTTTTGATCCCCACTTCACCAGGGGCGCCGCCGGCCACAGTCTCTGTTGCCATAACGCAACGGACGACCTGATAAATCTGATCTTTCCTCGTGTCACACGCTGTTAAGAGAAGACAGCTCATAGCGATCAGTATTGGGTAGTGTTTTCTAAATTGCATATTTCGCCTCTCATTTTGCAGCTCATTAGATCGTGTACCAGGTTCCCCTGGGGGACATATCCGTTTAACGCAGCCGATCGTAACACGTGGCCATATGCTCTTCTCCGAGCCTGAACTTTATCAGCGACTTACCTTTAATCAGCGCAGCTACGACGCCCAACATGCCAGACAAACCAGACACCTGGCTCATCGTGCTTGCATGGCTGAGTCAGCATTCGCCAACGCTTTATGCTGCCGGGCTATCTGCCTTGATGGCTGGTATCAGGATCATCTATGGCGGCGGTAATCGAGGCCGCCACTCTTTGGAAGAGCATTCTGCACCATGGTGACTAGGAGTTATATTGAGTGTTCGCTTCTGGCCGGTTCAGGTCTTTCGCGACCGGCTACAATCGACCCTTTTCGGACGTCCGGTGCAACGTCGGATAGATTCGTGTTTTGCCCTTCGATTCACCAGACGCTCAGCTCACCGCTCTCGTCGACACTTTACGTGCCACCGCGCGCGCTTCTGTCGACCATTGCGATGATCGTTTCGAAGAGTTCGTCCTGCGCTTGCTCGGGTGTGATTTCTCCGGTTGCGGCGGCATGGGATAGGGCCTCGGCCGCACCGAGCATCGCCCGAAGACTCGCGGGCGCGATAGAACCCTCTCTGGTAAATGGGGAGAGGGCCATCCGGCACTTGTTCATGAAGATCGCTTCGTATTCGCGCTTGATCTTTTCGAGCTCTGGTGAGCTGGCCAACGCCGCGATCACACCGGGTATCTCGTTGCCCTGAAGAAGCACGCAGTTGACGTAAGACGATGCGATGACCGTCGCCGTGTCCTGCAAGGTGGGTTCGCTCGTCTGAAGCGCGGCGTCCATGAGTGCGGTCTGGCGAGCATCGAACTCCTGATAGAGCGCCGCCAGCAACCCGGGCCGCGTGCTGAAATGATCGTAAACCACGGGTTTTGTCACGCCAGCTTGTTCGGCGAGCCGTCCAAGCGTCAAGGCTTCCGTGCCTTCCTCCCGGACTAGCCGCCAGGCGACGTCCAGCAACTGTCGTTGCCTTTCTTCCCTTGACATGCGCCGACGCGGCTGCGGTCTGGAACCCTGCTCTCTTGTCTCGATGCTTGACATGGCTATATACCAAAAGTAACTTACTGTGCGTAACTTACCAATAGTATATAGGGTTCGCCCTTTCGCCCTCAATCAGTAGCAGGAGTTTTCGACATGCACGCGCTTATCGTTGTTGCCCATCACGATCCCCAGTCCCTCACCCATAGCCTCGCTTCGCAAATCGCCGAAGGCGTATCCCTGGCAGATCCCGGCAACTCCTTCGAAATCGCGGACCTCTCGGCGCAAGCGTTCGATCCAAGGTTCACTGCGGCTGATCTCGCTGTCCATCACAGGGAGGAACCGCCTCCCGCTGATGTTGCCGCCGAGCAGGCGCGGATCGATCGCGCCGATGCCCTTGTGCTGGTCTATCCCATCTACTGGTGGTCGATGCCAGCGCTTCTCAAGGGATGGATCGATCGCGTGTTCGCCAATGGCTGGGCGTTTGATTACAGTTCGGATGCCAAGCTGGTGAAGAAGCTTCGTCACCTGCGCGTTCATCTTGTCGGTGTCGGCGGTGCCGATGGGGGAACCTATGAGCGGCACGGCTATGCCGACGCCATGAAGACGCAGATTGACCATGGGATCTTCGACTATTGCGGCGCATGCGTAGTGACGTCCGAACTCCTACTCGAGTCAGAAATGCAGGATCCGAAGGTTCATATGGACACTGCACGAGCTCTCGGTCGCGAACTTTTCACTGTATCTAAGCGATGCAGTAATAACGGAACCAGTCATAACGGGACAGATTTATTTTCCATGACCTGAACTCCCGCTTCTGGCCGAACGCGGCCATACGACAAGCACCACGAGTCGTGGGCAATTTGGTAGTTCGTGTTCGGTCGGCAGGACGCCGAGGGAGGGATAATTGCGGAGCAGAGTCTAAAATTGCGGAGCAGAAAAGATAAAGGCCTGCATGAAGTTCATCATGCAAGCCCTTGATATCTATGGTGCCCGAACCCGGAATCGAACCGGGACGCCCTTACGAGCGGGGGATTTTAAGTCCGCATTCAAAGCTATATAAATCAATACGTTATCGTCGTATCCGGTCCGCAATTGTTTTGAAAGCGAGGCCTTGAAGGCCTTTGTTTTCAAGGGTGCCAAATTAATTGCGGAACGGATTTTCACTTGGTTGGAAGCACTTTCAGGCCCTTGCGGCGCCGAATATATTGCTCTGTCATTCCGACAGTTGTATGCCCGAGTTGGTCTCGTGCATCACGGATGCTGCCTGTCGATTCCTCCTTGTCCGTTGCAGCTTTTGCGCGCAGGTCGCGCATCTGAAACGCAGACTTTTCGATCCCGGCCTTCAACCTGGCCGCGTCAAATCTCCCTCTGAGCATGCTCGCCGTCATCGCCTGTCCGTTGTCCATTACAACGAGCTTGGTTGATCGAATCTTGTGCCCCTTTTTCCTTTCAAGAATACGGTCAATGACCACCTTCAGCTCCCCAACAACCTCAATCCGGCGCTTCGCACTGGTCTTTCCCTGTTTGATGAGCAGCTGACCATCGAGTAAGTCGCGCTCGTCCATCTTCAGTGTGTCACCAATGCGCTGGGCGGTGAGGTAGAACAGATCTAGTGCATCCTTGAGTGGCTGGTCCGCATGCAGGTACACCGCAGCGAGCATCTCGTCTTCGACGTAGGTGTCCCGGCCGGTCTCCTTGTTCCCTTTGATGCCAGCACAAGGGTTTGCGAGTGACGTATAGCCGCTCTGGCGCGCGAAGTTCCATATTGCGCTGAGTAGAGCCTTTTCCCGATTGGCTCGCACCTTTGCCGTTTTCGACCGATAGCGGAGGTACTGAACAACATGCTTCGGCTCGATTGCCTCTAACGGCCCGGGCGGGTCATTGAAGAAGACCAGCAGTTGCTTCAGCTCGCGAATGTTGTCTTTCTGGGTGGCCATGGACTTTGTCGGTACCACTTCATCCATGTATTTGTTCGCTACGTACTCAAATGTCAGCACCTGGGCGACGATTGCATTGGCGGCCCGGCTCTTTTCAAGCCGGGCATACTCAACAATTGCGGCACCGTAGTCAGATCCTAGAGCGATCTCCCGGCGCGGCTTATCACCTGCGTCGTAGTAGTAATAAACCCTTCCCCCGGGGCGCAGTCGCTTTCTCAGCCGGGGAATGCTGCCGGGGTTAGTGGGTCGTCTTGCCATTTATTGAATTCCCATCCGAGGCTGCCATTCGACTTTCTCAGGCTGCCGGTCATGTTTTCCAACTAGTAGTGATGCGGAGATCACGCATGGCCAGCCATTGCGTTTGATGGTGTGGCGAATGCCATTTCGGGACAGGACAAGTATCTGCCCGGCTTTTGTCTTGGCGCCTGTGAGCTCACAGACATCTTCATGCGACAGAAACTGAATGTCGTCCATGCCTACCTCCCGCCGCCCGCTGTAGGCCGCGCTGTCTTGATGATGTGGATGATGAAACCGAAGGTGAGCAGCATCCAGGCGACGGTGCCGGCGAATGCTGCGATCAGGTGTTGGTCGGTACCGGTGGAGAGCAGCTCCGGCACCTGCCAGAAAAACCAAAAGGTGGACCCCGCCACGTACAACACGATGGCCGTCATGAGCAGGGTGATTTTCGTTGCGTACATGGGGTGTCCTTGCCGCGCTGGGCGGCAGAAGGTGGGTTAGCGGGTGGCTTTGGCGATTACCGCTTCGGCGTGGGCAAGGGCTGCGTGGTACTTGTCGAGCCTGGCGGCGCCGAGTTTCGCCAGGCCGACCAAGTTGGATAGGCTTTCGAGCAGCTCTTCCTGCATCGCACGCTCCTCCCGGCCGATATCCCAGAAGCGCTGGCCCCAGTGATCCACCGGAGGCGGGTTGGTGTTCTGGGCGCCCATGGCGAGGGCCCCGACAATCGAATCGCAGAGGTCGCGCTTGTAGGTGTTGTCGCCGTCGATGCTCAGGCCGCGCCGGCGCAGCGCGCTCACCACTTCGTTTCTATCCAGGCCCTGGTCTTCCAGGATGATGTCTCGCTCCGGCTCGCCCGGGGTGACAATGACCAGGGCAAGCTTGGCGCCTGGCGGGCAGTAGCCGCTGAGTTTAACCAGGGCGTCGTTGGCTGCTTCGTGGAATCGCTGAACTGCTGACATAGGAATACCTCACCCGCCGCTCACCGGCAGGCACATAGGGGAATGGAGTAATGGCGTTTTGCCTAGATATCTGTGTCGCTTGGATGGGTGTAAAACGGGTATTCAATCCACCCGGTCGCCAGGAGGGCGCATGCCACACCAACTAGATATCCCGATTGCGCACGCCTACCGGGGCCACACAATGTTTCTCAAGTTCGTCTGGCGGCGCCCGAACGACGACGCACCGATTGCCGCGAAGATCATCGAGCCCGCGCAAATTGACGGGCTGGGCGAGGTCGCGGCTGAGCTGACCGGGCCTTGGCACGACTACCCAGCAGCAATTGATGAGGCAACGGCTGCTGCTGAGCGTTGGATCGACAGCCAATTGCCTTGAGGCCGCTCACCGGCAGGCATGTAGGGGGATTGGGGTTAGGGCTTCTGCGTTTTCTTCAGCTTGTTCCAGTGCCGCCAGATGTTTTCCTCGGGCACCTTCTTTTGCAGCGTGAAGTCGCAGTCGCGGCAGATGACCCAGCTGAGCCCGGCGCTGCAGCTGCTATCCAGCTCCAGGTTGTCGCTCGCGCACTCAGGACATGGTTTCAGTTCGTCGCTCATTAATTCGACTCCCCCGCGATTGTGATGCCAGCAGCTTTAATGGCCATGAAGCAGCCATTGCGCATGCGTATCTTGGCGTGATGGGCGTCAAAGAAGCTGTCGTCGATGGCGTCTTCCGGCGGTACCGGCGAGGGGCCAACCGTTGGCAGGACCACCACCAGGGTTTCGCGGGAGCGCTTGAACCAGTACCAGGCCCGGGCAACGCGCGGCACGCTGTAGCTGTCGCCCAAGCGCTGCAGCTTAATGAATGCCACCGGCACCTTGCCGTTATCGTCGCTGAAGGCTTGTTCGAATTGATCCTGCATTGTCTGCGTCATGGCATCGGCCCCTTGTAGATGAAGACGTAGGCGAACCAGAGGGTGGCGATCATGGCGTCACCCGCTGTTGTTCCAGACGGAGTGCCTGTTGCACTGCATGAATGATTCGTTCGAGATAATCCCAGTCCGGATTTGGCTCTGTCGCATCCGCGCTTAGATGCCACCACTCATCACCAAGAACCTGTTGCATCAGCTGATAGTGTGCGCCGCCAAGGGAGTCCATGGAGTTCACGTATCGGATGTCCTCCGCCTCGTCATACAGATCTCGGGCATCGGATTCGTCGAGATCACGAGACCTTCGCATCTGCAGGATTTCTCGACGAACTTTGTTGGCCAGCGCCTCAGCGCTGAACTGCCGAGAGCTCATTGCCTGATCGAAGTAGCCGATGATGTAGCCGGTGTTCAACTCGCAGAAAAACTGCCCGATGCTCAGGCCATCCCACATGCCACCCCAGTAGGCGGTCCAGCTCTTGCCCCAGCAGCTGACGGTGATCTTGCCCTTGCACGGTGCCAGGTCTTCAAGGAAGACGGTGATCGGGTCAAGACTCGGTGCGCCGGTGATCACCAGCTTCGTTACTGTCGAACGCTCCACCTGGAGAGGCTTGGCGACTTGGCTTTCTTCAGGCATGCCGGGTTCCTTGCCGCTATAGCGGCTGACTTTGAGTTAATAAAAAGTGAGGGAGAGGGCCGAGAATTAAGATTTTCTGGGGGGAGTGAAGATTTTCTGGGGTGGTGCCAGCAGGCACCAGCAGTAGGCGGGGAGTTGGGTTAGGGCTTGATCTGCATGCGCGAAAGGAAGTCTTCCGGGTCCCGGACAAAGTGGACGCCATCCGCGTTCTTGTAGACGTAGTGGTTGAAGCCCTTGAGGGTTCCGGCACCTTGAGCGATTGCTACAACGGTGTAGTCACCACCCTTTCCTATGCACTCGTAATGCTTGGCGTGATCGCCGCCACCCTCTGCTGGCTTGAGTGCGGCATCTGCAATCGCTTGGCAGACCTCAACCGAAGGCTCGGGCATACGCATATCGGATTCGGCGTAGGCATCCAGGCGCACCTTGATCTTGCATAACGCGGTCTCCAGCACGTCCACCCGCTCATCCGCCTCGGTCAGGCGCTGTTGCAGGGCGTCACGCTCGCGGATCGCCTGAGCGCGCTTGTTGCGCCAGTGCAGCGCAGCGTCCAGTTCTTCAGCGGCGCTCACCGTCAACGCCGGCGTGGTGGCTGGAACTGGAGTTCGTGCTTTGCCTGCGCCGGATCGGCCGGGACAATCAGGCGCGTGGCGCTCAGGATCAGCGGAGAAGCCCGCGGGGCAGTTACAAAAACAGAATCGACTCATACAGCCTCCCTCGTTACCAGGTCATGGGCATTCACAACCGTCATGCCTAGGCGTTCGGCGATCAGGACTTCCAGGCGGGCACCCTTTGAATGCTCCCAGCCGGGCAGGGTGGCCACGGTGTCGCAGTCCATCAGGGCGGCAATGTCGCGTCGCATGCAGTCGTTCCAGGTTCCGCCTTCCGGGTTGATCTCGGCGGGATTGGTGACGGTGTGGCCGCTGGCGCGGAGGCTGCTGGTCATGCTGTGGAAGGTGGGGAAGTTCAGACCTGGCAAGCCGCTCATGGGTCCGCTGAGGTAAATTCGTTTCACGGGGAGTCCTTGCCGGGCTAGGCCTGGCGGTGGAGTGGGGGAGTTACTTCTTCTGAAAGGTCTTGGTGAGCGCGGCGTTGACGCTGTTGCCGCGCTTCAGCACGACTCGTGCAAGGGCTGCCCGGTCTGCGTGGCTGTGGCTTGCCTGGCTGAGCAGGCCGAAGTAGCTGTTGGCGGTCTCGCGCAGATCTTCTGCCGGCGCTGCGGCGGTGCGCTTCAGCGCTTGGGCAAGGGAACGCTTGCGAGTGGTTCGTCGCCACGGCTTGATGACGTGCCCAACGAAGTCCACGCCGCGATCCACGGGTTGCAGGATCGTCTTGGTGGGGTTCAGCTTGGCGCCGAGCCTGGGCAGGAAAGCTTCGACCTCGGCCAGCCACTGGTTGAGCTGCTGCGGCGACTCATGCAGGAACACGAAATCATCGACGTAGCGGATGTAGTGTTTAGCGCGCAGCTGGTGTTTGGCGAACTGGTCCAGAGCGTCGAGGTAGACGTTGGCGAAGAACTGCGACGACAGGTTGCCGATCGGCAGGCCGAGGTGAGCGGGCTGCGCCACCAGGCGCTTGTGCTGCGGCACCCGATTGAACAGGTGGGCCGGGCTGCACGTCTCGTAGTCCTCACGCGGGTCGTGCATGAGGATCTGCGTTGCCAGGGCCAGCCACCAGGGTTCGGTGATTCGCTCCTCCAGCTGCTTGCGCAGCACGGCCTTGTCGATGGCGACGAAGAAATTGGCCAGGTCGCACTTAAGGTAGAAGACTTGCTTCGACCAGTTCTCGCTGGCGCTGCGGATCTTCGATTCAAGCCGCGTGGCGGCGTACAGCGTGCCGCGCCCAGGAATGCATGCGCAACTGTCCGCTATGAAGCTGGCGTAGAAGCGAGGTGCCACATGGTTGTACATCAGGTGGTGGACGACGCGGTCCCGAAAGTCTGCCGCCCATACCTCCCGGGCTTTCGGTCGGGTGACCACGAAACAAATGGATCGGCCTGGGCGGTAAGTGCCGGCAAGCAGGTCGTCGTACAGCTCCAGCAAGTTGATCTCCATGTCCTTCTCGAACTGCCGAGCACTTGCGGAATTCCGCTTGTTGCGTCGGCAGTCGTAGTAAGCCTGGACGAGATCCTCGAACTGGAATGGAGCAACACTTAAATCTGCGGACAGGGCGCGCGAGACGCTCGTTGTTCTTGTCGTTGTTGTTGAGCCAGCCATCTTCAAAGTCCATGTTGTAGGCGTTGTTGGCGGAGCGCTGCGACCTGTCGAGCTATCTACATCGCCAAACCGAAGGCAGTGCCGATCAGCTTGGAAACTGCGCGAGACCTACGCGGACGCTTTAGACCGGCGGTTTCTGTTGTGCGCATGGCGGTGACCCATAGGTCAGCGGCTCGACCAGATTTGGCGCACAGGCAAGAGGGCCTTGACCCTCAAGCAGCGGGCGCGATTGCGGACTTCTTCCAGGCGTTTGCCTGGCGGCCAACTGAGGCCGTCATCTTCATTGCCTTGGCGTGCTGCCCCTTGCTGATCAACCCTCGATTGGTGAGGGCGCGCAGCAAGTAGTTGAGCATCCAAATGCTTTCCAGCAGCAGGTTGATCTGGGGCAGTTTGTCCCGGGTCATATTGGCCCGGCCGATCAGCACCAGGACCTGCAAGCACTCGTCCCGGATCTTTGCCCCGACAACCTGTTTCAGGTCGCGCGGGATATTGCGCACCAGGTCAAGCGAAAGACCCAGCAACTCCTCGGCCACCTTGTGGATTTCCAAATCCGTATGCAGTGCCATCCCTGGCCTCCTGAAAAGCAAGGGTGCTATCGCACCCATGAATGAAGAATTGAATGATCAAATAAACTTTCTGCGGACAGGGCGCGCGAGACGCTCGCTGTCCTTGACGTCGTAGCTGAGCCAGCCATCTTCAAAGTCCATGGCGTAGGCGTAGTCGGCGGAGCGCTGCGAGCTCGTCCAGTGATAAGACTGGGTGAACGCTTCCGGCACGGTGATTTCGAGGAAGGACGCCTCACGACGAGCCATCAAGTAGAAGTCCTTGTGCCCGTCACGCTCGAAGTTCGCGCAGAACTGGGCGGCCGGGTGATCGTGCTCCCGGTTGCTGTTTGCCAGATACGCGGTATTGGCCTGGCCATCCCATGAGGATTTGGCGCCGTCGAGTTCCTGGCCGTAGCCGCCCCACTCAAGAGTGGACTCGGCATCTGCGCCCGTCGGCACGATCAGGTAGTAGGGCTTGTCACCGCCTGGGAACAGGCCGCCGTTCACGCCGCCTTCACCGGGCCAGTATTCGCCGATGGCCGGGATGTCGCTTGCCGCAATGGCTGGTGCTGCGGCGATGGCCAGGGTTGCGAGTTTCAGCACCACCCCTTCGTCCGGGCTGCTGATAGTCAGATCACCACGGGTGTACGTGGTCAGTTCATTGGCGCGCATGAGATGCTCCTGTGAGCGAGATAAGTTGCAGGTAGCCGGCGCTTCCCGACGAGCTTCTGGTCTGAGCGCCGTCCTGGCGCTCCCGGGAATCACCTGCGAAAAACGATTGAAGGAATGAATTACTGAATAGGGAGGCTGCGGAGAGGGCGCGCGAGACGCTCGTCGTACTTGCCGCTGCTGACGAGCCAGCCAGCTCCAAAGTCCATGAGGTAGGCGTTGTAGGCGGAGCGCTGCGAACTCAGCCAGTGCCAGCGATCCTCGCGGAGCTTCACCAGCCCATCAGCCTTGGCCGCCATCAGCAGTTGGCCTTCCAGGCAAGACGGGATGAAACCGTCCAGCTCCAGGGCCTTAACGGCGATCACGCTGCCAGCCTCGGCCATCGCCCGGGTGTTGGCTTCGCCGTCGCTGTAGCTGCCTGCACCGTTGATCTCGACGCCATACTCACCCCATGGGCCGCTGAGCTCGTCGGGCAGAAGGATCAGGGCGCGCTCAACGCCGTTGAGCCAGTAGCGGGTGACGAACACACCGCCGGCCAGAGGTTGGCCGCGCTCCGGGAGTTCGGCGGCGAGTACTGTTTGCTGTGCTTGCTTGGTCATGGGGATTCTCCGGGTAAGCGCCGCCCTCCGGTTACCGGATGCAGCGAGTAGGGTGGGTTATTCGTCGTGGCAAATGCGGAGTGATTCGCGGTTGTAGGCGAGCTGCAGTTTTGCCGACACGTTTTCGGGTATCACGTATTCGTGTCGCGGCGGCGCGAGAAACTGAGCCGATCCCGCCGGGCCCAGGCCGTGCAGGTGGTGAATCATCAAGGTCATGGCCTCGCCCTGTTCCTCGATGCCGTGCCAGGCCATCAGGTCAGCCAAGGCCTGGCGGGTGCCGGCCATGGTGTGGAGTCGCAATTCTTCCTCGCCGCGAGTCTTTCGCCTCGCCGCGAGTCTTTCGCCTCGCCGCAGTCTTTGCCGATCGGTCTTTCTGCGCGGCAGCCATGGCCTACCTCTTCTATTCCGCTGGCCGGCAGTGCGAGCCAGGTTTGACGTTTGCGTTGCTGGGTGCGGGCTATGCGGCGCATACGGATGCTCTACGGACAAGCTTCGGGTAGTCGATCCCATGCTTGGCAATGATCCGCTCAAAGGCTTTTGAGGCGATGGCCAGCTTCCCGCAGCACTTCCGGCGACTGATACCAAGCTCCAAGAAGGCGCGGATTCGTTCGGCCAGCCTTGCATCACGATCATCATCAACCTTCTTTGGCTCAAGGTTGAGAGAGCCGCCACGGGTTGGAGTTTTGAAAGTGATGTTGAAGTCATTACCGATCTTGCTGACGGTTCGTCGGTCAATGTTCAGGATGTTGGCGACCTCACACTTTGGATTGTCAGCGGCTAACTCGCGTACCTTTTCGGCAAGCTTTAAGCGCTGCTGAGTGCGCATATCGACTGAATCTTGCGCAAGCTGTGCTGGCTCAGCCCGCCGACGCATGAGGGGCTTCGGCGCCGGCGGCATCTGGTTGCTGTAGGTGATTGGCTTGGGGATGTAGCCGCTGGCCGGGCCTTCCTCAATCCGCCCGCCGGCCGCCACAAACTCAGCGACCTGGGCGGCAAGTTCTTCCTGGGCTGGGCGCAGGCGCTCTACTTCGTTATGGAGGATGCTGATCATGCTGCCGCCTTGCCGAGTGTCACCCCGGCCATGCTGAAGGTTGAACCCTGCGCCGCGACCATTGCGTCGAGAGCCTCCCAGTTGACCAAAAGCAGCGTGATCGGCGCCTGACCATTTGCTACGCCCCTCACCAGTGCCTCGAAGTCCGTCACGCTGGCCTGAAGCGCTACCTGCTCGACCGCTTGGGTAGTTACGGGCTTTGCGACCTGGGTCACGGGTGCTGAAGTCTGAACCGGGGCGGTGCGGACAGGCTCCGGTGTCGCGACCTTATCCACGACTGGCTCTGGCTTTATAGCTGCCAGGCGCTGGGCTTCTTGCTCTTCGGCAATACGCTTCGCGTCGGCCTTTTGTTGCTCCACCTTCTGGTGTTCGGAGATTCGGAATTTGATCAGCGTCACCAGATCATCGTTGGCTTTGGTTACCAGCTGCTGCACATCGCTAAACAGGAAGGCGTGATCAACAGCGAGCTCCGCCAGACTGGTCAGGTTCAAGCGAATGCTATCCGCCGCCTGACTCGCGTCGATCTTTGCCCGGGCCAGTTCGGTATCAACTGCGTCCTGAAGGCTGGCGATGGTGCGCTTGTTCTTCATGGCGCCGGCGAAGTCGACGTGCACATTAGGTAGCGCCACCTGGCCCAAGGTCCTGTTGATCCCGGCGATGTGTTCCGCAAGCGCGAGCTCGGCCTTTTGCTTGATGGTGGTCTTCACCAACAGCTCCTGGGCCTGCACGAGCTTATTGACCTTCAGGCGCGTTTCGCGGGCGTGGGCACTGATACGATCCAGCGACGAGAAGACTTCAGCAATGGTCGCGGTTTGAGATAATGCCTGCGTCTTAGCCGCATCCACCGCGCTCTCGACGTCACTACACCATTTGACCGCCTTCTTCGCGTCTGCAAAGTCCTGGTCTGTTGCCAGCTCAGTTTTTACCGAGTCGATTACAGCCAGAGCGGACCGCTCAAAGATTTGGATGTTGCTGGCGGTGACCATCCCGGTCAGTTCGATGCGCAGCGCTGGCAGTTCGTCCGGGGCTTTGCCGACGACGATTGAAGGGGCGTCGGCCATCTCGAAGTTGGCCAGGTCTGCCTCGAACTGTTTCCAGCCTTCGATCAACTGGGCCGCACGGCCGGCGACGGGCCGGTACTCCATGTGCACGAAGTTCTCCGCGGTGCCATCCGAGCAAACAAAGATCACTCGCTCAGCGCCGCTAACCAGCAGTTGCTGCTCAAGCTGCCAGTAGTAATGCGGAGCCAGTTCGCCGGCTTTCACCTGGGCCACGACCGACTCATTCCACAGTTTGTGCTCGAACAGGGTCTCGCCGAGCATCGTGGCACCGTCCATGGAGGCCAGCAGGTTGCCCTCGGTCGCAACGATCGGATACAGCTCTTCGCCGATCAGTGCTTCGGCCAGCGGGCGAGCCATGGCTTCGGTTGCGTGGCCTTTATCGAAGATGAACTGCTGAGAGGGTGTGACGTCCGGTGTGATGCCGGTCTTTTTGGCAGCAAGCAGGTCGGTGCGGGCTTGGTACTTCGAGGCGCCCATCATCGCTGGGGCTTCGGAGGCGGTGCGGAACTGGGCGCGGAGGGCAAGCCACTCGGCGGAGCCTTGAGCTACGTTGTGAATTTTCATGCTGCGTCTCCATCGAGGGCTTTGAGGTTGGTGATGGTTTCGATCTGGTCATCGCGCAATGAGTACTTGCTGATGACGTTGGAAATGATGTGCTCGGGACTGGTGCGACCGGCGTCGATCAGCGGCTGCCACTTTTCGATGTTTTCAGTCAGCAGTTCGTCGGGATAGGCAGGTTTGGCGTCCGGTTCCGGTGTGGGCTGCCGCGCCGGCGAGACGTCTCTGGCGGCTTCCTCAAATGTCTTTCCTTCCATCTCGTCGGCCGTTGGCGCTGATCCGACCTCAGGGAAAGCCTTGCGCAGTGCCTGAGCCTCAGCGCACTTGGCGAGCTGGGCAAATGCTCGGCGCTTCCACATGGCGTTGGGCTCCGCAGTGTCCTTGCTCGATGTCGCGTAGTTTTCAAGCCAGCGCTCATTGGCCGTGTATTCGGCGACCAGACCGTTGCTCATCTGCCGCTTGACCGTCACACGACACCATTCGGGATACGTGACTTCTACGCCGCTCAGCTTCGCCGTTACTAGAGGGCCATATTCAGGCTCGCTGATTCCGGCGTACTGGCCGGTGCGTGCCGCTTGAATGCGGTATAGGCCGATGCCAGGCATCACCGTGTCCTGCATCTTTTTTGTCTTCGAGTTCCAGATCGGGACGATGTGCACCGGCTTCAACATTGGGTCCAGGTGCGCGGCCTGACAGTAAGCCAACACCATCACTACAGAGTTCTTTTCGGCGCCGGGGTAGAGGCTGCTGCTCAGTACTTCAACGAGCGCGGCCTCCGACATCGCAGGAGTGTTGTCGTCCTGCTTCATTACTGCGGACATGGGGATTCCTTGCTGCGATGCTCGCAGCGATTGAAGGTGTGGGTTATTGAGTGATCAGGCCGCCGATTGCTGGGCCCAGTAGAACGATGGTGAGGAAGGTCAGGCCAACGATGGCCGAGGTCCAGCGGATGGCGCGGCGCCGGTGCCGCTGGTGGGTGGTCATGGCGTCGCAGGCAGTGAGGCGGCTGCAACAGCTTCATCAAGCCGCTGTTTTGCCCGTTCGAATTCCTTTTGCGCGGATTCGATAATGCGCTTCCGGCCCTCTACTTCACTCTTGGCGATCTTCTCCCGCAGCTCATCGGATACAGGAATTCCGTACTTCATCGCTGACCTAGCCAGACTGATAACTACGTGATCCTGATTGTTGCGAGCGCAAGACGCGACCTCTTTGGCGTACCACTTTGCTGCAACTTGCCGAGCCTCTTCTTCTGACGTTGCCAAGAGAACCTCGGTATTTGAGCCGCTACCATCGGAGTAGGCGGCCATTTTCCAGCGGTAGTGATTTTTAGTCCCGCCGTAGATCGAGAGCAGGCGCATTTCCTTGTCGCTGTCATAGCCAAGGATCGACTCGACCGTGCCGATTAAGAAGCCGCTGTAGTGGTCGATCTTGACCAAGTGCGTCACCGCTCCGGAAATCCACAGGTCCAGGTTTCGAAGCTGGTCGTTCTCTTCATGGCGCTTGCGCATGTTGGCAAGATCGCTCTCCATGGTGCGTTTTTCGCTGGAAAGATCGTTCAGCTCTTTGCGCCGCTCATTAATTCGGCCTTCCAGCTCTTGAACCTTTCCGTGCAGCTTTGCAACTGGTGGTTCGGCGTAGACCTCGGGCCAGGACTTCACCGGGCCGTAGTGAGGCTCACCGTCTTCCTGTTCATAAATCGGCTCAACCGCATAACCGCTTGAGGTCTGCGCAACGAACGAGGCCGCTTCGCCGTGGATGCTGTAGACCGTCTGACCTGCTTCAAATTGATTATTCATTACGCTTTCACCTCATAAGCCACGGTCCACTCACCGCACAGGCAGGCCCTACGGCTCCAGGCGTGGACGTTTTCGATACCGGCGTCGTAGGCCAGCGACAGTGCGCCGAGCCAGGACGTGTGGGTAAATGCCAGGGTCATGGTGTTCATTGCGCAGACCTCGCTCGGATATCCGCAAGAAACGCTTCCGCCTGTGTTTGATAAAGGCGGTTGTAGCGTTCCTTGTAGTGGAAGAATTCGCCGTCATCGATGGCGCCCAACGCATAGGCCATTTCCATGGCCATGCTGGTTTCGGCGAACAACTGAGACGACGTGTCGCCGTTGCGAATGCATTCGAAGCGAGCATCGATCATGCCCACCGCGATAACGTTTGCACGGCTCATGCTGCCCACCGTTGCCGGCGCTTGATGGCGTCGATCTCAACCCACAGCGCCAGCGTGATCTGCGGCCCGTACTGGTGGGCCAGCACCGGCAGTTGATAGTCCGGAACATCCATGCGAGTGCCGTCTTCGTCGTAGCAGATGCCCGAAACCAACTTGAATTCCAGTTCCCGACAGCCCTGGGCGTCCCAGTCGCTATCCCACGTTCCCGGCCGTGCAGGCTCATTCACGCAATGGGTCACTCCCACCTGGAGGACAAACCCCTCAACAACTATTTCGTGTTCCATGGATGCCTCCAGAGTGGCGGGTTAGTCGTAGTAGTCCTGATCGGCCAGATACTCGGAATGCTCGCTTACAAGCCATTCCTCCATTGAGGCGATCTCGGATTCAGTCATGAAGCTGGTGTCGTCTTTCGAATCCCACTCGATTTCGCAATGACCGAAGTACTCTTCAGGATCAGCAGCTCGGCAGCTAAAATTCCCTTTCGACTGGGAAAAGGAAACGACGCTCAGGGTGACGGCAATGTCCTCGCCATCCTTGACCGTCCAATATTCGTAAGTGCGGGCCATGGCGACCTCCAGGGTGGCGTTAGTCGGTGTAAGCGATGTATTTGAAGTGTCCGGTATCTTTGTTGAAGCGCTCAAACCTGCCGCCGAACGTTCCGTGCACCTTCTCCTCGACTTCCTTGGCCTCGGTGCCGATAGGGAAAACTCCCTCCTTAATCATCGAGCTGCTGCTGTGGAGCTTGTCCACCCAGTCGATCTTGGTGGGGTCTAGCACGCGAGGCTTTGTTTGGATGTATGGAACCGGGCCGCCCATGCTGATAGACGAGATATCGCGAACGCACAGCGGGTCATCAGCGGCGCGCCACCCACAGTCATGACAGTGCATGTCGGCGCTCTCATGTCGCCAGCACGGCGCTGATATGTGGCAACTACAATCCTTGACTGGCTCCAGCTCGATTACACCTTGGCAGCCATCACGGGCGCACACGTCGCCCTCGGAATATCCGAAATCGCTCATGGCGACCTCCAGTATTTGGGGTTAGGCGGCGAGCTTTAACGCCTTGTTTAGCGCGCGCTCAAAGCTCTCGAAATAGAAGGTTTTTTCAGGTTTGAAGGTGTCGCCGAGGCAAAGCATCGTTGCTGCCGGGTCAGCAGGGCCTCGGCCGCCAACAAACTTTCGAGGGCGGGTATCTGCAATCAAAAGACCGCCTTTCGGCATGCGCTCAAAAAGACCGAGGATGGTGACGCCGGCTGCTTTGCAGGCTTCGATGCGCTCAGGTTTTAGAGCCAGCATCCCGGTAGAGTGGGCAAAAAGCTTCATGGTCTCGCTCCTTGGTTGGTTCACCTGTATTCGTTCAACACTCATGCCTCCTGCTGGTTGCCGATGGGCGCGGGGGGAGTGCTGACGGGTAGAGGCGCGTAAAAAAGCCCGAACATTGCCCGGGCTTTCGGTGCGACACATAGACCTCCCTACGTGGCGCGGGATATCTACTTCACTGAGCTATTTCATGGCTGTATCCCCCGTTGCTTGCTGGAAAGAAAGAAAATCCGCATGTGCGGGCTGCTGCTACCTTTCGGCTCCCTCCCGGCGGGATGTGCAGTGGGCCCCGGGGCTTCCAAATACCTCCAGGGGGACTAGAGGCATTTGTGAAACCAGATGGCAGGCCTGAAACAGCAGGTCGCCATCTGCGCACAATCCAGCTACTGGCTACGGATCGTGGTGGGTCCTCAAAGGTGATTGATGCAGGGGGCGGCCTTGCGCCGTGTGGACTCATCCGCATCCCGCTGCACACTCTGTGAATGCGCAGGAGGATGATTCAGCCAAGGTGGATGGCAAGCATTCCGCGATCCATTACCGCCAGTTCTTCAGTGCTGTTCATGATGCGGCGCAGCTCGGCAACACCTCCGGCGATACCGGTTACCGCCGCAACAACTTGGAGCTGGTCTTTCTTGTCGGCGTTGCGCAGAGCAGCGCGGATTCGTTCGTCTTGCTTTGGATCAGTCAGGTTCATCGTCTTGCCTCCAGTTGTTTTCCCGATGCCCACCGCTCTGGATGGGCATCAGTGAAAAGGTCCGTCAGTCGTCGTCACTCGAGTCGATCATCTTTTCGATGTCGGCGGCGGCCGGCTTCTGCCAGTTCTTGATCTGGCCTGTTTCCAGGTCGATGTTCAGGATCAGGTAGTCGCCGTAGTGCTGTCCGGGGAAGAAGTCCGGCACGTAGCCTTCATAGCTGCCGACCTCTTCGCCTTGGGCATCCTTCAGGCCAGCAGCGAAACCGTCGCGGACCTTGATGTGCAGGTGCAGCTCAGTCACATCGACCTGCACCGTTTTCTGCTGATTGATTTGCATGCCGCTGTCTCCGGGTTGATTTCCCGTCAGGCCCTCTTGCGAAGGCCTGCCAGTGAAATCTGCGGTGTCCGGCGTAACCGCTATCTCCCATTTGGTAGGGAATTTCCCGCCAATACATCTGGCCCGCCCCCAGCTATTTTCCTCAAGCTGGCTTGGAAATCTTTCTCTCCAGCCGCGGGCCTTTCGGCTTGTTCTCCCGCTGGATAACTGTTCTTGGCGCTTTACGCTGCACGCCCGGGTCAGTTGCCAACCCTCTGAACCGTTAAGGCCGGTTCATCGCTGCCTTTGAATCTGGGCCGGTGGTGATCCGGCAAGGGGTGTAACCAAAGAGCGGCGGGCCCTTAGGCCCTGGCGAGTCCCTGTTGGGTGACTCGATGGAGTGAACAATACCGCCGGTATTCTATTAGGTCAATACCGCCGGTCATGTATTTTTCAACAGGCACAAAAAAGCCCGCTCAGTGGCGGGCTACGGGGTCAGTGCGGAGAGGATTGCTAAACGGCGGACCTGCAGTGCTTGCAGATACTTGCGTCCTTATTTATTCGCTCAGCGCAGGCAGGGCATTTCTTGATTGATCTGCGCCAAAGCCATATCCCGACTATGGCTAGTGGAGGCCCGATAATCATCAGCCAACCCGCCTCCATTTGTTTGTGCGACCCAGGAAAAGCAGTCTGAGCCTCCCAGAAGCCCAAAGCGAAGGCCGCGAGCCCGAGCGCAATTAAAATTTTCCCAAGCATCGAAACCTCCATTTGAATTGATCTGGCATCCTACCATGCAGGCGAAACGACACCACCGCAGGAGAGCAGAGATATTTGTGCGAAAGGATTGGTGAGGGCGGGGAGGGCAGATACAAGAAACCCGGCGCTAGGCCGGGCGTACTAATTATTGATGAGATATTGGCAACTTGAGCTGAGTGCCGGACCTTCGGTGATCGACGACCTCAAGGACTTGATAGTCGGCTCTTAACTGATCACCAACCAAGGTTTTTATTTCCCTGAGCTTCACCCTCAAGATGTCCCCTTTGCCAAACCGCAATTCACCGCTTTCTATTTGGCTGAGAAAATCCTGATCAACAATAGACGCGTAAAAGGTAGAAGCGCCATCGTAGAATCGCCACTTGTTGTCATCCCGGAAGGCTATGTTCACCAGCTGCAAGCTGGCGATACGCTCGCTTTCGTCGAGATGCTCTTCCTCTTGCTCTGGCGCGATGAAATTATCTGCGTCCGCTTGGGAGGCGACGGCGAAATCGCCGGATTCGTCACGCACCGCGAAATAGTCTACGCCAGGCTTTTGTAAAGGCTTGTGCACAACGTCCTGGAATGCCTTTCTCAGCTTCCAGTTGCGGAAAAGATCAAGCACCTCCTGCTCCGTATCGAAATGCTCACGGTCACAGAAAACCCTAACTACGCCATGCCTAAGCACTTCGACATTGGTGATCTTTCGACTGCGAACCCACTTGATCAGCTGGAAAACGCCCCTAGTGCTGCCGCCTGTAAGCCCAAGAATCGTTATAAGGTTGAGAGCTGCGGTTACGGCATTCCCAGCAAACAAGTCTTGTGCCTGCTGGATGAGGCTTTGCGTAACGCCAAGGTCTATGGCGAAGCAACCGGTCTTGAAAGAGCCCTTGACGTTGACTGAAACCTTAGTTCTACCATCGTTTAGAGTGGCGTTGGCCTCTTCAAACAACTCACCAAGGGCTAGAAGTGCAGGCGCAAGATCCCGCACCTCCATCTCATGCGATTGAAGTGCGGGTCCGTCGTAAACGATCTGTAGCGATGCTTTGCTCATGTCTTCCATTGTTGCTTCCGTGCGTGATTCTGTCTATTTAAGCCTACGGCTTCCCGTCCGAAAGCTGGAGGCTAAAGCATGCCGCCGCGCCAAACCACACGCCCGATGATGCGAACCTCATTTATCTCTCCGTCGCGCAGGGTCTCGTCGCCGTAGCGTGCCTTGTCCGGGTTATCGCTTCGAATGATCCAGCCGTCGAAGTCCGACTTGACTAGGCGCTTCACGATCGTGCCTTTCGATTCGCTCTGCATGGCGAAGATCTGGCCGTCCTTCGGCTCAACCCTCGACTCATCCACCAGCAGCACATCACCGTCATTGATGGTGGGCTCCATGCTGTGGCCGTTCGCGTAGATCACGTCCAGGTGCTTCTGGTTGAGATTGTTGGCGCGCAGCCAGGCCGACTTGAACGCCATCACGCCGCGGATCTCGACGTGCGGGTTGTCGTCGCCGTCACCGGTTGAGCCGCGAGCTGTCAGTTGGAGGACGCCGGTGTAGCCAGGCTCATCCTTCAAATCGAAGCTGCGCGGGGGAGTGCGGCCGTCAGTCGCCTGATGAGCATCTCTACCAGGAAGCGCCTGAGACATTTTTTCGATCTGGGCCGCGAGAGTGGGGCTTATCTCTGAGACGGGAACGCCTAAGGCTCTCGCAAATACGACTGCCGCATTCACGCTCAGAGCAGTGCGGCCGTTCATGAAGTGGCTGACAGCGCCTTGCGTGACGCCATCACCCAGTTCGGCAGCAAGCTTTTCCTGGGTGAGCTTCAGCTCCCCGCGCTTGGCCTGGAACAGGGATTTCAGCCGGGCGCTGTCTTGCAGCTGCCATTCGGATAACGGAAGCCGTCGGGAGTCTTTTTTCATCTGCTGATGGTATTACCCACGGTATTTACTTAACCAATATCGCCGGTATTGACTATCAACAATACCGGCGGTCATACTTGTGGCGAAATCTACGTAGAGGACGCCGCAATGCGCCGAATCACACTCACCGAATTTGCCAAAGAACACGGCCATACCAAGGCCGCCCAGATGCTTGGTTGCACCCAGGGTGCGTTGAGTAAAGCGATCCGCGTCGGCCGCGATGTGTTCGTGACCCTCGAAGAGGACGGCAGCTTGTCGGCCCAAGAGCAGCGTCCGTTCCCATCTCAGAAATCAGCCGCTTAACCCTTTCGAACAACCAAGGAGCCTCACCAATGGCATATCACGACACGCGTCACCTGAAAGACCGGGAGATCAAGTCCCGCTATGACGACGAAACCTACGAGGCGCTGAAGGCTGTTGCGCGCCTGCACAAGCTCCAGCTCGCGGTTTTCGTTCGTATGTGCGTCGAGGAAAAGCTGGAAAGCATCGTTGAACTGGATGTTAACGGGAAACACATGCAGGCCTGAAGGCCCTTAAGGAGGCTATATGCCTGAAACCACGATCTGCCACGGGATCGATGGGCGCCTCTACGAAAAGCTTGAACGGTTGGCAGCAGCGGCAGGGATGACCCCTGACGAGTACGCCGCAAAGCTTGGAGCAGAACGCTTTTTCGAAAAGACCAGGCCACGAGGCGCCGGGAAGATCCGGCATCTACCAACAACAAGGCGTGATCCGCCGAAGGCCGGAATAGGGCCTGAAAAAGGAGGGACTGATGAAGACCCCAACCCATAAACCCAAATCGCAGGCACAAAAAAGCCGGGGCGCAATCCCGGCTCTTTTTACAGCACTTGCAAAAACTGTATCAACGTGGAGCTGATTATGCATACCTCTAACGCCGATGTACAGGCCCTGAATAATCCCGCGCCACGTTTTGCTAAATCAAAAAACGTAGCGCCTGGGGATATAGAGATTTTACTTTCAGCTATTGAGGCTAGAAGGCTTTTCAGGGTTGTTGATGGAAAGCTCGTGAATCTCGTTCGGCGAGGCGCAAGGGCCATGCCAGGAAGGATTGCCGGATCACCAAACATGGACGGTTATCTGCGGGTAAAAATAAACAACGTTTTGTTCCGAGTCCATAGAGTTATTTGGCTGATTGCCTATGGAGAATGGCCAAAAGGCCAGATTGACCACATCAATGGTATTCGTGATGACAACCGTATCGAGAATCTGCGCGATGTAACGGTGCAAGGCAATCAGCGTAATCAGCATATCCGAACAGACAACTCATCTGGCGTTCCTGGCGTTCGCCTTGAAAATGGCAAATGGCGTGTTCGAATCAAAATTGACGGCAAGTACATCTCTGTAGGTCGATTCCAAGATTTTGATTCTGCCGTGGCTGCCCGTAAAGACGCAGAAGCCATCTATGGCTTTCATCCAAACCACGGGGCGACTGATCTAGAGCGACGCACCTTCCAATTAAAGGAGGCTGTGTAATGGCCCGCGCACGCAACATAAAACCCGCGCTGTTCACCAATGAGATACTCGGCGTAGGCCACCCGTTATGCACTCTTCTGTTCCAGGGTCTCTGGCTGCTGGCTGACAAAGAAGGTCGCCTTGAAGATCGTCCGCTCCGCATCAAGGCCGAAATCTTCCCTTACCGCGAAGCCGACGTTGACGCGATGCTGCACTGGTTGGCGCACAAAGGCTTCATCGTTCGGTACACGGCGAGCGGGAAGGCCTACATCGAGGTCGTGAACTTCACCAAACACCAGAACCCACACAAGAACGAGAAGGACTCAGAAATTCCTTCTATTTCAGACGGTTGTATCACTTCCGATATTCTCGGTACTCGTTCCGAAATTATCGGTACGACTCGGGCTGATTCCCTCTCTTCTGATTCTGATCTTCTGATTCCTGATTCACTGATTCCTGATGTCCTGAACCCGGATTCAAAAACCTTGCCGGTCGCCAAGGCTCCGGCGCCGACGAACATCAAGGTTCTGAAGCCGAAGCAAAAGCAAAAGACCGACGCGCAGATTGCCAACACCAACACCTGGGACGCCTACACCATCGCTTACCTTGAGCGCTATGGCGTGGAGCCGGTGCGCAACGCCAAGGTCAATGGGCAGGTTGCCCAACTTGTTCAGCGTCTCGGGGCTGAAGAGGCTCCGGGTGTCGCCGCGTTCTACGTGACGATCAACGACTCGTTCTTCATTCGCGCATCGCACGAGTTCGGATTGCTGGTCTCGCGCGCCGAGGGCATCCGCACGCAGTGGCTCACAGGCCGCCAGGTAAACGCCGTAACCGCGCGCCAGATGGAGAACACCCAGGCCAACATCAGCGCCGCCCAGGAAGCCAGTCGCAGCATTCTCGAAGGAGGTGCGCCCAATGCTTTCCTACGCCGAAACCGCTGAACTGAGCATGGCCATCTGCGCCACTGCTGAAACCCTTGGGCAAACCCTGAGCGCTCCAGCTGCCAAGCTGATGGCCGAGGATCTGGCCGAACACCCTATGGACGTGATCGCCAACGCACTGTGGGCCTGTCGCCGCGAAGTCACTGGAAAATTGACCCTGGCCGCGATCCTCCAGCGCGTACAGGCCGCCGACGGCCGCCCCGGCAAGGACGAAGCCTGGGCCATCGCCATGACCACCAACGACGAATACGAAACCGTGGTTCTGACCGATGAAATCCAGTTGGCCCTGGCCGCTTCCAAGCCTGTGCTCGATGCTGGGGACAAGATTGGCGCCAGGATGGCCTTCATCAGCGCCTATGAGCGGTTTGTCGGCCAATCCCGAGAGGATGCCAAGCCTGTCAACTGGCACGTCTCTGTGGGCTTTGACGCCAACCGCAGAATCCAGGCGGTAACCAAGGCAATGGAGCTGAAGCGCATTCCTCGCGAACACGCCCAGAAGTACCTCGCCGACCTGAGCATTGAGCCGATCACCGAAGACGGCCGAGCCATTGCCGGCTTGCTGACTGGCAACGTCACTCAGCCAGCGCCTGTGCTGCGCAAGAAGCTGGAACTGGTCAAGAACTCAATGATGGAAATGCGAATGGCCAGCGCCGAACGGAAAACCGAAATGCGGATTGAAGCAGCCAACGAATTGGCAGATCGCCGGGCGCTGCTGATCCGCCAGGCCCAGGAACTGGAGTCGCGACCATGAAACGAGCAACCCCAGCACAGCTACGCCAAGCCATTGAGCTGGCAAACAAGATGGTCAAGCTCGGAATCCTTTTTGTGTGTGTCCCGGTTGTTGATGAGGCGGACCACCTGAACTTGGCCACGCAAGCCACCGAGCGCCTGGAGCGCCTGGCATTGATCGCAGAAGCAGCGGAGCAACGGACATGACCACGATGACCACTCGCCAAGTGATCGCGATGCGGAACATTGCACACGCCTTGAAAGAGTTCTACAGCGACTGCGATGCGCTTACTGCGGACTTCATCTCTCCGGCCTGGATCGAGATCATTGAAGACCGAACTGCGCTGATCTGTGATTGCTGCAACGGGGAAGGGCAGGTCGGTGGACTCACTCCTGACGGCTACAGCAGCGATAAATGCGATCCGTGTGACGGGTCTGGCCTGAAATTGGAGCAACGGACATGACCGACAAGATGCGTGAAGAGTTTGAGACCGCTGTTGCTTTGGAAGCTAAAGAGCCCGTGCTTGCGGTCTACCTGAGCCGCCGTGACGACACCTACAGCACCAGCACCCTCCATTTCGCGTGGTGGGCTTGGAAAGCCTCCCGCGCGGCGCTGCTGAAAAAGCAAGTCAAGGAGCAAGAAGAGTTCCTTGACCACCTTGCTGATTTTGAGCCAGAGGACACTCTCCATGAATGACCGCACCGAACTGAAGCGGCTGGCCAAGGCTGCAAACGCAGTGACAGGGGATGTGTCCGTCGATATCGCGATCAGCAGCGAGCGCGGCCCAAATCAGCCTGAGATTGATGCTGTGACAGCGTTTGTGGGTGCAGCAACTCCCGCCGCAGTCCTGGCCCTGATCGCCGAGAACGATGAATACAAGGCTGTGGCCGAGCAGCCTGCATCCTTGAACGCATCGCCAGCAGCGGAATATGAGGGCTTGAAGCGCCAGTTCTTTGCGCTGCGCAATTACGCGCTCTGCAAGGACAAGCTGTCAGGTTACTACAGTCGAGAGCTTGAAAGATTGCGCGGCGTTGATCGCTCTCAATCTGCCGGGGAGATCGATGCCGAGCGCGATATCAATGAGCAATTGACCAACGATCTATTGGCTGTGGAGGCCGAGCGCGACCAGCTCAAGGCCGAGAACGCCGGGCTACGCACCGGCTACGAAGCCTACGAGCAGGTGAATGCTGAGCTGAAGGCTGAGGTGGAGGGGTTGCGCGATGACCTTGATCAGGTCGAATACGACGCCAACGCTTGGCGCAATGGCGAAGAGTCGGTCTGGATCGAGGTCTTCAACATCGAAGGCGATGATCCGTTCATTTGCGCTATCAGCGGCAAGATTACCGTCGAGCAGTTGGCCTTGATCCAGGCTGAAATCCTTGAATATCGGGAGGATTACTTCGAGAAGGGTTCAGGCCTTTACGTTTTCAGGTGCGCCCACTGCCAGGCTCATTACGACAACGTTGGCATGACTGAACCTGCACACTGGGAGACTGACTTCGAGTCGTTCAGCCCTTTCCCGTGGGAAGAAGAGGCCGCCGCCCTGGGCCAGGGAGAGCAGTCATGACCGACTTGAATCAACTTTCGTCGGCGGCTCGCTCTGCCGCAATGCGCGGCGGTACTGCTGGCTGGGGGCAAGTCGGCGGCTTGGCTGAGCACATCCTGTACATGGAAGTGCGCCCAAAGCGCCGCGGCCGCCAACCTAAGTGCCATTGCGGCTGCGGGACGCCTAAAACGCATCTCGGCAAGGCCAATGGCGTGGCCCTCACGGGTGGCTGTGAATTCTACGTCCGGCGCTGGGTGAAAGCGGGAGGTCGGCCATGACCAGCCTCCAGATCCGCAACGAATCAGACCGCGCCAGGGTGCTTGGCCATATCGCTGGCATGGACATCACCAAGCCCAAGAAGCTGGCCATCACCGAAGTAGACCGCAGCGGGGAGCAGAACAAGGCACTGCACGCGGCGCTGGCCGATATCGCGGCCCAGGTTGAGCACGCCGGGAAGAAGTGGGATGTCCTGATCTGGAAGCGACTCCTGACCGCCGCCTGGCTGCGTGAGTCTGGCGACCAGCCACAGATGATCCCTGCGGTAGACGGCAACGGCTTCGACGTCATCTACGAGCGCACAAGCAAGCTCACCGTGAAGCAGTGCGGCGAGTTGATTTGCTGGGTTGAGGCGTTCGGCGCAGAGCACGGCGTTAGATGGACGCAGAAAGATCACTGGGGTGGCCGATATGACTGATGAAATCTGGAAAGCTGTCGGCGGATTCGAAGGGCTTTATGAGGTATCAAGCCTTGGCCGGGTGAGATCGCTCCCACGGGTCATGCGTGCCAATTATGGCCCCAGGGAATATGGGGGGAAGGTCCTTTCTCCGGTTGCGCGAAAGCTTGATGGTTATCTAATCGTAAGCCTTTATCGGAACTCAAAGCGCTATCAGCGAACGGTGCATGCAATTGTTATTGAGTCCTTCAAGGGGCCTGCGCCCGCGGGGATGCAGTGCTGCCACAACAACGGCGTGCGCAGCGATTGCCGGGCTGAAAACCTGCGCTGGGGCACAAGCCTCGAAAACTCGGGTGATAAAAAAGTGCATGGGACTGCACTCAAAGGCGAGAAATGCGGAAACGCAAAGCTCAATGAAGAGCAGGTGGTAGAGATTCTTTATTCATCCGAGCCGCACAACATCGTTGGTGGCCGGTTTGGGGTTAGCGCGGAACTGATAGGCCTGATTCGTAACGGCAAGGCCTGGAGGCATGTCGAAAGAAAGCCTGGGATGTACACCAGGCAGGCAGCAGCCTGGATTGTCGATGGTATTTCCTACTCAACTCTAGTCCAGGCGTCAGAAGCCCTTGGAGTGGCGGTTCACGTCTTGCGATACCGGTGCAAGGGGCGTCACGCAAAAGGGAAATTCTACCCTCCGGCCGAGGGGTGCAGATTTGTGGAGGGCAATCAATGCTGACCACCAAACAACCCAAGCCCAAGACCTGCAAGAACCCAGCATGCAGGGCCTCATTCGTCCCGCAGCGCCTGGGACAGGCGGTGTGCAGTCCGAAGTGTGCGCTGGCCACCGTAGAGGTGCAGAAGGCTAAGGAGAAGAAGTCGCTGGCCCAGGCCGGGCGCCGGGAGATCAAGGTGCGCAAGGAGGCGCTCAAGACTCGTGGCGACCACATTCGCGAAGCACAGCAGGCGTTCAACGAGTACATCCGCACCCGGGACCAGGCCGCCGGCCACCTCTGCATATCCAGCGGCAAGCCGTTGGACTGGAGCGGCAACGCGGTAGATGCAGGTCATTACCGCAGCGTTGGATCCGCGCCGCACCTGCGGTTCGATGAGCGCAACTGTCACGCACAGAGCAAGCAGGACAACCGGTTCCTGTCTGGCAATGCCGTGGACTACCGGATCGGCCTCATCGCGCGTATTGGGCAGGAGGCCGTCGACGCCCTGGAATCCGACCAGAGCGTTCGCAAGTACACCGTGGAAGAGATCAAGGCCATCAAGGCTGAGTACCGGGCAAAGACCAGAGAACTGAAGAAGGGGCAGGCAGCATGAAACTGATCAACGCACGTCAAGCGTGGACTGATGCGCAGCACGAATCGAATGCCTCAATCAGTGCTGCGGCGGCTGATCGGGCCAAGTCCGCAACCGTAGTCAGGAAGGAAAAGGCAGCACTGCGCGAGATCATCTTCGCTGCCCAGGGCGAGGATAAGGAAGAGCGCATCATGGCCGTGCGCCAGAAGATCAGCATTGCCGAAACGCGGCGCGCACCGATTGGCCGCTCCACACATCGTGCAGCCCACCTTCTCACCATGGGCAAGGTGCAGAAGGCAATCGAGTCGCTGCCGTTCCAGGTGCAGCAGCTGGGGCATTATCTCTACCACCCGTGCATGACCGTCGTGCACATGCTCAACGCCGAAAAGCTCATTTGGGCGGATACGGACTTTGGCGCGCTTACCGACGCCAAAGCGGTGAAGGTTCATTGCCTCATCACGTGCGCCCTGCAGTCCTACAAGGTGGAGGTGAGCGGCGGTGACGCGTGGGGCCCAGCTCGAGTGTCCGACGCCATGATCAAGCTGTATGGGATCACCATCGAACCCAAGCACTGGGACCGCGACTGGCTCGACATCTGGAATTTCCTGCGAAAGGCAATCGAGGAAGTGGATATTCAGGCGCAAGAGCCAGTTTGGCAGGTGATACACGCGGAAAATTCAGAGGATGCGGCATAAATATGTTGCAATGGTGGGGAATTCGATGTACTTTTCCCACACTGCGCAACTTACCTCCAGCGCACGACCACATCGAAACCCGGCCACAGCGCCGGGTTTTTTATTGCCTTAATTCTACTGCCGGTAGGTGCGCATGAAGCTGAAGACCAGAATCAACACGCTGGAGCGCGCCCGTACGGCCTGGGAAGCAGTTGCGCGGCAGGTTGGCGAGACAAACTTTTCGCGCCATCCGCAGACCGGCGAATACCTGCATCCTGGTGTCGCCATGGGCTGGCGCATCCACAAAAAGAACCTGTAGTCGTCCCCCTGATTTTTGCGTGGTAGAGCAGCGGTCAGCTCGTCGGGCTCATATCCCGAAGGTCGATGGTTCGAATCCATCCCTCGCAACCAATTCAAAGGTTCTCATTGAGGGCCTATTGAGGCCTCGGCATTGATCGGGGCCTCTTCGTTTTCGGCTCCACCACGCCCATTGCTCCGAGCTGGGAGTGCTGTGTGAGCCGATTCAATTCCGCAGGTCATGGCCTGTCGTATTCCTAACTCCCTGACGGGGAGGAACCGAGATGTCCAACATGCCTGAGAAAACACCAGAGTTCTGGGTGATGGCGCTCGCCTGGTTGAGCCAACACTCCCCGGTGCTGTATGCCACCTTGCTCTCTGCTGTCATGGCTGGTCTGCGGATCATCTATGGCGGTGGCACCCGGCGACAGATATTCGTAGAGGGTGCGATCTGTGGCGGTTTGACCGTGACACTGATCAGCGGCTTGGAGTTTTTCGGTCTACCCCAGAGCATGGCCACCTTCGTCGGAGGCTGGGTTGGCTTCCTGGGGGTGGAGAAGATCCGGTCCATTGCTGACCGGGTGACTGACTTCAAGCTGCCAGGCCGTAAGGCTGAGTAATCCGCGCCACGTTTTCGTAACTCGCAAAATTGTGGCGCGGAATGCGCCGAGGGCATCGCCATGGCTTCGAATACCAATTCCTCCAAGACTGTCACCCTGCTGGGCGGGATCGCGCTTGTGATCATTGTCCTGGCAGTGGCGGCCTTCAGCTTCGTGTGACGCCATGAAAGTAATCGTAACCAAGCTCTTGGGGTCGGCCGAGGTCGAGTTTCTGCGTGAGGGTGTGGTCGTTCATCGCGAGCGGTTCACCGGCAAGACCAATCATCGGTACGAGCGCGCCATTGCGACCCGGGAAGAGTTCGACGCTCACCGCTGCCGGTTTGTGACGGCCCTGCCTGCTGACCGGGCGTTCCAGTATGAGGTTTCGCCATGAGCGACCAATCAGGCGAGCACGTCCACTACTGGGATGATGGCCGGGGCCGACGGGAAGTGATCATCGACGGCCAGCGTGTTGACGGCGTGACCTACTGCGACACCAGGGCCGGTATCGCAGTTGTTCTGGATGCACCGCTCAAGTCCACTGACGGGGAGCATGTCGACTTCCACCCGGTGTGGGGCGAGATCAAGGTTATAGGCATCGAATGATCATTGAATGACGTTCGAATGCATTGAATGAATCGTTCTGCGAAAACCAACCCCATGAATGAGGCTGACTATGGCCCTATGCGGCGCATCCAAGCGCGGCAACGGGGAACCATGCAAGCGTCACGCGATACCGGGTTCCTCTCGCTGCAAGCTACACGGCGGCAAGAGTTCAGGCCCCAAGGAACAAAGGGGCAACAAGAATGCTGCGAAGCCCGGCTCGATCTACAGCCGATTCCTGACTGACGAAGAGAACGACATGCTTGCCAGCATAGAGCTGGGGCGCGTGGACGATGAGTTGCGGCTGACTCGAGTGCGCTTGATGCGTGCGCTGGCCAGAGAGAACGAATTCGGCAACTCACTTGAGGTGGAGTCTGAGAAGGAAGAGCCGATCCTAATCAGCGGCAAGGAGACCTCGCTCACCTCGATCACGACTACGAGCAAGGTTCGGGACTACTCCAGCCTGATCGACCGCCTCACTGCCCGTGTCGAGAGCCTGGAGCGGACGAAGGAAGACCTAGAGACGCGGCGACTCACCAACGAGAAGCTGCGCCGCGAACTGGAAGACCCGAATAAGGGCCTGCCCGAGCCCAAGCAAGTAATCATCGGGGTGGAAGATGCAAGCTGTCCTGATGCTGAATAAGCCCCAGTTCGAGTTCATCAAAAGCCACAAGAAGTTCATGGCGTTCGTTGGTGGGTACCGGAGCGGCAAGACGTTTGTAGGCTGCGTGCGCATGTGCGTCAACGCGCTTGAGTTCCCAGGTATACCCCAAGGCTACTTCGCTCCGACCTATCCGCAGATCGCTGACATCTTCTACGACACCATGCCGGTGGTCGCTGAGGCTTTCGGCCTGTTCGCTGACATCGTGCCGAGCAAGAAGCGCGTGTACCTGCGTGATAACCGAGGACGGTGCCTATCGACCATAGTCTGCAAGAGCATGGAGCACCCGCACCGCATTGTGGGTTTCAACATCGCCCATGCCTTGGTCGATGAGATCGACTGTATGCCGATCAAGAAGGCCGACAGCGCCTGGAAGAAGATCATTGCGCGGATGTCCACTGTCTGGCCTGGCCGCGATATGAACACCATCGACGTCACTACGACGCCGGAGGGCTTCAACTGGGTGTATCGCAAGTTCGTCAAGGAGCTTGCGTCCAACCCGACTCAGCGCCCCCTGTACGGCATTGTGCACGCCTCCACTCGGCAGAACGCAAAGAACCTGCCGAAGGACTACATCAAGTCGCTGCGGGAGTCTTACCCATCCAACTTGGTGGACGCCTACATCGATGGCCTGTTCGTCAACCTGACGTCTGGCAGCGTGTACCCGAGTTTCTGCAGAAAGCAGAACCACACGGACGCAACCATCCGCCCAGGCGAGCAGCTGCACGTCGGCATGGACTTCAACATCAACCGGATGGCGGCAACGATTCACGTTATCCGCGACGGCCTGCCCATGCTGCTGGAAGAGGCCACAAGCCTGTTCGATACGCCGGCGATGATTGTCGAGCTTAAGCGCCGCTTCCCTGGGCACAGCATCACGGTCTATCCCGACGCCAGCGGCAAGAACCGCAAGAGCGTAAACGGCAGCGAGTCGGATCACAGCCTGCTGCGTGCCGCCGGCTTCATGGTGATGGTGAACCCGTCGAACCCGTTGGTGCGTGACCGGGTGCTGGCCGTGAACGCCATGCTGCTGAATATCGAGCAGAAGCGCCGCTACGTGGTGAACACAGACAACTGCCCAGTCACTACCCAAGTGCTGGAGCAGCAGGCCTATGACGAGCACGGCCAACCCAACAAGGACGGCACTGAAGACCCGGTCGACGCACTTGGCTACTTCATTGTCCAGCGCTTCCCGATTGCGGGCAGCTACACACTCGCAAACGTGAGCAACTCATGAGCGCATTCAGCTACCTGAAAGACAGCCTGCAGAACCTGGTCGCAGGACTGGGTACTGCGCGCGACAAGGCATCCCACTCGCACTATGCCGTGCCGGAGATGGACGACCAGCAGCTGCTGAACGCCTTCCGTGGCTCATGGACTGCGCAGAAGGGCGTGACCATTCCCGCGGTGGATGCATGCCGTAACTGGCGCAGCTGGCAGGCTGACAAGGCACAGATTGAGCTGATCGAGGCCGAGGAAGACCGCCTGAACGTCAAGGGCAAGATCCTTGAGGCCCTATTGAAGTCCCGCCTGTTCGGTGGTGCTGCTGTGTTCATCGGCACCGGTGAGCGTGATACGGCATCCGAGCTTAACCCTGAGCGCGTCAAGCAGGGCGGCGTGAAGTACCTCACTGTCATGACCCGCCGGCAGCTTAGCGCAACCGAGATCGAGCAGGACCCGCAGAGCCCGCGCTTCGGTAAGCCCAAGGCGTACCGCCTGCCGGGTAGCGTGATTGAAATCCACCCGTCGCGCCTGGTGATCTTCATCGGCACGCCGCATCCTGACCCCGAGCTGGCGGTCGGTTGCGGCTTCGGATGGGGGGACTCGGTGCTGCTGGCAGCCATGCCAGCCGTGCGTCATTACGACGAGACGGTGGCCAACGTGGTCAGCCTGGTCTACGAGGCCAAGATCGACGTCATCAACATCCCCAACCTGATGTCGAGCATGCAGGACAAGAACTACGAGCGCTTGCTGCTGGAGCGCCTGCGTCTCGCCGCAACCGCCAAGGGCATCAACGGTACGCTGATCCTCGATGGCGCTGAGACGCACAGTTCCAAATCGGCCAGCTTCGGAAATTTGCCTGAGGTTATCGCCAAAACGGAGCAGGGCGTGTCCGGTGCGTTCGATATCCCTGGAACCCGCATGTTCGGCCAGTCCTCCACCGGGCTGGGCGCGAACGGCGAAGAGAACACCCGCAACTACTACGACAACGTTGCGTCGCGCCAGAAGCTGGAGATTAAGCCATCCATGAGCGTCCTGGATGAGTGCCTGATCCGGTCAGCGCTGGGCGGTCGCCCTAAGGAGATCCACTACACCTGGGCTCCGCTGTGGCAGGCCACGGCCAAGGAGCGGGCAGACATCGGCAAGACCACCGCCGACACCATCAAGGCGCTGAAGGACTCGGCCCTGTTCCCTGAGGACGCGCTTTCGGCGGCATCGGTAAACCTCATGGTCGAGCTGAGCGTCATGCCTGGGCTTGAAGCGGCCATCGACCAGTTCGGGGCTGAGCTGCCGGACGAAGGGGGTGGAGCAGGTGATGACAGTCTTCCGGTAAGTGAAGGCGATCCGGCAGCAAACAAGAAAGCCCTTTCCGATGCCGCGCCGCGCACGCTGTACGTATCACGCAAGGTCACCAATGGTGCCGACATCATCGCTTGGGCCAAGGCTCAGGGCTTTGAGTCAACCGTGCCCGCCAATGAGCTGCACGTCACCGTCGCCTACAGCCGCAACCTGGTGGATTGGATGAAGGTCGGCGAGTCATGGTCGGGTGATGGCAAGGGCGAGCTAAAGATTGCTCCGGGCGGGGCAAGACTGATCGACAAGTTCGGCGAAGGCGCGGTGGTGCTGCTGTTCAACAGCTCTGAGCTCGCATGGCGGCACGTAACCATTGTCGAGGCCGGGGCCTCATGGGATTGGCCGGACTATCAGCCCCACATCACCTTCACATACGAACCCGGCAGTGTCGATATCGACAAGGTTGAGCCATACCGTGGCGCGATCGAGCTGGGTCCTGAGATCTTCGAGGAGCTCGACCCATGATCTTTACCGACTCCGTGCCAGTCACGGGCGTACGGCGCACCGAGGACGGCTATCTGGTCGCTGAGGCGCGGGTGGCGCGAACCGGCATCCAGGACTACTTGGGCACCGAGATTGATCCGGACAACGAGCACGGCCTGCGCGATAAGCCAATCGTGCGTGTGTACCGGCCTGAAAGCGCTGTGTTCCACGCTGACGCCATGCATTCGTACGCATACCGCCCAATGACCAACGGCCACCCGGGCGGCGACGGCGTTAACTCGAAGAACTGGAAGGACGTCGCGATCGGCCAGACCGGTGGCGAAGTTGTCCGCGATGGTCAGTTCGTCAAGGTGCCCCTGGTGCTGATGGACGCGAAGGCCATTGCTGACTACGAGTCAGGCAAGCGTGAGCTCTCCATGGGCTACGGCGCCGAAGTCGTGTTCCAGGATGGCGTAACCGGCGACGGCGAGCAGTACGACTGCTACCTGGGGCCCATGAAAATGAACCACCTCAGCCTTGAGCATCGCGCTCGAGGCGGCATCGATCTAAGCATCGGTGACCACAAACCAGACACCCCCAAAGGAGGCCATGACATGGCTGATGCACTGCGAAAACTCCTTGTCGATGGCATCTCCATTGATGTCACCGAGCAAGGCGCCCAGGCCATCGAGAAGCTGAACACCAAGCTTGCTGATGCTGCCACCGCCACCAAGACCCTGACCGATGCGCACGCTACTGCAATCGCGCTGAAGGATGGCGAACTGGCCAAGAAGGATGCCGAGATCGACGCCCTGAAGGCCAAGCAACTCAGCGATGCCGATATCGACAAGCGCGTCACTGCCCGTGCCGACCTGATCAGCAAGGCCAAGACTATCGCTGACGCCGACTACACCGGCAAGACCGATGCCGACATCCGCAAGGCCGTGGTCATCGCCAAGCTGGGTGATGCGGCCGTAGCCGGTAAGGCAGACGCCTACATCGACGCGCGCTTCGAGATCCTGGTGGAAGACGCCGCCAAAGACCCAGCCGGCGACCCCTTCCGCAAACACATGATTCAGCAGGACGGCAAGACCGTCGGCGACGAATCGGAAAAAGCACGTCTGCAGATGATTGTCGACATGCAAACCGCCCACCTGCCGAAGGCATAAGGAGCACACCATGGCTACTTACCAAACCACGTACACCAACGCTCCAGCCAAGGGCGTGCCCGGCCTGGTCGCCAACGAAGAGAAGTGCAACAAGATCAGTCGCACCGTCTCGAACGCCGAAGGCATTGTCTTCGGCGCGCCTGGCTTCCGTGTGACTGGTGCTGGCAACGATCACAAGATCGCCGCCACTGGCACCCTGTTCCTGGGCCTGGCTGTGCTGAGCGCAGCCGTACCGCCTGTGGCGACCGGTTCCACTCTGATCGACGGCTACCCGCGAGACTTCACCGGCGCGTTCATGACCGATGGCCAGATGTATGTAACCGCCGGCGCTGCCGTGGTGCCTGGTGATGACGTGTACTACGTCGCCGCGACCAATCGCTACGTCACGACCGCCGCTGAAGGCGCAGTGTTGATCCCTGGCGCCATCTTCGACACCACTGGTGCGAACGGCGACATCGTCGAAATCTCCCTCAAACATCGGAGCGCTTAACATGCCTCAAGCTTTCGAAGACGCTCAGTCGGCGTTCCCGTTCGTTCTGGCCCAGGGCCGGAACATCGAAACGCGCATCTACACCCGCCGCTACCCGACGTTTAACTACGCCGCGAGCATTCCAGTGGTAACTGAGGGCGCTCCATGGGCCATCGGCACCACGTTCTTCACCGTCGATACTGCCGGTGAAGCCAAGTTCCTGTCGGGTTCGGGCACTGACATGCCGTTCAACTCGGCAACGCACGACCAGGCATCGCACGACTTCGCCATGATCGGCTCCGGCTGGGAATGGAACCTGGAAGAAGTGAACCAGGCACAGCTGTACGGCATCAACCTGAGCGGCACCAAGGCTGATTCGGCCGCCGACAAGGTTGAGCGCCTGCTGAACAGCATTGCCTTCACTGGCAGTGTTGAGAAGCGCTGGACTGGCCTGTTGAACGACAGCAACGTTTCTCGGGTTGACGCTGCTGCATCCGGCACCGCTGGTTCGACCTACTGGTCCGCCAAAGACGTCGACCTGATCATGGCCGACGTGAATGGCTTGCTGGGCAGCATCCGCACCAACACTGGCGAAGTCGAGTGGGCAGATACCCTGCGCATGCCGCCTGACGCATTCCGAGCGGTGGCAACCAAGCGCATGGGCGCTGGCGATGGCTTCATGACGGTGCTGGAATACATGCGCCGCAACAACATCTACACCGCCGAGACCGGTCTGCCGCTGGACATCGCGCCACTGCGCGAAGCCCGGAACGCTTCGCAGGATGGTGGTGGTCGTCTGGTTGCGTACCGCAAGGACCCGGAAGTGGTTCGCTTCCACCTGCCAATGCCGCGCCGCGTCCTGGCCCCGCGCCAGAAGTCCATTATGGGCTTCGAAACCGGGATCATCGCCCGCACAGGCGGTACCGAGATTCGTCTGCCGGGCGCCGTAGCGTACCTCGACGAAATCACCCCGCCAGTATCCTGATAGGAGGTCGACATGAAAGTGACCAATAACTCGAAGGCGCTGCAGGGCGTGCATACCAAGTCTGGCGTTCAATACATCGCGCCAGGCGACTCCGTCGATGTAGACCTCACCGAAGCGGGGCTGAAGGGCGCCAAGCGCCTGGACTTCCTTGCCGTCGGTGATGCCAAGAAAGCTGACAGCGACAAAAAGTAAACCCCGGAGCGGTGCGCCGCTCCACCTATTCGAGATATCCCGATGCCAGACTTTTACGGAACCGTCGCAGAAGCCGACGCCTATCACGCTGCGCGAGCGAATACCGCCTGGGCTGGCGATGACGTGGCGAAGCAGGCCGCGCTGATCCGGGCGTCGGCCTACATCGACGGCCGCTACCGGAAGCTTCTTGCTTCTGGCGTGTGGCAGTCATTATTCCCCGGCGTGAAGACCGAGGGCAGAGGGCAGGCCAGGGAGTGGCCGCGGACCGGTGCCTATGACTATGAGGGCAACCCTATCCCAGCTGACCAGGTGCCCGTCGAGGTTGAGCAGGCAACCTACGAGGCTGCGCTGCGTGAAATCGTCGAGCCGGGCAGCCTCAGCCCTGACTTCGTATCCGCCTCATTGGTCAAGCGTGAGAAGGTCGGCCCGCTTGAAACTGAATTCGCCGTGTCGGCAGGTGCGGACGCCGCCGGATCTGTCCGCCCGGTGATCAGTATCATTGACGAGATGATTGCCCCGGTTCTGGTGGCTCGCTACACGCTGCCTGCGGTATTTACGGTATGACCCCGGCGCAGATCATCCAGGCCATCGAAGGAATGGAGCCTGCGATGCAGCAGGCCTATCTGGAGCAGGTCAAGACGGTGGTCAGCGCGGCTACGGTTGCAGAAGTCGAGCGCCTAATCGCGGAAGAGGATGAAGAGGGCCTGGTGGCACTGCTCAGCCTTGGCGCGTTGTCCGCATTCCTTGAGCTCGTCAGGTCGGTATTCATTGCCGGCGCCAAGTTCGAAGTTAAGGCGATCGTCATTCCGCGCGAGCTTGGGCGGTTCGAGTTTGATGTCCGCCAACCTTCGGCTGAGAAGTGGGTGGCGGCCAAAGCAGAAGAGATTCGAGCAAACGCAGCTATCGATGTGCGTGCCGCCATTCGGGAAGCAATGGGAAGTCGCCGCCGCATTGTCGGGTGGCCAAGTGCGCAGCCTGTTGCGGCACAGGTAGAGGTCAGTGCCACGCCAATGGTGCGTACACCACGACAGGCAGCACTTGACCTGCTGGGGCGCATGAGCGCGCAGACAGGTTCGCGTTCCGGTGGCGTCATCGGCCTGCCTGGCAACTATGCGCAATTCGTACTGAATGCCAGGTCCCAGCTGCTGGGCGGCAACCCAGATGAGATGCGCAAGTACTTGCAGCGCAAGCGCCGGGACCGCCGCTTCGACGGAATCGTGAACAGAGCAATCAAGGCTGGAACGCCCGTCGCCCAGGCTGACGTGGACAAGATCGCCGGCCGCTACGCCGATCGCCTGATGAAGTCCTACGCCGAGATGCTGGCCAAGGCTGAGGCGCTGGAGTCGTTCGGCTCTGGGCGTGACCAGGTGTACGAGCAACTGATCGCCCAGGGCCTTGATCGTGACTTGGTCACTAAGACCTGGCGCGACCGAGGCGACAAAAAGGTCCGCCACACGCATTCGGTGATGGGCGGCCAAGAAGTGCAGAAGGATCAGCCATTCCAGAGCCCTACTGGGGCGCTGCTTCGATACCCTGGCGATACCAGTCTCGGAGCGGGGTGGAGTGAGCGTGCCAACTGCCGATGCTCAGCCATCTACAAAATAAGGCGCAAGTGATGCCAGATATCTATGACCGTGCAAGGGCCCTGGCCATGCGGATGCTTGCGCCGCGCAGCAAGGGCGGGAAGGGGCTGGAACTGGTCCTGCGCCGAGAGCTCATCGGGGAATACGACCCGGATGCGCCTCCCGCACCCAGCGAACTGGTCGTGAACGGCTCAGGCTTCCGTGAGGAATACGACAACAAGTACATCGATGGCACGCTGATAGTGCGCGGCGACGTCAAGTTGCTGGTGTCGCCGGTGCAGCTGACTGGGGCAGATATGCCGGAACCGCTGAGCAACGACCGTATCCAATTCGACGGCACCATCTACACCGTGATCGCCGTCAGCCCATGGAACTACGCCGGCCTGACGGTTGGCTTTGAGCTGCAGGTGCGCAAGTAATGGCAAATCACATGACCAGCCGCTACGGCGGACAGCAAGGGAGTTTTGCCGAGAGCCTGGCGGCATTCGCGGAGCAGACAAAGGAGGCCATCGACGACGTGTTCCGCGAGGTGGTGATCGAGATCGGCACTTCGGTCATCCGGCTGTCACCGGTGGACACCGGGCGATTCAAAGGCAACTGGCAGTTCACCGTGGGTGCTCCTTCGAGCCAGAGCATCGACACCTTCGACAAGGCAGGGCACGAAACCATTGCGACTCTGGTGGCAGAGGTCAGCAAGCTGGAGGCCGGGCAGGTCGCCTACGTCGTCAACAACCTGGTGTACGGCGTTCCGCTCGAATACGGACATTCCGATCAGGCGCCGGCCGGCATGGTGCAAATCACGCTCGCACGCTTCCAGCAGATCGTCGATGAAGCCATCAGGAATAACCAGGTATGAGCCATAACATCATCGCTGCGGCTTTCGAGTCGCGCCTGCTGGCCTGGGCAAAGGCTCGAACCAAGCCACTGAAGGTGGTGGTGGAGAACGAGGCCTACACACCGGCTACCGGCGAGACGTACCTGCGGGCCTTCACTCTGCCAGCGGTGACGGCCAGCAACACGCTCGGGGGCGACCACCACCTGTACGTCGGCGTGTTCCAGGTCAACATCGTTGCGCCCTCCGGCAAGTATCGAACCGAGGCCAGCGGCATCGTCGACGAACTGGCCACACTGTTCCCGGTAAACCTGCGCATCCCGCGCGCCGGACTGGTCGCCATCGTGCTGACGCCGGTCGGGCCAGGCCCAGGCATTCCTGACGGAACCACATACACCATACCGGCCTCGTTCCAGTACCGCGCTGACACCAACTAATTCGCCCGCTGGGCAAACCCAGAACCCGCCACTGAGCGGGTTTTGTCATTTCTGCAAAGAGGAAAATACACATGGGCTTTCGACTCCCCAACGGCGCGACCCTGCAAATCGCTTCGACCTATGGACCGGCTATCCCGGTAACCGCGCTGAGCAACGCCAATCCAGCGGTAGCGACCGCCGCGGCCCACGGCCTGACTGATGGTGACATCATCGCCGTGACCTCGGGCTGGACCCGCCTGAACGACCGTGCCGCACGTGTGGCCAACAGCCTGACCGGCACTTTCGCCCTGGAAAACGTCAACACCACCAACCTTCAACCATACCCGGCTGGCTCGGGCCTGGGCTCGGTGCGCGAAGTAACCGGTTTCGTTGAGATCTCGCAGATCACCGACGTGGCAACCAGCGGCGGCGACCAGCAGTTCCTCACCTTCGGCTTCCTGGCTGACGATGACGACCGCCAGATCCCGACCACCAAGAACCCGATCAGCATGTCGGTCACCGTTGCTGATGATCCGGCTTTGGCTTATGTCGCGGTGGTGGAAGCGGCCGACGAGGACAAAGTAACCCGTGTACTGCGCCTGAACCTGCCGAACGGCGACAGCATCCTGTACAACGCCTACGTGACCATCACGTCTACCCCGGCGCTGTCCCGTAACAATCTGATGACCCGCGTCATCACTCTGTCGCTGGCCGGCCGCCCAACCCGTTACTCGGCAGTGGTGGTGTAACCAATGGCCAAGATCAAGATCGCGCCAAACCCAACGTTCAAAGCCAAGGTTCAGATCCCCCGTGTGGGCGGTGAAGCGGTGGCCGTGGACTTCGAGTTCAAGTACCTGGACCGCATCGCGCTTTCGGCGCTGTTCGACCGCTGGAACACTGCGCGTGACGCGCACGCCACCAAGGTGCAGGACGAAGGCATGTCCTGGCAGGACGCCACGGCTTCGGAAATCGCGCTGCAGGTCGAACAACTCAAGGACATCGTCAGCGGCTGGGGCTTCGATGAGAAGCTGTCCGACGAGGCCATGACTGCGCTGGTCACCACCTGTGTTGGAGCGCCAAAGGCTGTGCTGGAAGCCTACCAGGCCGCATATCAGCCGGCCCGCCTGGGAAACTGACCGGCGTCGCCCGCATCCTGTACGAGCAAGGGCCGTCAGAGGCTGACCTGGCGGCCTTCGGCATGACCAAGGCCGACATCCCCGATGAAGAGTACGAGGTCTGGCCAGATAACTGGCCGGCCTTCCTGCTGTTCGAGGCGATGTCCACGCAGTGGCGTGTGGGTATGGGCGGCGCCGTGGGCCTGGACTACAACGCACTCAAGCCGGTGGCCAGCATGATCGGCCTCAAGCGTACTGAGCTGTCACAGGCTTTTCCTGATCTGCGGATGATGGAGGCCGAAGCGCTGCTGGTGATGAGCGAGAGCCGGAGCTGAACAAAGCCACAGGGACTCACTACCCCGGCGTTCATGTTGCTTTCTCGTTGATGATAAAGTCCTGTGATATCTCAACGAGGGAACGACATGAAATTAATACTGGGTGCGCTGGTAGCGGCGTTGATAACGGGATGTGCGACATCACCCGTACCTTCTGACAAGGCGCGTCAGGCGCCATCTGAAAGGGTGATCGGTTACCAGAAGCCAGTGCCTGGTGGAGGTTCGTTGATTGTGACGAGAGACACCGGATTTCAAGGTGGGGGATGTTTTGCAACGATTTTCCTCAATGGTGCTCCTGTGGCGAAGCTGGACACTGGCGAGAAGGCTGTCTTCGAGGTGCCTTCAGGCGAGTGGTTGCTAGGTGCCGCTCTGGACGGCTCAGCACTTTGCGCAGCGAATCCCGAACGAATGGAAACGTCAGTGGTTTTGAAGCAGGGCCAGCAAAAGAAATTTAGGGTTTTTATACCCGCAGGCGGTGGTTCGGTAGCTGTCCAACCGACCAGTTTCTAAGTGCCTCAAGGAGTGGTCGAGATGAAAATTCTGGTTGCAGCTTTAGCGATCGTAACGCTGGCAGGGTGTGGAAACAGCGATGTGCAGAAAGCGCGGGACGAAGTGAAACGAAACCTAAACGACTCGGCGTCAGCTGAGTTCAGGGGTGAGAAGGTTTATCGCCTCCGTGACAATACGGTTGTATGTGGCGAAGTAAACGCCAAGAACAGCTACGGTGGATACGCAGGGTTCTCGAAGTACGTAGTCGAGGGCGTAGGAACCAGGCCGGTGGCCAAGTTCGGGGAAGGCATGCAAACAGACATAAGCATTACCTGCCAGTTTGCGGAAACGAATTCAAAGCTGAATAAATAGATTAAGTGAACCCAATAGCCCGCCACTGAGCGGGCTTTTTTGTGCCTGGAGAAAAGTATGACGTCGATTGCTGAGCTCGGCATTAAGGTCGATTCGACGGATGCTGCGCAGGCAAGCACCGATCTAGACAAGCTTACTGCGGCCGGGGGGCGTGCGGAGAAGGCAGCCGAAGGCTTAGCGCGCGGGGCTGATAAGGCGACTGCTTCGATGAAGAAGCAGAAGGACGAGCTATCAGATCTGCTCGGCGAGATTGACCCAACGGTCAAGGCTCTTGGTCGCTTAGACGACCTTGAAACGAAACTGGCCAAGCAAAAAAAACTGGGAGCGCTGGACGCGTCAACGTTCAGTGAGTACCAGGGCAAGATCGACCAGTCGCGGGCGAACCTGGGAAGATTCGACGACAGCCTTACTCGGACCGGAAACACGGCGAAGCAGACCGCTGCAGCGCTGCGCGGCGTGCCAGCCCAGTTCACTGACATTGCCGTCTCTCTCCAGGGTGGACAGGCGCCGCTGACAGTTCTGCTGCAGCAGGGCGGCCAGCTCAAAGATATGTTCGGCGGGATTGCGCCGGCGGCGAAGGCGCTGGGTGGTTACGTACTTGGCCTGATAAATCCGTTTACGCTTGCTGCAGCCGCCGTGGCTGCGTTAGGCCTGGCGTATTACAAGGGCAGTGAAGAGGCAGATGCTTACAATGAGGCGCTGATTCTCAGCGGTAATGTGGCCGGCACGAGCGCAAGTCAACTGAGCGATATGGCCCGACAGGTCAGCGCCACAGTTGGAACGACAGGTGCTGCCGCTGAAGTGCTGGCAAAGCTCGCCGGTAACGGAAAGATCGCCAGTGATAGCTTTGGCCAGATCACCGAAGCCGCCTTGCAGATGGAAAAGGCTACAGGGCGCGCTATTGACGAGACAATCGCCGAGTTCGCGAAAATTGCGAAAGACCCTGTCGCCGCCGCAAAAGAACTAAACGATCAATACCACTTTTTGACAGCGTCGATTTACTCGCAGATTGTCGCGCTTAAGGAGCAAGGCGATACAGTTGGTGCTGCTAAATTACTGACGGACTCATACGCCAGCACGATCGAAACTCGCACCGGAGAGATAACGCAGAACCTGGGGATCATAGAGCGCGGCTGGAATGCAGTAAGGGACGCTGCGAAAGGCGCTCTGGACGCCACCAAGGAGATCGGACGTACTCAAAGCCTGGAGCAGCAAGCCGAAGTAATCCGCCAGAGGCTGAAGACTGGACAGGGTCGGGGTGGCCGGGCTGCTGCGATGGGTATCGAGACGCGTGATACTGCGAGAGACACCAGGGATCTTGCGTTCCTTGAGCTCCAGATAGAAGCAGAGAAAACGCGTACAAAATACCTCGGTGACCGCCAAAAGGTCCAGGACAAGGGCATCGAGGCCGAGCTGGAGCTCGAGCGAATCCGGGTTGCGTCCTACAGCAACAAGCAGAAGCGCGACAAGGAAGAGGAAGCCTACCTTCGGAAAGTCGCCAACCTGCGCGAGGCGAATCCAAACAGCCCGCTACTTGATCAGAAGAACATTGATCGCGACCTGAAGAACATCCGCGACAAGTACAAGGACCCGAAGGGTACGACCACCGCGGTCGACCTGTCCTCGTTCAAAGACTCGAAGAATCAACTCAATGCGGTGCTCAGCTACTACAAGAGCGCCGATAAGGAACTGGAGGCAGCGCAGAAAGCCGGGATCATCTCTCAGGAGAGCTACACGGCCCAGCGCGTGGCACTGCTCCAGCAGCAGGCGTCAGAGGTCAAGTCCTCGTATGAGGCCGAGATATCGGCGCTTGAGGCTGCGAAGGGCAAGGCCGGCACTTCTGCAGCCCAGCGCATCCAGCTGGACCAGAAGATTGCCGACGCCCGGGCCAACATGGTCAAGGCTCAGAAAGAATCTGAGAGCGAACTGTCGGTCATCGACACTGAAGAAACGGGGCGCCTTAATAAGAAAACCGCAGCCACAGAGGCTTACGTCGATCAGCTTGAGCGTCAGCGCAGAGCGTTGTCACTCACGGGTGACCGAAACGCTGCGGCAGTCGGGATGGGTGACCGCGAATCGGGATTGCAGCGCGACCTTGATGCATCGCGTGACAAGTTCAACGACGAACGCGCCAAGCTGCTGGATCGGCGAAAAACTGCTCCAGACAAGTACAGCCAGCAAGACTATGAGAGCGACCTCGCCAGTCTTCAGGACGCCGAGGTCAAGTATCGGGACACTGTCGTCGAAAATTACGGAAAGATGTCTGAGGCTCAAGGTGATTGGAGGAAGGGGGCAACCTCTGCCTACCACAACTATCTCGAGTCTGCGCGAGATGTCGCAGGGCAAACTCGCAGCCTGTTCACCAATGCTTTTTCCGGCATGGAGGACGCAGTCGCGAATTTTGCCGTCAATGGCAAGCTTTCGTTCTCTGACTTCACCAAGTCAATCATCGCCGATATGGCGAGGATCGCTACCAGGCAAGCGGCATCGGGATTGCTTTCGAGCATCGCTGGTACAGCCCTTGGCGCATGGCTTGGCGGGGGCGGAGGTGGTGGCGCTACCAGCTTCGGCTCCAGCATCGGCAGCGCCATCACGGCCAACGCGAAGGGTGGTGTCTACGACTCGCCGAGCCTTTCCAGCTTCAGCAACCAGGTACACGACAAGCCGCAGATGTTCGCCTTCGCAAAGGGCGCGGGCATCTTCGCCGAGGCCGGGCCGGAAGCAATCATGCCGCTGACCAGGACGGCCGGTGGCGAGCTTGGGGTTCGGGCGCTGGCCGGTGGTGGCGGAGGAGGCGGTGGCAATACCTTCAACTTCCCAGTATCGGTTTCCGTGCAAACGGCTGGTGACGGCAGCGCGCCGACGCAGGAAGACACCACTCAGCTTGGCAAGGGCATTCAGCAGGCAGCCAAAACTGAGGCAGAAACTGCTATCGCCAAAGGCTTACAGCCTGGCGGATCAATCTGGCGCGTCATCAACGGGAGGTAACCATGGCGATTGAAACGTTCACCTGGGCCACCCAGCACGGGGAGGCGCCGACTCTTGAATATAGGACCAGGGAATCGCGCTTTGGCGGGGGCTATAAGCAAGTTGTCGGCGATGGTCCAAACAATAAAGAAGATGCATACCCGATAACCCACACCGGCACCACCTCGGCGGCAAAGGCCATGATGGCCTTCTTCGACCGCCACAAGGGCGCAAAGGCCTTTCTCTGGACTACACCGCTGGGAGAGTTGGGCTTATTCACATGCAAGAACCCAACCCCGACCCCTATGGGTGGGGGCGTATTCAAAGTGACGGCGACATTTGAGCGCGCCTTCCACCCGTAAAGGTCAATCCATGTCGCTGATCAATGCTATCCAGACTCTTGAGCCTGGCAACGAAATCATGCTGTTTGAACTGGATGGCAGCGATTACGGCGCCGATGTTCTGCGCTTCCATGGTCACGCTATCCCGCATACGCCTGCAGAACTGATCGCCGCCGGCGGCAATGCTGACCAGTTGCCCGCCAAGTCGATTTGGTGGAAGGGCGAAGAGTACGGCGCCTGGCCCATGCAGTACGAGGGCAGCGAGGCGAACGGCGACGGCACCGCAGTACGGCCGAAGCTTTCGGTTGGCAACGTCAATGGGCGGATCACCGCTCTATGCCTGGCCTTCGAGGATCTCCTCGAGTTCAAGCTGACCATTCGCAATACGCTGGCCGAGTTTCTCGACGCCGTGAACTTCGAAGGCGGCAACCCCACGGCGGACCCCACCCAGGAATCGATCGAGGTCTGGTATGTCGACCAGAAAACCAACGAGGACGGCGAGACGGTCAGTTGGGACTTGGCCAGCCCGGGCGATGTGGGCGGAGAAACTATCGGTAGACAGATGACAACCCTGTGCCACTGGGCGCTAACCGGCGGGTACAGAGGTCCCGACTGCGGCTACACAGGGCCGTACCGGGACAAGGATGGGAATCTGACAGATAACCCTGAGAACGACATACCTGACGGAACGCTGGGCCGCTGCTGCATTCCTCGCTTCGGCGAGGGAAACCCCTACCCATTCGGTGGATTTCCCGCTGTGTCACTCATTGCCCGGAGCTGAAAAATGCGCAAACACATCATTGCGGCCATCCAGTCGCATGCAGCGGCCGAGTACCCGAAAGAGTGCTGCGGGCTGGTACTGGCCGTGGGCCGGGCGCAGATGTATTTCCCGTGCCGGAACATCGCCACGGAGCCGAACGAAGAGTTTCGGCTTGATCCAGAGGATTACGCCGCGGCGGAAGACCAGGGCCAGGTGATCGGCATCGTCCATTCTCACCCGGACGCCACCAGCCGCCCGTCATCGCGCGACCTGGCCATGTGCGAGGCCACGGCCTTGCCCTGGCATATCTTGAGTTGGCCCGAGGGCGACCTACGCACTGTTGCCCCGAGCGGCAGCACGCCGCTGCTCAAGCGACCGTTTGTACATGGTGTGTGGGACTGTTGGTCAGTATGCGCCCAGTGGTACCAGCGTGAGTGGGGCCTTGAGTTCGAAGCCTTCAATCGCACCGATGGCTGGTGGGAGAGTGCAGATAGCACCAGTCTGTACGAGGCGAACTATATCGCTGCCGGCTTCGAGCAAGTCGACAGCCCACAGCGCGGCGACATGATCGTGATGGAGGTCGGGCGCACGGCGCATCCGAACCACGCGGGGATCTACCTGGGAACTGACCCAGCGCTGCCAGGCGAAGAGTCGGGCGTGTTCGGCCCTGGGCCCTTCGTCCTGCACCACCTCTATGGCCGGCCATCAGAGGTGATTGTCTACGGCGGGCCATGGCTTCAGCGCACACGCTTAATTCTTCGACACAAGGAGGCACGATGAGCGCCATCGTTTATTCGCCAATGACCACCATCAAACTGTCCGGCTCGCTGGCTCAGAAGTTCGGCAGGCTGCACCGGCGCCAGGTTGGCTCGGGCGACACCTGGGAGAGTTTCCGGGCGCTGAAGGCAACCATCGACGGATTCGAGGAAGAGATCCGCCGCCTTGGCCGCCTTGGGATGCGCTTTGCCATATTCCGCAACCGAAAAAACGTCGGTGCCGATGAGTTCGGCATGGGCGGTGCTAGGGAGATACGCATCGTACCGGTCGTAGAGGGCAGCAAGCGCGGCGGCATCCTGCAGATCGTGCTGGGCGTGGTGCTGATCGCCGCCAGCTACTTCGGCGCTCCGACGGCGCCAGCAGGCATTGCGCTGCTGGCCGGCGGCGTGATCCAGATGCTCAGCCCGCAGGCCGCCGGCCTCAAGCAGAGCGCCTCACCGGAAAACATGCCCAGCTATGCATTCGGCAGCGCAAAGAACACCACGGCCAGCGGCAACCCTGTCCCCATCTGCATTGGTGAGCGCCGGTGGGGCGGCGCAATCATTTCGGCTTCGATCTACGCCGAAGACAAGACATAGACGAACCGAAGCGAACAGGCCGCCCAAGAGGCGGTTTTTTATTGCCTGGAGGAAAGCATGGGCGCAGCACAGAATCTGGATGTTCATGGTGCCAAAGGTGGCAAGAGCAAGCCAAAAGCACCAGTAGAGGCGCCCGACAGCTTGCGCTCAACCAACGTGGCCAAGATCCTGATCGCCGTGGGCGAGGGTGAATTCGACGGGACGCCCACCGCGCGCGATATCTTCCTCGATAACACCCCTATTCAGGATGCCAGCGGCAATTTCAACTTTACCAACGTGAAGTGGGACTGGCGCCCCGGGTCTGTAGAGCAGACCTACATCCCAGGTATCCCGTCCGTCGACAACGAAACCTCGCTGAATATAGAGCTGCGCAGCGGCACGCCGTGGGTTCAGTCGCTGACCAATCTTCAGCTGTCGGCAGCGCGTATTCGCCTGGCCACGCCGCGACTGGCGAGCCAGGACAGTGAAGGGAACATAGGTGGTTACAGCATCGAATACGCGGTAGATGTGGCTACCGATGGAGGTGCGTATCAGGAGGTATTGGTTGGTGCCATGACAGGCAAAGCCACCACTCGTTACGAAAAGTCCATGCGTATCGATCTTCCACCGGCCACCAGCGGATGGCTGATTCGAGTTCGCCGCATCACTCCAAATCAGAACACCGACAAGATCGCAGACAGCCTGTTTATCGCAGGCTACACCCAGGTGATCGACGCAAAGCTGCGCTATCCGAACACGGCGCTACTGTTCATCGAGTTCGACGCCGAGCAGTTCACCAACATTCCGGCCGTCACCGTGAAGTGCAAGGCCCGCCGCTGGCAGGTTCCGAGCAATTACGATCCGGTGGCCCGCACCTACTCTGGCGCCTGGGACGGCACCATGAAGGAGGCCTGGACCAATAACCCAGCCTGGGTCACCTACGGGATCTGCACCCAGGATCGTTTTGGCCTGGGCCGCCGTATCAAGCCGTGGATGGTCGACAAGTGGGAGTTGTACCGCATTTCTCAGTACTGCGACCAGTCGGTGCCGGACGGTGCCGCAGGCGTTGAGCCGCGGTTCCTGTGCGACATGAACCTGCAGGGCAAGGCCGATGCCTGGTCATTGCTGCGGGACATCGCCGGCATCTATCGCGGCATGACGTACTGGGCTCAGGGCCAACTGGTCATGCAGGCCGATATGCCTCGCTCGCAGGACATGGACTACGTCTTCACCCGGTCGAATGTCATCGACGGCAAGATCTCCTATGGCAGCGCATCGGCGAAGACTCGCTTTACGCGCTGCCTTGTCAGCTACGACAACCCGCTGAACAACTACGACACCGATGTCACGGTCTATTCCGATTTGCCGCTGCAGCGCCGCCTGGGCGACAAGCCGACGGAGATCAGTGCCATCGGCTGCACTCGGGCATCTGAGGCCCAGCGCCGCGCTAAGTGGCTGGTGCTGAGCAACAACCAGGACCGCACCATCAGCTTCAGGACCGGCATGGAAGGCCGTATCCCGCTGCCTGGGTTCATTATCCCCGTGGCCGACTCGCTGTTGGCGGGCCGGGAGATAGGCGGGCGCATTGCGGCGGCGGCGGGGAAGGTCATCACCTTGGACCGCGACACCCTGGCCAAGGCCGGCGACCGACTGGTGATCAACCTTCCGGGCGGGCGGGCAGAAGGGCGCACCGTAGAAAGCGTGAGCGGCCGCAATGTAACCGTGACCGTCGCCTACAGCGAGCCACCCGCAGCCCAGCTTCAGTGGGCAATCGACGCTGACGACCTGGCAATTCCTCTATATAGGGTGATGAGAGCCGCACGGACGCCTGAGGGTGATTACGACATCAGCGCCTTGCAGTATGAGCCAAGCAAGTTCCCTAGCATCGATACCGGTGCGCGCCTAGAAGAGCGCCCGGTTAGCGTGATCCCGATCACAGTAGTACCGGCACCGGCGAGCGTAGACATCACGTCGAACGTCGCGATCGACCAGGGCCTGGCCATCAGCACCATGAACATCTCGTGGCCCGCCGTGACTGGCGCGGTCGCGTATGACGTTGAATGGCGCAAGGACAGCGGCAACTGGATCAAGCTGCAGCGCACTGGCGCGACAAGCGTTGACGTTGCGGGGATTTATTCGGGTGCGTACCTGGCCCGGGTGCGTTCGGTCAGTGCGTTCGAGATTTCTTCGATCTGGAAAAGCTCCAACCTGACCAATCTGGAAGGGAAGGTCGGGTTGCCGCCGGCAGTGGCGTTCCTGACCACCACCAGTCTGGTCTACGGCATCGGCATCCAGTGGGGCTTTCCACCAGGTGCTGAGGACACCCAGCGGACTGAGGTCTGGTATAGCGAGTCGCCGGACCTGACGACGGCGATCAAGCTGAGCGACTTCAGCTACCCGCAGGCCAAGCATGAGATGCACAGCCTGCTGGCGGGAGCGAGCCTGTTTTTCTGGGCGCGCCTGGTGGACCGTACCGGCAACGTCGGGCCGTTCTTCCCGATCCCTGGCGCGGTAAATGGCCAGGCCAGTTCGGACCAGACCGAGTACGACAAGTACTTCGCCGACAAGATCGGTAAGGGGGCGCTGTACCAGGACTTGCGCGAAGAGATCGAGCTTATTACGGGCGATGGGCCTGATTCGGTCAATGAACGGTTGAAGGAGGCCAAGGCAGAGCTGGAGGGGCTGCTAGGCCAGATCACCGGGGCAGAGCCATACGACCCCACGAAGCCCTACGCCACTGGCGCATTCACGCAAAAGGATGGGCACCTGTACCAGGCGACTGGCGCGGTACCGGCCGGCGAAGCGCCGCCAAACCCGCTGTACTGGAAGGACATCGGCACGATCCTGCAAACCACCAACGCGCTGGCCCAGCAGGTTCAACTGGTCACCAGCATGATCGAGGAGATCGAGGGCCAGGTGGTGTCCACTGCGACATCGGTTGAGGCGTTGCGCTCGGCCGCCCGTGGTGATGATGGCGCGGGCGACCTGGCTGACGCGGTGAAAGGGTGGCAATCGACCGCTGATCTCGGGATTGAGAAGCGCACGCGGGCGTCGGAAAGCGACGCAATGGCGCGGCAACTCACCACGATGGAGGCGCGGGTGGGGGCGAACCAGTCCGGGCTGACCGTGCTACAGGAGGTGGTGGCCACCAACAAGCAGACGTCAGCCACCCAACTGACGCAGCTCAAAAGCGACCTGGAGCTGACCGAAGAGAAGGTAGCCGGCAATGCCCAGGCCATTACTGGCCTCGACACCAAGGTCAACAACCTCGACGGCAAGGTCACGTCTCAAGCGTCCAGCAATGAAGCGCTGCGGGCTTCCGTTCGCGGCGATGATGGTTCCGGCGATCTTGCTGGCGCGATCAAGGCCTGGGAGTCGACAGCCAGCTTTGAGGTCGAGAAGAAGGTGCAGGCCTCGGCGAATGAGGCGTTGGCCAGGACTACAGAAACCCTGCAATCGAACATTGGCGAGACCAGCGCCTCGGTTCAGCAAGTGAGCCAGACTGTGGTAGGTCTCGATGGGCGTGTTTCGTCAATGGTTACGCTTAAGGCGCAGACCATTGTGGGTGGCAAGAGGGTTACTTCTGGTTTTGCTTTTGGTTCTGACGGAGAGCAAGCGGAATTCCTGATCTTTGCTCAGCGATTTGCGGTGGTGGATGAGGTAAGCGGCCAACTTGTTCCGATGTTTGTGGTGGAAGGTAATCAGGTAGTGCTGAACCAGGCCATCATCAGTAAGGCGTTCATTCAGGAGATCATTCTAGGCATGGTGCTGCGTTCAGCTGCTGTCGATGCCAATGGTCAGCCGCTAATCGAACTGAATATGGAAACAGGCAAGTTCGTTTTCCGTGGGAGCAAGAATGGTAATTCTTCGCTGCTGACCAGTGACGGACTTAAATTCACCTATGCCAATGGTGTTGATGGCATCGACCTGAGTCTTTGACATGGTGGGATTAGTAATACGGGACAAAGACACGGGTCTCATCAAGGTTGATATGACCAGCTTCATCAGTCAGGAGACAGGCAGCGTTGAGACTGGCGGGCAGAATGGGTCTATTCAGATCCCGGCTGCGCCGCCAGGTCGGCACTTGTTCTTTTCCGTTTGTCCGCTCGTTGATTTGCAGGTGGAAAAAGGGAAGAGGCCCGGCGTCACTCTTGTTGGAACTACTCTGTCTTGGGTCTATTCATACAACACGGCGGGCTGGGGGTTCTTCTCGGCCAATTGCCGTATCTCTTACGGGTACTACTAGAAATGGCCGGCCTTGTTGTTAAGCTAAGTGACTCCAGCCTTCTGTATGACACAAACAACATAAGTTACGGATTGGTCAAAAGTGGATATTTGTCATACGTGGAGAACTGGCGGCGGCTAACGTTGAGAGGGGTAAACGTCGATCCAAATATTGGTAGTAGCTGGGTCGAGCAAGGGATTCCGGGTGACGACCAGTTTGGGTTTTCAATTGTCAGTCCGGTCGCTCCGATAGTTTTCTTGAGTGGTCGAGGAGTAGTTACTGGTTTAAAGATCAACGGGAATACCTGGACCTACCTGTTCGCTGGAGCCAGTGCATCGACCAAATACTACTGTTTTGATTTGATGAGGGATGACGGTCTGCCGGGTCCCTATTTAAAAACTAGGGAGGTGAGCAATGTCTTTACCTTTAACTCCAACCAAATACCGCTGAACGTTGTTTCTTCGATCATTGCACCAGAACGAGGGGTTCTGGACAGATACGGGCGACCGGTCACCACCTATCTTGGTGGAAGAAATGAGCGGATTTCCTACCAGTCCACATCGGGCTCGGCCTCTGTACACAGCCTTGTCGATATCAATATCGGCAGTGGCGTTGAGTACGCGGCCTTCCTCCCGTGGAGTAGGTCGTGCGGCATCGTTGATCCGGACACAATCCCAGGTGCCTATACAACCACTTACGGTATGGCTGAAGGGGCTTTCGGGAGGTCTGGTGGTATCTCATTTATGTTTGCCCCGCCGGGTAGAACTACGAGTCAGGACTGGCCGCCCGATGGCACTGCGTCTATTGGCTATCACTCTCTTCCTGTTGATCGGCGACCGTCTGCACTTGTTATAAAAACTGGCGGCCTCCCATTTCCATTTAATTGATTTTTACGAACTTAATTAATCCGCCTTGGGCGGGTATTTTAGCGGAGAAACCTATGGCTTCTTGGTTTTCAGAAGGGACGGTGAGCGTGCAGAACGGGAGCCCGACAGTAACGGGCGTCGGTACCAAGTTCTCGAACTGCCGTTCCGGGGATATGTTTGTTGGTCCTGATCAGGGCATCTATCAAGTGATCAACCCTGCGAGCGATACGTCTCTTTCCATTTCGCCGGCGTACCGTGGGGCGGCTGTTGGCGGCGCCGGTTATGGGATCGTGCCCGTCAATGGCTACCCTAAAGCCCTGGCCGACGCAGTGAATCAGATGGTTCAGCAGTGGGGCGCGACTCTCGCCGGGTTGGGTGATGTATCTGCCCAGGACATCGTGCCGGTGACCATGGGCGGAACAGGCGCAACCTCTGCACCTGGCGCGCGTACTACGCTCGGCCTGGGTACAGCTGCAACTCTGAATGCTGGTTCTGTAACAGGAAATCTGATGCTGATAGGGGATCGCGCCTCGCCCCTTGTGAACAATACCAACACATACGGCAACTCGTTCCAGATCTGGAACTCCACCGAGACCTATGGCGCGCCAGAGGCCGGATCGTTCGGCACCATTATCAATAGTGCGTGGCCCGGCGGGACTTATGGCACACAGATCTTTATGTCCGTAACCGGTCGTATGTGGTTCCGGGCTGGGGACTACGCTACCGCCCCGATACGTGAGGTCTACCACACCGGCAATACCACCCGTGCCGCCGACGGCACATTGAAGGCGATCTGACCATGGCAAGAGCAGCAATCAACGTACTCGGCGCCACCGGCGCGACCTATGACTTTGTGACGAATGGCTCGGGCGCCGTGGCGTCATCCCGTGAGGCGACCGGCGTCTATCGCATCACCGGCTGCCTGGGCATGGTTCCATTTCCGCCGGCTGATGAAGGCTGGGGCTACACAGTGAACCAGGTTGACGCCAGGGCCGATGTAGAAACTGATTTTGCCGACGGCCTGCTGACCGTGACGGTTACCAAAGACGGCAAGCCGTACGACCTGAAGCACATGATCACGCTGCACATCCTGGTGCCCGACGCGCTCACGGTTGAGATGCCAGAAAGCCTGGCTGCCGAGGTTGAGCCGGTCACCGAGCAGTAGATCAGCCCAAATGCCCGCAACACCTGGCCGCCTTGAGCGGTTTTTTTTCGCCTGGAGAAAAGCATGCCGATCACAGAGCAGCAGTTGCTGCAGATCCTCCCGAACGCCGGCCGCCAAGCCGGCGTTTTCGTTTCTGCGTTAAACACGGCGATGAATCGCCATGCCATTATCGGCGCGCTGCGTGTTGCCGCCTTCATCGCTCAGCTCGGGCATGAGTCGGGCCAGTTGCGGTGGGTGCGTGAGATTTGGGGGCCCACGGCGCAGCAGGCCGGCTACGAAGGCCGCGCCGATCTGGGCAACACCGTGGCGGGTGATGGCTTCAAGTTCCGTGGACGGGGCCTGATCCAGATCACGGGTCGGGCCAATTACGCGGCGTGCGGCGAGGCCTTGGGCCTGGACCTGATCAACCAGCCAGCGCTGCTGGAACTGCCGCAGAACGCCGCGATGTCGGCGGCTTGGTTCTGGTCGACCCGTGGGCTGAACACCCTGGCGGACCAGAAGGGCTTCACGAAGATCACCCGGCGCATCAATGGTGGGCTCAATGGCCAGGCTGACCGCCAGGCGCTGTATGACAAAGCGCTGCAGGTGCTGGCATGACGTCGGTTCAAAAGCTGGTCGGGTTAGCGGTGCTGATCCTGGTGCTGATGGCCGGTGCCGCCGGGGCGGCGTGGCAGGTCCAAGACTGGCGCATGGGCAATAAGCTCGCCGAGCAGGCCGGGCTGCACCAGGCGGACCTGGACACAATCAGCAATGCAGCGGCTGCGCAGGCCCGTACAGAGCAGGGCAAGCGCCTGGCCACCGAGCAGCAGCTCGCCACCCAAGACCAACAACACACCCGAGAACTTTCCGATGCTCAACGTAACCAGGTCCTGCTGCGCGACCGCCTTGCTACTGCTGATGTGCGGCTGTCAGTCCTTCTCGACGCCACGGATTCAGCCAGTGGCTGCAACGTGCCTGCCACCTCCGGCGCCGTCGGCGTGGTTCATGGAGACCAGAGAGCCCAACTTAACCCAGCGCATGCTCAACGAATTGTCGCCATCACCGATGCCGGCGACCAAGGATTGATCGCGCTTCGGGCTTGCCAGGCGTATGTCAGGGCAATTGCTCCTGCTTCCGCTCCTGCAGCAGGCGCTGGTTCTCCCTGAACAGGTAGTCGCACTGGCTGGAAACAAGCGACAAGCTGCGCACCTTGGTCCCTAGCACCGTTGTTTCCTCTTGCAGCCTGGCTATCTCCTCGAGCGCCTTCCTTAGCGATTCCTCCGCCTGAGCTTTGCCGGTGGCCAGATCGTCGCTCAGTTGGACCAGGCCGTGCACATTCGCCCGGGCCTTGCGCAACTGGTGGTAGAGGGTGCTGATCTCATCCTCCAGCAGAGAGCAGTGGTGCTTGTGCATTTCGAGAGGCGTGGGGCATCCCAGCCACTCGCAGGTGTTTTCATCGATGTTCATGGTGGGTCAATCCGAATGCTGTATGTGCATACAGTAATCGAGGTTTGCAGGTTGTGCGATGTGAGGCGACGAGCTGTAGGGGATTTTGGTTTGGTGTTCGGTCGGCAGGACGCCGGGGAAAGGATAATTGCGGAACAGCTTATAAAATTGCGGAACAGAAAAGATAAGGGCCTGCATGAAGTTCATCATGCAAGCCCTTGATATCTATGGTGCCCGAACCCGGAATCGAACCGGGACGCCCTTACGAGCGGGGGATTTTAAGTCCCATGCGTCTACCAGTTTCGCCATTCGGGCGGCAGCGCGATGAAGCTGCTCAAGGGGGCGTTGTCGAACAACGCGCTTGAGCGGTACAGCAGGCTAGGGAATATATAGATCCAGGCACCTTGGCGCAAGTTTGCATGCGCTCTTTTTCTGCTGGAATGCGTGCGCCAGCTTTGAAAAAAAGCCCGCCATATCAGTGATCTACATTTTCCTGGGCGGGCATGCGACTCGGCGGCACGTCACCACGGCGGGCACTCCACCGGCCTTGTAGTCGCTGTTTAACACATGGCATTGCGATCACCTATGTTTAGAACATTCGATTCGGGAAGTGGCCTGGGCGTCATTCCGATGAGAACCAAAACGGAACTTGAATCTGCCAAGGCCGTTCAGGTATTTACCCCCGTAGCCGAAGAATAATCTCATCGTAACCCACCGCCCGCGACAACCGTTGCAGCGCCTCCAGACGGCGTGCGTAGGCCGGCGCATCACCGTAGGTCAGTTCTACATGCAGGCTGTCGATCATCACCAGGTAAGCCTCTGCCAACACTTGCATGGCCTGTTCGTCTACGTCCGGATAGGCCTTAAGCAGCGCCTGTTGGAAATGGCCGCGGATCGTCGCCATATAGTCATTGAACCCGGACATGACCACGTCCCTCAGCGGCGTCGGCGGGTAGAACGCGGCCCGTAACAAGAACCGCAGGGATTGATTGGCGCTGTGGCGGCGTTGCAGGTTGTTGATATAGACCTCGCCGGGGGCCTTGATCGACCGCGAGTTCCTGGCAAATTGGCTTTGCACGTAATCGAGCTCGGCCCGTAGGGCGAGTTCGAGTGCGACCACGTAGAGCGCGTCCTTGCTCGCAAAGTGGGCGTATAGCGAAGCCTTCTTGATGCCTGCGCGAACGGCGATGTCATTCAGTGAGGCGGCGTCGTAACCATGCTCGGCAAATTGCTCCACGGCCAGTTGTGCGATGCGTTCGGCGGCCGAGGTCAGGATGGTGGATGTCATGGTGCTGCTCCTTGATCAGTGCCCGGTCAGGTCATAGGTTTGCCCAGCACCCCGGGGGAGGCTGGTGGTGGTCAGCAGGCAAGTCAGCAACGCGCTGGCCAGCAGCAACGCGGCCCAAGCTACTGGTCCATAGGTCAGCGCCAAGGCCGAGATCGGCGTCGCACTGGCGGAGATCGACAGTTGAAATGCCCCCAACAGTGCGGCGGTGGAGCCCAGCGCGCGTTTTCGCGAGGACATTACCAGCGACATTAGCGTGGACTCCGCGATGCCCAGGCCAAACAGGGCAACCGCCATGCCCGCCACTATACCGGGCAGGCTCAGGAGGGTAACGCTGGAAACCAGGGCGATTGCCGAGCCACCCGCCATGCACGACACGCCAATCAAGGAAAGACGGTTCAAGCCAAGGCGGCTGACCAGTTTCCCGGCGCTCATGGCCCCGATCAGGATGGCCACGCCCGTGACGCCGAACAGCATGCCAAACGCTTGCGGGCTCAGGCCATAGGTTTGCTGATACACCAGGGTTGCACCGCCGATGTAGGCAAACAGAAAGAAGAACACCGCGGCCACGGCGAGGGTCGGGCGCAGGAAGTGCGGGTCCCTGGCGATGGTCAGGTAAGTCCGGCACGCCGCGCCCAGGCGCAGCGGTTCCCGTTGGCTGGGGGCCAGGGTTTCCGGCAGCGACAGCCAACTGTTGCCGAGCACGGCCAGGCCAAACCCGGCGAGGACCAGCATCACCGCGCGCCATCCGTAATGGGTGTCGATAATCCCACCCAGTGCCGGGGCGAAGATGGGCGCAACCCCTTCGATGGTCATCAGCAACGCAAAGAGCTTGGTTGCGGCCACGCCTTCGCTGACATCCCGGACCATGCTCATGATCACCACCAGCGTCAGTGCGCTGCCAAGTCCCTGGACGAAACGCAGAGCGATCAATGTCTCAAGGGTCGGTGCCCACGCCGCGCCTAATGAGCACAGGGTAAACAACAGCAGGCCGGCCAGCAGGGGGCGGCGCCGGCCATAGGCATCGACGATGGGCCCGAAGATCAACTGGCCTGCACCCATGGCCAGGAGGAAGAACGTCAAGGTCAACTGCACGCTGGCGAAGCTGCTCTGATACTCGTGGGCAATCTGCGGGAGGCTCGACAAGTACATATCGACCGCCGACGGGCCGAGGGCGCCGATCAGTCCCAGACCAATAGCCAGCCTCAGGGGAACCCTGTGGGTGGGTTGCGAATTCATACAGCCTCCAACGTAAAAAAACTGCCTACCGGTCGGTAGGTTTTCGAATAATAACCACTGCTCCAGAAATGGTCAACGTACGGCAAACGTTCGGGGATATCAGCATCGTTACATGACACTAAATTCCACGAATGAGATGTGTTATCAATTGTATTTCTTTAACATCAAGATTGAATTAGACTCCCGCCGGCTGGGCACAAACAGCGTTCCGGGCACGAGAAAAAACAAAAAACAGGCGTAGGGGAGCAGGGCGTGAATTTAAAGAAAACGACAATGGCGGTGGGTTCGGCTATCTGCCTGTGCAACGGTGCGTGGGCCGCGGAACCGGCAAGCGCTCTGGAGATCGCGCCGATCACCGTCACCGGTGAAAAGATCAACCGCAGCTTGGAACAGACCCAGTCGAGCGTGGTGGTGGTGACCGACCAGCAACTGCGTGAAAAGCAGGACCGTGATCTGGTGGACGTATTTGCGCGTACGCCAGGTGTGTACAACCAGTCCGGCAATGAAAACTGGGGGATTCGCGGCGTGCCCGTATCCGGTTTCGATGATCAGGGCCCTGCCACGCTCAACGGTGCGGTGTCGGTCTTCGTCGATGGCGCCGTGCAACCGAATCGTGCCCTGACCCTCAGCCCGATGCCGCTGTGGGACGTCGACCAGGTCGAAGTGTTCCTCGGCCCGCAATCCACCACCCAGGGCCGCAACTCGCTGGCCGGCGCAGTGGTGATCCAGACCCGCAACCCAACGTTCGAGCCGAGTTTTTCCGCGCGCACCAACATGGGCACTTATGGCGAGCGCGGTGCAGCGGTGGCCGGTGGGGGCGCGTTGGTCGATGACAAGATCGCCGCGCGTATCGCCGTGGATTACCAGGACGGCGACGGCTACATCGACAACGTTGCCCTGCATGACGACGCCAACCCGACCCGTACCGGCAATGCCCGGGGCAAGCTACTGATCCTGCCCAACGACGATCTGGATGTGTTGCTGACCTACGCCCATGGCGAAAGCCGCAAGGGCGACAACGCTGCCATGCGCCAGAACGACAAGATCCGTTATTACAAGATCACGTCCAACACCAGGGCCTACGACAAGCTTGAGCAGGACACGCTCAGCGCCAAGGTGGACTATCGCCTGGACGACAACTGGTCGCTGACCAGCCTGACTGCCAATACTCGCTCCGATTACGACGCACGCCTGGATTTCGACCAGTCAGCCGACGCCAACGAGGTAGTGTTGCGCACCCAGGACGGCGACCTGTTCAGCCAGGAACTGCGCCTGAACTACAGTGGCGACACGCTGAAGAGTTTTGTCGGCGCCTACTACGGCCACAACACCAACAACTTCCACGACCGCCTGTTGTTCGACAACGTCCTGTTTGGTACCGCCAAGGGCGATACCACCGTTGAAAGCAAGGCCGTGTTCGGTGAAATCAACTGGACATTCGCCCCGCAGTGGACCTTGATCACCGGGCTGCGCTACGACCACGAAACCAACGACACCAACATCAAGCAGGACGATTTCTCCAGCCCTGGAAAAGTCAGCAAATCGTTTGATGCGCTCCTGCCGAAACTGGGCCTCGACTATGAGTTGGCTGCCAACCAATACCTTGGCGTGATGGTGCAGAAGGGCTATCGCGGTGGCGGCGTCAACGTCCGCGCCGGTGGCGGCCACGAGGGCTACGACCCGGAATACACCACCAATTACGAGCTGTCCTACCGTGGCTCGTTCTTCGACAAGACTCTGCGTACCCGCGCCAACCTGTACTACACCGACTGGAAAGACCAGCAGGTCAGTGTGCTGGAGCGCCACACCGATTTCGTCCAGGTGTTCAACGCCGGTAGCAGCGATATCAAGGGCTTGGAAGTGTTTGTCGAGAAAGACCTCGGCCAACAACTGACCCTGACGGCAGGCGGCTCGATCACTGCGGGCAAGTACAAGGACTTCGTGACCGGCGACGGCCGCAATATGAGCGGCGAGAGCTTCCTCAACTCGCCCAAGTACAAACTGTCCTTGGGCGGTACCTACCGCTGGAATGATCGCCTGACCCTGAACACCGACCTGGTGTATCAAAGCACCGCGCCCTCGGAATACAGGTTTGATACCGCAGGCAACGTCACGGGCGAGCGCCGGAGCGACAACTACTGGCTGATGAACTTCAACACCGAGTACAAAGTCAGCAAAAATATCGCGGTCTCCGGCTTCGTGAAAAACGCTTTTGACAAGGAATACATCACCAACAACCGCAGTGGCGATATCGTCGATGTAGGCGCACCGCGCACGGTGGGCCTGGCGTTGCGTTACGAGATGTAGGGCAGTGATGCGCAAATCAACTGAGGGAGCAGGTAAGCCAGCGCTCTCAGTTGATTTGCGACGTATTCAAACCATGGAGTTTTCGTTTTCCATTTAAGACTTTTCCTAAATACGCCGGTAGGAAGCGTGACGAGAATGGCCGTACTTCCCTGTCGTCTGTGATTTGTCATGTCCTTTCTACCAATTCGTGTTCTGGTCGTCGAAGAGCACCCCTTCAAGCAGCTCGTTGCCACTCAGGTCTTCAAGGACTCGGGGTGTGAGTGGGTGATGGGCGTGGCCGACGTGGCCGCGGCCCTGGAACTGCTCGACCGCACAGGGCCGGTGGATATCGTGCTGTGCACCCTTAAGGAGGAAGGACTGCAAGGGCTGACGACCCTCGAAGCACTCAGCCGCACCCGGTGGGTCAGGTCCATGATCATTTGCAGTAGCCATGCCCAGGATCTGCATGACGCCATCGAACGGATGCTCGGCCTGCTGGGGGTGAGTTTCCTGGGGTATGTCGATGCTCCGGTGCGAGCGGTGGCGATTGCGGCGCTGTTGACCCGATACCTGGAAACCACGGTCGCTGCCGGGCACCCCGTCTCTCGGCAGGCGCGCCATACCCGCGCGAGCAAAGCACGTTTGGAGCACGCTATTGCACGGGATGAGCTCAAGGCCTTTTTCCAGCCCAAGTTCAATCTGATGACCGGTAAAAGCGACAGTCTTGAAGTGCTGGCGCGCTGGGAACACCCTCAGTTTGGCGTGTTACCCCCGGCTGATTTCCTCGCCCCGGCAGGGCGTTTCGGTTTGATGGATGAACTGTTTTTCAGCCTGCTGGAACAGGCGTTGGCATTCCAGCAGACGGCTCAGGAACAGGGGCATGTGCTCTCTCTGGCGTTTAATCTGGAGGCCGGGCAACTGGCTTGTAAGTCCTTGCTCCCGCGTCTGTGCGCAGCGCTGGAGCGCTACGCCATCCATCCTTCGCGCCTGACCTTCGAAATCACTGAAAGCGGATTACTGCAGGTCTCGCCCGGGGTGCTGCAAACCTTGATTCGCTTGCGGATGATGGGCGCCGGCCTGTCCATTGATGATTTTGGTATCGGCTATTCGTCGTTGGAGCGCCTGTGCCAACTGCCTTTTACCGAAATCAAACTCGATGCCCGTTTCGCCCGCGACCTTGAAACCAGCAGCCGTAACCGTGCAGTGATCAGCAGCACCCTGGCATTGGCTCAAGCGCTGGATATGGCGGTGGTGGTCGAGGGCGTCGAGCACGAAAGCCAGCGCCAGGGCTTGCTCAAGCTCGGTTGCGAGCTGGGCCAGGGCTACCTCTGCGCGCGGCCCATGAGTGCCACGCGTGCGCTGGCCTGGCTGGGCATGAAGTCGGTGTCGTGCGGTACGCTTTGATTGCTCGTCACTGGGCCCGCTCACGGTAGGGCTAGACTGTAGCGGTCAATGGCCTTTTTTGGAGTATCCAGATGACCCACAAAAACACCATCTGCCTCTGGTTCGACGGCGCCGCCCTGGACGCTGCCAGGTTCTATGCCGCGACATTCCCGGACAGCAGCGTAGAGGCCGTACATACAGCCCCGGGTGACTATCCGGCGGGTAAGCAGGGCGATGTCCTGACCGTGGAATTCACCGTCATGGGCATCCCGTGCCTGGGCCTCAATGGCGGGCCGGGTATCCAGCACAACCAGGCGTTTTCATTCCAGGTCGCCACTGACGACCAAGCCGAGACGGATCGCCTGTGGCAGGCGATTGTCGGCAATGGTGGCGAGGAGGTTGCGTGCGGTTGGTGCCGGGACAAGTGGGGGCTTTCCTGGCAAATCACCCCGCGGGTGCTCACAGCGGCGATCACCGACCCCGATCCGGCCGCAGCCAAGCGTGCGTTCGAGGCGATGATGGGCATGGTGAAAATCGACATCGCGGCCATCGAGGCTGCGTTCAAGGGGTAACGAAACCCTGGTATAACCTTTGCCCTCAACACGAGCAATGGCAACGGACTGCACATGAGACTGACGACCCAGAGGCTGGTTGAGTTGGCGATGACCAACCCCATCAATGCTGAAATGACCGCGCGCCTGCCAGCCCTTGGCCTGGATCAATGCCTGCTGACGGCCGGTTGCCTGTTCCAGGCGGTGTGGAATCATCAGGCCGGTTTGAGCGCCGATTGGGGCGTGAAGGATTACGACGTGTTCTACTTCGATCCCGATCTGTCCTGGGAAGCCGAGAATGCGGTGATTGAGCGCGCCGCCGAACTTTTCCGCGACCTGCATGCGAACATTGAAGTGAAGAACCAGGCGCGTGTGCATCTCTGGTACCCGCAGCGGTTCGGCATGCCTTATCCCCAGTTGCACTCGGCCATGGATGGGGTGGATCGCTATTTGGTGGCGGGCACCTGCATCGCCTTGGCCGTAGACACGGGCGAAATTTATGCACCTTTCGGTTTGGCCGACATCGAACAGGGAATACTCCGGCTCAACCCCATCACCCCGCAGCCGGATCTGTTTCAGCAGAAGGCCAGAAGCTATCAGGCCCGCTGGTCGTGGCTCAGGATTGAAAACCCGCAGTAGCTGTCGACGCTGGGCGACGTGGCGTTGCAGCTCACAGTCATATCGCCATTGCCAGCAAGCTAGCTCCTACAGAGGCGCGATGGCTTTAACATGGGCGTTTACGCGGTATCTACAGCGGATTTCGCTGTTCTGGATACTGGCAGGGTGCCACAATGCCATTTTGTCGCGGCACTACTGATCAGGCGAATCAAATGAATGGCCTTGGGCGTGAGCAGGACCAGGATTTTTTCATCGAAGCGCAGGTGCGGACTGATTGCCTGCATCAGTTGTTTCGCCAATCCTTTTCTGCGGTTTTCGGCAGCTATCTGGCCGCCGGCATGTTGTGCTGGTTGTGTTGGGACCGCCTTGATCGCGACCTGATGATCGGCTGGCTGATCTTGCTGTCCGGCTCGTCGCTCCTGCGCTTTTTGATGTTTTTCCAGTATTTTCGCAGCCCCAGAAGTGAGCGCACGCCGCGCCGCTGGGAGCTCCATTATTGGCTTACGCTGGTGCTTTCTGCGGGGATCTGGGGCGCCGGTGCCCTTGCCATAATGCCCACCGATGACCGCTTGACCCAGGCGCTGGTCATCCTCTTTACCGTGGGGATGTCCGTCAGCGCGGTGTCGTGTTACTCGGCCTACCGCTACATGACCATGGTGTCCATGGCCCTGGTGCTGTTGCCGTGCACCCTGTGGTTGCTGTTTCAACCTTCCAAGATGCAAATGGGCATGGCTATCGCAGTGCTGGTGTTCTCATCCTTTGTCGTAGGCGCCTCACGGAAATTGTCCGAGGCCCTGGAGAAGGCCTTTCGCCTGACCCGCGAAATAGAGCGGGCCCACAGTATTTCCACGCGCGCTGCCGAGACCGACGAACTCACCGGGCTGATGAACCGCCGGGCGTTTTTCGAAAAGGCCCAGGTGCTGTATGACCAATGCAAACGCACTCGCCAGCCCCTGTGTGCGCTGATGCTGGACATGGATCACTTCAAGGCCATCAACGACACCTACGGCCACCAGACGGGTGACCGGGTGTTGCAGCAGATTGGCCAGGTGATCAGCGCCTCCTTTCGCCAGACGGATATCTATGGCCGCCTGGGGGGCGAGGAGTTTGCGGTGTTGTTGCCCGACACCACGCTTGAGGTAGCACGGGACATCGGCGAACAACTGATCCGCGCCATTGCCGATTTGACCATTGACCCGGTGCAGGTGTTGAGTGCGAGCCTGGGGGTGGCCTCGACGCTTGCCGTGGGCGACGACTTGCAGCACTTGATGAACACGGCCGACAAAGCCCTGTACCGCGCCAAGGCCTTGGGGCGCAACCAGGTGGTGGTCGCGTCCTAGGCTTCAGTCCTTGCCCATAGCCTTGGCCAGCACCCGTGAGACCTGGTCGGCGGAGTAGGGTTTGGCGAGAAACTCAAAGCCGTCATAACCGGACTTGGCCAGTTCCTCGCTGTAGCCGGAGGTGAGGATCACCGGCAGATCGGGCCGGCGCCGGCGCAACTCCCGGGCCAGCGCCACGCCACCGATGCCGGGCATCACCACGTCGGAGAACACCCCATCGAATGCCCGGGCATCCGGGCCGATCATTTCCAGGGCTTCTTCGGCATGGGTGGCCCACACTGTCTGGTAGCCCAGGTCCTGCAGAATCTGGTTGGCGAAGCGGCCCACTTCGAGGTTGTCCTCCACGATCAAGATGCGCCGTCGCCCGGCGTCCGGGGCCAGTTCAAGCGGCGTCTCGACCACGTTGTCGAGGATCGTCTCCGGCTCCACTTGCGGCAGGTACAGGGTAAACACGGTGCCCTGGCCGAGCACACTGGCGACATCGACATTGCCTCCCGACTGCTTGGCGAACCCGAATACCTGCGACAGCCCAAGCCCGGTGCCTTTGCCGACTTCCTTGGTGGTGAAGAACGGTTCGAAGATGCGTTCAAAGGTACTCGAGGCAATCCCGCTGCCGGTGTCCGCCAGGGAGATCGCGACGAAGGGTTTGCCGGAGCCGCCATGCCCGCGAATGCATGGCAACGGCTGGTCCCGGTCCAGGCGTAACACCAGCGTACCCTGGCCATTCATTGCATCCCGCGCGTTGAGGGCGATGTTGATCAGCGCGGTTTCAAACTGGCTGGAATCCGCGCAGACGTAACACGCCTGTTCCGGCAATTGGACGCGGACGTGAATCCGCGCACCGGTAAGCGTCTCCAGCATGTCGCCGATGTTTTGCACGCGCTGGCCCACATTGAACACTTGTGGGTTGAGCGGCTGGCGCCGGGCGAAGGCGAGCAATTGGCTGGTCAGCTTGCTGGCGCGTTCTACGGTATCGGTCACCGCACTCATGTATCGCTCGCGGCGCTCTTCGGGCAGGTTGGGCATGCGCAGGAAGTCCACCGACGAGCGGATGATTGTCAGCAGGTTGTTGAAGTCGTGGGCAACGCCGCCGGTCAACTGGCCAATGGCTTCGAGCTTCTGCGACTGGCGCAACGCCGCTTCAGTCTGGTTGAGCAGGGTGGTGCGCTCCATGACCCGTTGCTCCAGGGTCGCATTCAAATCGGCCAGCGCCGACAGGCCCTCACGCACAATGGCATCGGCCCGCACCCGTTCGATATGGGCCCAGGAGCGCTCCGTGACCTCACCCAGCAGCGCCAGGTCGTAGGAAGACCAGCGCCGCGGGACGCGGTCGTGAATGGCCATCAGCGCGGTCAGACGCCCGGACTTGATCAGCGGCATGCAAATCGTCGCCGTCACGCCAATGGCCTGGAAGGTCGCGGCCTCCTCGGGCGTCAGCTCCGTCAGGTTGTCATTGATGATCAACGGCTCGCCGGCCTGCAGGCGCTCGACCGCCAATTGGCCGAAGTCCGTCAGGCGATAATGCCCGACGATGCTGGGCGAGCCTTCTGCGGCCCAGTTGCCGCGGATGGTAAAACCGTCTTCGTCGGCCTCCATGTCGGCATAGGCGCAGTTGGACAGGTTCAGGTGGGTCGCCAGCACCCGCGTGGTGGCCGCCATGATCGCCGCCGGATCGGTGGCGTTGGCCACACCGAGGCTGATGGCATCCAGCACGGCCAGGCGGCGCGTCATAAACACCGTATTGGTGGTCTCGGTCACGGTGTCGAGCATCCCCACCACCTTGCCTGTGGAGTCGCGGATCGGGCTATAGCAGAACGTGAAATAAGCCTGTTCCGGCGCCGCGCCACGCTCGACGATCAGTGGGAAGTCTTCGATAAACGTTGCCTGGCCGTCGAATGCAGCATCGGCGATCGGGCGGATCTGGCTCCAGGCTTCCTGCCAGATCGTGCTGAAGGGTTGGCCCAGTGCCTCTGGTTTGTTGCCCAGCACCGGAATGAACGCGTCGTTATACAGCGTGATCAATTCGGGCCCCCACACCACCGCCTGAGGGAAACGGGAAGCAAGGCTCAGGGACACCGTGGTCTTGAGCACGTCCGGCCATTGCTCTATTGGCCCCAGGGGGGAGTTGGCCCAGTCATGGCGGCGAACCCGTTCGGCCATCTCACCGCCGCCTTGCAGCCAGTCTGTCATCGACTCAATACCTTGTTCGTTTCGACGCTATTGCGTGCCCAACAATGCCGTCCAGTAAATCCCCGCATCGCTTTTCGGATCCAGCCCATAGGCGGCGCCCAATTCGCGAAATTGTGGGTTCATCAGGTTGGCGCAATGCCCGGGGCTGGCGAGCCAGCCGTCAACCACCTTGCGCGGCGTGTCCAGGCCGGCCGCGATGTTCTCGCCGATCTGTTGCGCCACATAACCGGCCAGTTCCGCGCGGTCGCCCGGGGTCCGACCGTCGCGGTCCAGGTGGTCGAAGAAGTTGTGGTTGGCCATATTGCGTGCATGACTGTCGGCGGCGCTGGCCAACTGGGCGTTCCAGGCCAGCGGCGTGGTGGCCGCGAAGGCTTGCTCGCCACACTGGCGCGGTTGTTTGCGGGCGGCGTTGACCATCTCCAGCAACTGCGGGCCGGCGTCCTGGGAGCTGGCCAAGCCACGGCTCAACAGTGGGCGGGCGAGGACAATGCGCCAGTCCTGGCCATTGTTGCTGACGCCGATGTCGACGAATTGCGGGTCGAGCACCACCCGGCAGAAGCTCTCGCGTACCGCTTTCATCGCCGATTGCGAGTCGCGAGGCCCGGACAGGCTGATCGCCTGCACGTTGACCATCGGGTAGGCCACCTGGGCCAGGGCCTGCTGCAAATCGCCGACATTATTGACCGGCAACACCAGGCGTGGGTCGACCGCCAGCGGCGGCAACTCCTGGGAGCCCTGGTCGCCACAGCGCTGCACCTGGCTGCGGTACTGGTTGATCGAGTCGATCAATTGACTCTCTTCGCTCGCCGACGCGGTGGCGCAAAACACCAGACTGGCGGCCAGCGTGGTAACACCCATCATCAATGACAGAACGCGCATGGACGTTTCCCTTGAGCATGAAAGTGCCCATGATGCGCGATCAAGGGGCGCAGATGCACCCCTTGGGCAATATTTTGCCCTTAGTTCTTGAATGCCGAGTGCTTGCGACCCTGGTCACACAGGGCAAACACCACCACCAGCACTGACGCGATGGCCAGAATGATCACCACGCCGTCTGTCGAGTGAGTGGCCGAGGCAGCCACCATCGACAAGGCCCCCAAAGGCGCCAGGCCACCGGCGATGGCCGTGCCGATTTCACGGCCGGTACCGAAACCCGAAGAACGGGTCTGGGTCGGGAACTGACGGCTGAGGAACGAGCCCTGTGGCGCGAACATCATCGGCGCGAGGATCCCGGTGCCGATCCCGATGGCCAGGTAGATCATCAGGCTTTCGCCGGTGTTCAACAGCGCCAGGAACGGGTAGGCGAACATCAGCGACAGCACGCCGCCCAGCACCAGCACCGACTTGCTGCTCCACTTGTCACACAGCCAACCGAAGCATGGCACGGCGACAATCGCCACCAGGCTGGCGATGGTCACCGACAGCGAAGTGACGTGCACATCAACGCCCTTGAACTGCGTCAGATAGGCCAGGGAGAAGGTCTTGAAGATGTAGCTCAGGGCGTTGTAGCCAATGGCCACGAAGAACACCACCGCCAGGCCCTTGAGGTCATTCTTGAACAGGGCCTTGAGCGGCGAGACCTTGGCCTTGGCCGGCTCCTGGCTCAGTTCTTTGAACTCGGGGGTTTCCGGGATGCTGTTACGCACCCACAGGCCCACACCCACCAGGGCGATACTGCAGATAAACGGGATGCGCCAGCCGCCGGCCAACAGGAACTCATTGCCATTGATGGTCAGCAGGTACACGGTCAGCGACGACAGCAGCAGGCCCAGGTTCAAGCCCAGCGCCGGCCAGGCCCCCTGGCTGCCGCGCTTGCCTTCTGAAGCATGCTCGTAGGAAGTGACCGCTGCGCCCGACAGCTCGGCACCGGCGCCCAGGCCCTGGATGATGCGGATAAACACCAGAATGATCGGCGCCCAGATGCCAATCGAGGCATAGCTGGGGATCAGGCCGATCAGCGTGGTGCACACGCCCATCATGCAGAAGGTCAACACCAGCACATGTTTGCGGCCGAACTTGTCGCCCAGGTAGCCGAACAGGATGCCGCCGAAGGGGCGGGCGATAAAGCCGATGGCAAAGGTGGAGAACGCCATCAGGGTCGCGGTTTTCGGGTCACTGTTATCAAAGAAGATCTTCGAAAAGACAATCGCCGCCATGGTTGCGTAGAGGTAGAAGTCATACCACTCCAGCATCGAACCGAAGATGGTGGCAGCAGCCACCTTGCGCAGGCGCTTCTTGGTTTGTGCCGGGGTTTCCACCGTGGCCGGGGTGTGGGCTTTTGCCGTCATGCTGTACTTCCTTCTCAGTCATTATATTTATTAGGGTGTTGCGAACGCGATCAAATGTGGGAGCTGTCGAGCCTTGGCGAGGCTGCGATAGCGCTGGGGCAGGCGATACATTGGTTGCCTGCGCCGCCGTCATCGCAGCCTCGCGGGGCGAGACAGCTCCTGCAGGGGGGTGTTTAGTTGGGGGTGAACATGCGGTCGGCGATCATTTCGCCAATCGGAATCGCCGAGGTGGCCGCCGGTGACGGCGCATTGCACACATGCAACATGCGCGGCGTCTGGGCGAACAGGAAATCGTGCACCAGGCTGCCGTCGCGCATCACCGCCTGGGCGCGGATCCCGGCTTCGTAGGGCAGCAGGTCTTCGAGTTCCAGGGACGGGCAGTACTTGCGGCATTGCTCCAGGTAGCCGGACTTGAACAACGAATTCTTCATTTCCACGCTGCCGGAGCCGAGGTTCTGCCAGATGGTTTTCCAGAAGCCGGGGAAGCGCGCGTACTCGGCCACATCCTTCCAGTTGACGGAAAACTTCTTGTAGTTCTCCCGGCCCAGGCCCAGCACCGCATTGGGGCCGACGGTGACGCTGCCATCAATCATGCGGGTCAGGTGCACCCCCAGAAACGGCAGCTCCGGATCCGGGATCGGGTAGATCAAGTGGTTGACGATGTTGTTCTTCGACGCGGGCAAGCGGAAATACTCGCCACGGAAGGGGATGATCTGGTGGTCGATATCAATCCCGGCCAGGGTCGCCAGGCGGTCCGATTGCAGGCCTGCGCACACCACCAGGTGCCGCGCTTGCCAGGCGCCGTCGTGGGTGCTGACGGTGACTTTGTCGGTGTCTTCGGCAATCGCCGTGACGGTTTTTTCCAGGCAGATCTCACCCCCGTTGCGGCGAATCACTGTAGCCATGGTTTCGCAGACCTGGCGGTAGTCGACTATCCCGGTGGCATCGAGGAACAACCCGCCCAGGCCGACAATGTTCGGCTCGCGGGCCCGCAGTTGCTCGGCGTCCAGGCGCTCGACCTTCATCCCGTTGAGCTGCGAGCGCGCATACAGCGCTTCCATGCGCTGCACTTCCAGGGCCGTGGAGGCCACCAGCAATTTGCCGCACACCTCGAACTTGATCCCGTGCTCGCTGCAGAACTGTTTGGTGGCCTCGGCGCCACGCTTGCACAACTCGGCCTTGAGGCTGCCGGGTGCGTAGTAGATGCCGGCATGGATCACGCCGCTGTTATGGCCGGTCTGGTGCTTGGCCAGCACTGGTTCCTTTTCCAGGATCACCAGGGACGCGTTGGGCTGGCGCTTGAGCAACTCCATCGCGGTGGCCAGGCCGACAATGCCGCCACCGATGATGCAAAAGTCATAAATCATGTGGGCTACCTAAATCAGTACATTTCAGTCTGCTTATCAGGTTGTCAGACTAATGTTTTTGTTAAAAAAACAGCGTGCCCGCGGGCACGCTTTATAGGTGTTCGATGGATCAATGGGTGGCCGGCAGCTCCAGTTGCAAGCGTTTGGCGGCGGCACGCAAATGCGCCTCGGCGGCGGCGGCGGCACCCTGGGGGTCGGCGTCGACGATGGCCTGGTACAGCGCCTGGTGTTCCTGGGTGGCGTCCGCCGAGCCGCTGGCAAAGCGCGACGCCGAGTTTTCCCAGGCGGTCTTGCGTGCGCTGGCCAACTGGCTGCGCAGAAAGTCGTGGAAGGCGACGAAATACTCGTTTTTGCTGGCGTCGGCGATGGCCCGGTGAAACTCCACGTCGGCCAGTGCAGCGGCCTCAAAGTCGGCGCGCTTGTCGTGCATTTCCTGCAGGGCACGTTTCATGCGTTGCAGGTCGTCGGCGTCGCGGCGTTGGGCGGCAATGGAGGCCGCCTGGGTTTCGATCCACAGGCGCACTTCGAACATTTGCGCGAGGTCAGGGCGTCGGCCATTTTTTTCCGGAAAGCGGAACACCGTACCGGCCGGGGTCTGCGAAATAAACGAGCCCAGGCCACGGCGGGCGGTCAGCACGCCATCGGCCTTGAGCTGGGCAATCGCCTCGCGCACCACCGAACGGCTGACATTCAACTGTTCCGCCAATTGCTGCTCGGTGGGCAGGCGCGACTCGGGCGCCAGTTGTCCGGAGTCAATCTCGGCCCGTATGGCGCTGACAACACGCACAACGAGGGAATCTGGACGCTGAAGCTCAAGCATGGCAAAACCTAGGTGATCAGGTTGTCAGACAATAGCTGTTACGATTTTCCCTTGTCAAGGCGCCGCTGTGGCTTGCAGCGTTTTTACCTGGCGCCCCAAGGCCAGCAGCAGCGCCAGCACAACCAGCCCTGCGGCCACCGCAAAGGTCACGCGCAAGCCTTGGCCGACTGCTGCGGGGAGGGCTGACTGGAGATCGCCAGTGCCCCAGGCAAACACCGCGCCCAGGGCCCAGGCGCCGATAATCAGGCCCAGATTGCGCGACAGGTTCAGCCAGCCCGCGATCACGCCGCGTCGGTCCGCCGACAGATTGCTCATCACCGCTGTGTTGTTGGCCGCCTGAAAGTGCGCGTAGCCCAGGGTGAGGATCACCAGCGCGCCGATATAACCTGCAGCGCCCAAGGGCAGCAACACCAACATCAAGCAGCCGGCGAGCATGCACAACAGGCCGCCAAGCGTCGTGGCATAGCTGCCCCAGCGGTCGGTCAGGCGCCCGGCCGGTATGCCCGCGAGCGCCGCGACGCAAGGGCCGACAGCCATGGCCAGGCCCATTGGCGTGGGATCCAGCCCTAGGCCATGGCTCAGGTAAAACGGCCCGGCGACCAGGGTGGTCATCATCACGGCCGCCACCAGCGTACTCATGCCAAGCCCGGCGCCCAGGGCTCGGTCATGGAGTGCCGAGAAGACACTGACGCGGCCGCCAGCGGGTGGTGGCGGATCTCTGTCGGCCTGTGTGCGCTGCACCAGCACGAACGCCAGGGCGGCCAACGGCAGCATCACCAGGAACAGCGCGCGCCAGCCCGACGCCGCAATCAGTGCGCCACCGATGGCCGGCCCCAAGCCGGTACCCACCGCCGACATCGTTCCCAGCAAACCCATGACGCGCCCGGTCTGCTCCTTGGGCACGGTGGCGGTGACCAGCGCCATGGTCATTGCCATCATGGTCGCTGCGCCGAGCCCTTGCAGCGCCCGCGCCGCGACCAAGGCACCGAGGGAGGGCGCGGCGCTGCACAGGGCGCATGCCACGGCGAAGACCGCCACACCCGCCAGCAGCAGGCGTCGATGGCCGAACCGATCCCCCAGGCGGCCCACACCCACCAGCACGGCCGTGATCGCCAGCAGATAACTCAGCACCACCCATTGCACCGCTGCAAAGGCTGCCGTAAAGCCCTCGGCCATCTGCGGCAGGCCGACATTGGCAATGCTGGTGCCCAGTGCAGCCAGGAGCATGCACAACGATAAACCGGCGAGCGCGCCGCGTGGGGTAGGGGACGTCATGGGATTTTCCTTGTGCTGCACCTAGTCGTTGCCTGCACTCTATGGTCTCGCCTAGCATGGCGGAAGACGCAGCAGTTGCACTCTATACCTGCGTCAAACGCCTGATGAGGATTGCTGCCGTGTCGCTTCCCGATTTCAATCTGCTGGTCACCCTGGACGTGCTGCTCGCCGAAGGCAGCGTCGCCCGTGCCGCCCAGCGCCTGGGCCTGAGCCCCTCGGCCATGAGCCGGGCGTTGGCGCGGCTGCGTGAAACCACCGGTGACCCGTTGCTGGTGCGCGCCGGCCGAGGCCTGGTGCCGACGCCACGCGCCCTGGAACTGCGCGAACGGGTCAGCCAACTGGTACAGGACGCCGAAGCACTGCTGCGTCCGCTGCAGGTCCTGGACCTCAAGAGCCTGCAGCGAACCTTTGTGCTGCGCACCAGCGAAGGGTTTGTCGAGAGTTTTGGCCCGGCGCTGCTGGCCCATATCGCCGCGCAGGCGCCCGGCGTACGCCTGCACTTTGTGCATAAGCCCGGCACACCGCTGCGCGACAGCGGCGTGGACCTGGAAACCGGCGTGGTCGATAGCACGGCCAACCCCGAAGTGCTGACCCAGTTACTGTTTCGCGACCGTTTTATCGGCGTGGTCCGCGCCGGCCATCCACTGAGCCAGGGGCCCATCACCCCTGCGCGCTACGCCGCCGGCCGGCATATCTACGTGTCCCGGCGCGGGCGCGAGCGCGGGCAGATCGACGATGCCCTTGAGGCCTTGCACCTCACGCGTGACGTGGCGACTATCGTCACCGGGTTCTCCACCGCCGTGGCACTGGCGCAAAGGACCGACCTGATCGCCAGCGTCCCAGAGCGTTATACCCATGGCCTGCGCGATGGTCTGTTCAGCTTTGCCCTGCCGGTCGACGTCCCGGAGTTCAGCGTGGCGATGCTCTGGCATCCACGCCTGGATGCCGACCTCGCGCATCGTTGGTTGCGTGGCTGTTTGCGCGAGGTGTGTGGCGCAGAACGGGTACAATCCCGCCAGCCTTGATGCGAAATACCAGGAAACAGGAATTCGATGTTCACCCTTACCCACTACGCAAGCCCATGCCCCGAGCCGGTCAACAGCCAGATTCTGCAGATGGTGGTCGACTACCTGACCGATATCAGCATGGTCGCCATCCCGCCGAGCAACCTGCTGTACAACATCTACCAATATGCAATCGGCTACGAAGTGCACCTGTACCTGGAAGCGCTGGGCGGGGGCAAGGGCATTGCGGTTGAGCTGATTGTCGCGATGGATGAGCAGGATCCGGCCAAGGTCATTGGCTTCCTGCTGTACCTGCCGGTCAAGGATGACCCCGAGGCCTGTGGCGCGACCTATATGGCCGTGCATGCCAGCCACCGCCGCCAGGGCGTGGCGCGGGCGATGATGGATGACATGCTCGGCCGTTACCCCCACGGCGAACTGACCTGCGCGGTGGAAAAAGTCCCGGCGTTCGAAGCCATGGGCTTTCAGGTGCGCGGCGTGCGTGGCACTCAGGTATTGATGAATACCCGTGACTACAGCACCGATGGCCTGATGGGCGTGTTGGATGTGGCGTCGATCTACAGCTCCCTGGAAGTGCGGCAGATTCACACCTATTTGCTAAACAAACACGGCAAGCGCGCGATGATCGACGCCGAGAAACAGCGGGACCGGCATTTCGATCAGATGGCGCGCAAGGCCCAGGTGTTTGTGCAAAACCGCTTGGCCTGACCGGCGGCTGTTGTGGCAACGGGTCTGATCAAGCCCGTTGCTCACAACAACGGCGGGCTGTCGCGAAACAGGTCATGGGCATCCAGCAACCGATAAGCAATCTCCGGCCGTTTCTCCATCCCTTTGCGAATGGCTGCCGGAATCGACTGCCGCGTCTTGCGACACAGCCCCGGCAGGTCGTCGATGACGATCTGGATCCCGCGCATGCTTTTGACTTCGGTATGCCCCGGGGCGATATGCACGCGGATGCCCAGTTGCTGGTGCATCAGGTGTTGCATGCGTTCCAGGTCGGCCAGGCTTTGCAGGTTTTCCAGGCGTTCGAGCAGCTTTTTTTCTTCCTGGCGGGTCAGTTGCAGGATGCGCTGGTCGGCACCGGGGGCCTCGAGCAGTTGCTCGCGCTCGCAGTCACACACAGCCGGTGGGCAGGGTTGGCGAATTGTCATGATCACTCCCTCCCCACGCTGGTGCTGACGGCTTAGTAGGTCAGTTGCACGCCCAGGCTGCCCAGGGCGTTCCAGTACTCAGGATAGGTCTTGCCCACGCAGTCCGGGTCCTGAATCTTGATGCCCGAGACTTTCAGGCCCGCCAGCGCAAAGCACATGGCGATGCGGTGGTCGGCGTGGGTGTCGATCAGTGCGGTGCACGCAGTGCCCGCCAACGCCGGATCGCTGGCCACCAGCAAGTCGTCACCGATGATGGTCGCCAGCCCCGGGCGGATCTCGTTGAGGCCGTCATGCAGGGCCTGGACGCGGTCGCATTCCTTGACCCGCAGGTTGGCCAGTTCGGTGAAACGCACCGGGGTGTTGTTGAACGCCGCCAGCACTGCGAGGGTCGGGATGGCGTCCTGCATCTGCGAGCCGACCACTGTGGCCGGCATCTGCGGGAATTGCGCGATCACGGCCTGGGCCTTGGCGTCGGGCTGGGTGAAGTCCTGGGCCGCGACGCCCAGGTCGATGCTGCCGCCCGTGAGTACTTCAGCCGCCCACAGGTAGGTGGCCGCCGAAGCGTCGGGTTCGATCAGATAATCGTTGGCGGTGTAGCCGGTGGGGGCCACGCGCCAGGTGCTGTCGTTGACCACGTCCACCTGGGCGCCGAACGCGCGCATGCAATCCAGGGTCAGGTCGACATAGCCACGGGCGCCGATGTCCTTGCCGGTCAGGGCCACCTCGATAGGGGCCTCGCCGCACGCCGCGAGCATCAACAGCGCCGACACGTACTGGCTGGACAGGCCGCCGTCGATCTCGAAGCGCTTGGCCTGCACCTTGCTGCGCCCATGCACGGTCACGGGCGGGCAGCCGGTGGGGCTTTCAACCTGGATGCCGTTCTGGTTCAGGGTCGCCAGCAGCGGGCCGATCGGGCGCTTTTGCATGTACGCGTCGCCATCCAGTACCACGCTGCCTTCCACGGTCGCCACGGCGGCCGTAAGAAAGCGCATTGCGGTGCCGGCGTTGCCCAGGAACAGGGGTTGCGCCGGCAGTTGCAGCTTGCCGTGGCCGGTGACGACAAAGGTCACGTCATCCGGCTCATCAATGGTTACGCCCATCTGGCGCAAGGCCACGGACATATGTCGGGTGTCGTCGCTTTTCAGCGCGCCGCTCAGGCGGCTGGTGCCCTTGGCCAGGGCCGCCAGCAACAGGGCACGGTTGGTAATGGATTTGGAGCCGGGAGGCGCTACCTTGCCGTGCAATGGAAAGTTGGGCGGTGTCACGGTCACGGTTTTCTGCGAACTCAAGGTACAAGGCTCCTGATTCAAGGCGCGGTGGCTGGGAGTGGCCGGCTGGCGGAGACGAATAATCGACCATCCGGCACGGCAGGGTCAAATCGTGGCGCAGGTTTAACCGCGCTGGCTCAGCCAATAGGCATGCAAGGCCCTGGCGGCTGGTTCGATGCGCGCCACCTGCTGCTGATGGGCGGCGACATCCAGGTCGGCCGGCAATTCGAAGTTGTCCTGCTCGGCGCACCAGGAGATGGCTTCCAACTGTGCCGCCTGTTCGCTCGGCAGGGGCGGCCATTCGCTGATCGCGGCGCCACGGATATAGCCAAAGCACCATTCCTCGGCGAGGGTCAGCGGCTGGTCCTGGTGTTCGGTTTGTTCAAAGCGTGCCTCAAAACCCTGGGCATCGCTGGCCAACTGCAGGGCAAGGCTGTTGAGATGGCGCGTGCACAGGTCGATAAACTGCCCGAGTTCTTCCTTGCTTTCCCAGGCCGGGACCTGCCCACCCCAGATGGCCGGGAACCAGATGGCAACGTCCACCGGCGCCGGGCCGGACACCAGGGCCGTGAAGTAGCCGTCGAGCTCGGCCAGGTTCAACACCGAGTTGTCGTCGCCGTATTTGAGCAGAATGTCTTCGATGAACTCGAAATCGGCAGGGGCGAGGGCGTGGTCGTGCATGAACATATCCTTTGAGCGTCAAGCGCCGCAGATAAGGCGGCGTAAAACGCGGAGGATGGCGCGAGTCAGCGTTTTAATCCAGTGCTAGATCACCTTTACCGCACGGCCAATCGCCTGGATCGGCCCGGTCGGCTTGCCGGTCGGCGAGCCATTGGGGCCTTCCAGGGTCAGCTCGAACAGTTGGTTGGGCGCCAGCGGCGGCAGTTTATCCAGGGGGATCGACAGGCTTTGCCCCGGCTTGACCAACCCAAGCGAAACCGGGCCTTGCCAGTCATCACCCTTGGTCCAGAACTCCAGCGCCTTGTCTGCCGGTATCTGCACCACGCCCAGGGGGATCAGCTGGATTTGCTGATCGTTGCTGGCCTGGATCACCCAGCCCGGCGCCTGGCTCTGTGGCGCCATCAGCACCACCACGTAGGCGGTCGGGTTGACGGCGGCGGGGCGGGTCAGCAGCAGTGTGGCCAGCACCAGACTGGCCAACAAGCCTGCACCGGCCAGGCCACGCCACAGGGCGAGCAGGTTCCACCACGGCACTGACCGCGCATCGCCCAGGGTGTGATGGCCCAGGCTGCGTTCAATGCGTCGCCACAGGTAGGGCGACGGCGCCAGCGGCTCGGCCAGTTCGGTCAGGGGCAGCAGGCGCTGTTCCCAGGCATCCACCGCCGCGCGCAAGGGCGCGTCGTGTTCCAGGCGTTGCTGCACCTGCAAACGTTGATCTGCGGCCAAGGTCCCCAGCACGTATTCGCTGGCCAGTTCGTCCAATTCGTCGGGTGTCATGCCATGCACTCACGCAAGGCCGCGAGGCTGCGTTTGATCCAGGCTTTGACAGTCCCCAGCGGGGTGTCCAGTTTCTGTGCGATTTCACTGTGGGACAGGCCATCGACATACGCATGCAACAGGCAACTGCGGCGCGACGGTTCCAGATGCTCCAGGCACTGATAAACCTTGCCGCTGCGGGCGCGGTACTCGAAGTGCTCGGCCGTGGGCTCAGCCACCAGTGTGCGTTCGTGCTCATCACTGAGCGCGACCTCACGCTGACTTTTACGCATAACGTTGAGCGCCATATGCCGGGTCACGCTGTACACCCAGCCACGGGCCGAACCCCGGCGCGGGTCGAACCCGCTGGCGCCGTTCCAGATGTTGATAAATGCCTCATGCACGATGTCCTCTGCCAGGGCCGTGTTCCGTGCGATGCGCTTGGCCACGCCGAGCAGACGGGCGCAATCGTGTTCATACAACTGACGCAAGGCTTGCTGTTCGCCACGGGCGCAGGCCAACAGGCAGGCTTCATAGTCAAAGAGAAGTTCGGGCAAGGACTGGGGCCGCCATTTCAGGGTCAACCCCCGGCCCAGAGTGGCCGGGGTGCTATCGCAGCAGCTTAGACGAGTTTTCTGGCCGGGCGGATCATTTGGCCGCCCAGAAGAGGTAGTCCGCCTGGTACTTCACCACTTGCTGCTGGCCCTTGGTGGCGGTGCTGCATTCGGCACTCGGCGCCACGCCACCCTTGAGCGCCACGCGCTGGATATAGCTGACGCCGGTCATGGCACCCTGGCCTTCAGCCGGATTGGCCTTGACCAACTGATAGGGCAGGTTGCCGGCGCTGGACGGCGCCACGGCCAGTTGGGTGCCGGTGACTTTCGAACCGTCCTTGGCCTGCCAGGTGGCAGGCGGGCCGAAGTAGGTACCCACTTGCTTACCGCTACGATCGTTGAGCACCGCCTTGGGGCCGACAAAGACCCACTCGGTCTGGCCGGCAGCGTTGGCCTTGTCGCGGCATTCGTAGGTGATTTCGCCGACACCGGTGGTTTCCAGGATCAGCTTGTGCCCGTCCGGCACCTTGATGCTGTCGGGCAGGCTGGTCTGGGCAAAGGCCGCCGGTGCGGCAATCAGCAGGCAGGTCAGGCAGAGCAGGGGTTTAGCGTTCATCGGTGTCTCTCCGTAAGGGTGAACAGCTGAGCAGCGCTGCGGCTGCTTCCTGTACTACTCACGGCGTGGCCGATTGGATGCACGGTGCGGCAAATAAATCTGCAAAACACAAAAGGAATAAAGTCAGATCGTATTGATATAAGTAGTTATAAGAAAAATCGCTATGCTGCCGCCAGAATTTTATAAGGCCGCAGGTAGCTGTAATGGATGTGGGTAATTTTGGTTTTGTGGTGGCGGGCCTGATTGTTGGTTTTATCGTCGGCATGACCGGCGTCGGTGGAGGGTCGTTGATGACCCCGATCCTGCTGTGGTTCGGCATCAACCCGGCGACCGCCGTGGGTACCGACCTGCTGTATGCCGCCATCACCAAATCCGGTGGGGTGCTGGTGCATGGCAAGAACAAGAACATCGACTGGACCATCACCGGCTGGCTGACCCTGGGCAGTGTGCCGGCGGTGTTGCTGACGCTGTGGTTCCTCAAGAGCCTGCATACCGATCCCAGCGCGATGAACGAAGTGATCAAGCAAGCCCTGGGTGTGGTGCTGTTGCTCACGGCCCTGGCGATTCTGTTCAAGAAGCGATTGTTGGCTTTTGCCCAGCGCCATGCGGGCGACAACTACCATATGAGCCCGCGCAACCTGAATGGGTTGACGGTATTCACTGGGGCGATCCTCGGCACCATGGTTGCCCTGACCTCCATCGGTGCCGGCGCCCTGGGCACCGTGGCGCTGTTTATCCTGTACCCGTTTTTGGCCACCAAGCGCCTGGTGGGCACCGAAATCGCCCACGCAGTCCCCCTGACCCTGGTCGCGGGCCTTGGGCATGCGAGCATGGGTAATATGGACTGGCATTTGCTGGGGTTCTTGCTGATGGGCTCGCTGCCGGGTATCTACTTCGGCAGCCATATGTCCGGCCGGGTGCCGGATGAGCTGCTGCGTCCGTGCCTGGCGGTGATGCTGGGGTTGATTGGTTTCAAGCTGGCGTTCTGACTGCCGGTCTTGCGCTGGGTTGCTGTGGCGAGGGCGGCTCGCCACAACACTTCACGGGTTATGCCTTGCGCGATTTATCCAACCACTCCATCGCCGTACGCCAGATACAAATCCCCAGGAAATACGCCGACATCAACAACCACAAGCCCATGGTCAGCTTGTTGGTGTACGGCTGGTCGATCACCAGCAACAGGCTGCACAGCAGCCACACCGTGGTCACCGCAATATTGATCGGCATAAAGCGCTTGACCCGGAACGGGTGCAGGAACTTCATCGGCGTCACCGTCAGCAGCGCCAGGCCGATCACCGTGGCCAAGGTTATCCAGGCGTCCGGGTCGATAATGTAGACACACAGCGCCACCACATTCCAGGCCGCGGGGAAGCCCTGGAAGTAGTTGTCCTTGCTCTTCATATTGACGTTGCAGAAGCAGAACAACGACGACACCAGGATCACCGAGACGGTGAACAGGTGGGTGAAGTCCGGCAGGTCGATATAGCGGTAGATAAACAGCGCCGGGATAAACACATACGTCAGGTAGTCAATCACCAGGTCCAGTACCGAGCCATCGAAGCTTGGCAGCACGGTCTGCACATTGACCCGCCGCGCCAGCGACCCGTCCACGCCATCCACAATCAACGCCAGGCCCAGCCACAGCAGGCAGGCCTTGGGTTGGTTCTCCAGCAGCGCCAGCGTCGCAAGGAAGGCCAGCACCACGCCGGTGGCGGTAAAGCCATGGGCGCCCCAGGCTTTGAGTCTGGCTACATGCAGGGTCGATATCACAGGGGCGTTCTCCAAAAGGTGAAACGGGGCAGCCGACGGCGGTTGAGCGTCGAATCTGGCCAAGGGATGCAGGTATCGACCGGGAAGGAGGGGATAAGGTTCACCACCAAGGCCTTGGGTTGAGCGTAGCAAGCGCAGAAGGATTCGGCATCAGCCCTGACGGAACACCAGGGCCTTCAGACCACTTTGCGGATCAATGTCGGGAAATTCCGGCGGGTTTGCCAGGCGCTGCTCAAAACGCAGCCCCGGCGCTTCGCGGGTGACGCCCTCGATCAGGAAGTCTTCGCCCAGCGCCGGGTCATTCATGCAGGCCAAGACCGTGCCTTGGGGTGTCAGCAGGTCGGGCAGGCGACGCAGCACGCGCTGGTAGTCCTTGGTCAGCAGGAAGCTGCCTTTCTGAAACGACGGCGGGTCGATGATCACCAGGTCATAGGGGCCGCTGCTGGTGACTTTCGCCCAGGACTTGAACAAGTCATGCCCCAGGAAGCTCACCTTGCCCAGGTCATGGCCATTGAGCCGGTGATTGTCGCGACCCCGGCTCAGGGCGCCACGGGCCATATCCAGGTTGACCACATGCTCGGCCCCGCCCTCGATGGCGGCCACGGAAAACCCGCAGGTATAGGCAAACAGGTTCAGCACTCGCAAGCCACGGGCGTGTTCGCGCACCCAGTTGCGGCCGTAGCGCATATCCAGAAACAGCCCACTGTTCTGCTTTTTGCCCAGGTCGATGCGATAACGCAGGCCGCCTTCGGTGATGGTCAATTCCTCGACCCTCTCGCCCCACAGCCATTCGGTGGTGCTTTGCGGCAAGTAGCGATGTTGCAGGGCCAGAGTGTGGGCGCCGGCCTGTTGCCATTCGCGGCTTTCGCAGAGCTCGCGCAGTTGGTGTTGCAAGGCTTGCAGTTGCGCGGGCTCAGGCTCCTTGAACAACGAAACCAGCACCACGCCTTGCAGCCAATCCACGGTCAACTGCTCCAGTCCCGGCCAGCAACGACCCCGGCCGTGGAACAGGCGACGGGTTTCCACGGGCACGTCACGCAGGGCGGTCAGCAAGTGAGTGTGGAGCAGGGCGAGGGCGTCTGGGGTCATCGGGCAGCGTCGATCATTAAACGGGCGGCATTTTAAACACAATTGCGTTGACTCAGGTGAAGGAAGCACAACGTGCTTTTAATCAGCCATGTTTAAGCGTTTTGTGCTGCAAATCGCCCTTTGACCTACCCAGAACAGTCAAAAAATCCTTTTGGGCAGACATAAACTGGAAAAAACAGCTCGGAGGTGCCCATGAACGGTTTCGTAAAGACAGTCAATCAAACAGCCATTGACCAGCAGGAGCTCACCGAGTGGCGCGACGCCCTGGACTCCCTGGTACGGCATGCCGGCTCGGAGCGCGCGCGGGAGATCCTCGATATGCTGGCCGATGCCGGCAATACGCCAGCCATCGGTTGGAAACCGCGCCACGGCACGCCCTACATCAACAGCATCGCCGTAGACCAGCAGCCACACTTTCCCGGCGACCTGGCGACCGAAGAGCGCCTGGCCTCGCTGGTGCGCTGGAACGCCCTGGCCATGGTGGTGCGTGCCAACCAGGCCTATGGCGAACTTGGCGGCCATATCGCCAGCTATGCCAGCGCGGCGGACCTGTTCGAGGTGGGTTTCAACCATTTTTTCCGTGCCCGTCACGACAACGTCGGCGGCGACCTGGTGTTCTACCAGCCGCATTCCGCGCCCGGTATTTACGCGCGGGCCTTTCTTGAGGGGCGCCTGAGCGAGCAGGACCTGGCCCACTATCGCCAGGAGCTGGGCGCGGTCAAGGCCGGCGCCCGTGGCCTGTCGAGCTATCCGCACCCGTGGTTGATGCCGGACTTCTGGCAGTTCCCCACCGGCTCCATGGGCATAGGCCCGATCAGCTCGATTTTCCAGGCGCGCTTTATGCGTTACCTGCACCATCGCGGCTTGCAGGACACCACCGACCGGCACGTCTGGGGTGTGTTCGGCGATGGCGAGATGGACGAGCCGGAAAGCATGTCAGCCCTGACCCTGGCCGCCCGCGAAGGCCTGGACAACCTGACCTGGGTGGTCAACTGCAACCTGCAACGCCTCGATGGCCCGGTGCGCGGTAATGGGCGGATCATCGACGAGCTGGAGGCACTGTTTGCCGGTGCCGGTTGGAACGTGATCAAGCTGGTGTGGGGGTCGGACTGGGACGCCTTGCTGGCCAAGGATGAGGACGGCGCGTTGGTGCGCACCTTGTCCCAGACCGTGGACGGGCAGTTCCAGACCTTTGCCGCCAAGGACGGTGCCTATAACCGCGAGCACTTCTTTGGCCAAAATGAATCCCTGGCCAAGCTGGCGGCCGGCTTGAGCGATGAGCAGATCGACCGTCTCAAGCGCGGCGGCCACGACATGCTGAAAATCCATGCTGCCTATCACGCCGCGCGGCGGGTCAAGGGGCGCCCTACGGTAATCCTGGCCCAGACCAAGAAAGGCTTTGGCATGGGCGAGGCCGGGCAGGGCAAGATGACCACCCACCAGCAGAAAAAACTCGATCGCGACGCGCTGATCGGCTTTCGCAACCGCTTCCAGTTGCCCCTGAGCGACGAGCAGACCGAATCCCTGAGCTTCTACAAACCCGCCGCCGACAGCGCCGAAATGCGCTACCTGCACCAGCGCCGCGCAGCCTTGGGCGGTTATGTGCCCAGCCGCAGCCAGAGCGCTGAACCGGTGCCTGTGCCGCCAGTGAGTGGCTACGGCGGTTTTGCGACCCAGGCCGAAGGCAAGGAAATGTCCACCACCATGGCCTTTGTGCGCATGCTCAGCAACCTGCTCAAAGACAAGGCCCTGGGCCCGCGCATCGTGCCGATTGTCGCCGACGAGGCACGCACCTTCGGCATGGCCAACCTGTTCAAGCAGATCGGCATTTATTCCAGCGTCGGTCAGCGCTACGAGCCGGAAGATATCGGTTCGATCCTCAGCTATCGCGAAGCCACCGACGGGCAGATCCTTGAGGAAGGCATCAGTGAAGCCAGCGCTATCAGTTCCTGGGTCGCGGCGGCCACCAGCTACTCGGTGCATGGCTTGCGCATGCTGCCGTTCTACATCTACTACTCGATGTTCGGTTTCCAGCGCGTGGGCGACCTGATCTGGGCCGCCGCCGACCAGCGCGCCCGCGGCTTTTTGCTCGGCGCCACGGCGGGGCGCACCACCTTGGGCGGCGAGGGCCTGCAGCACCAGGACGGCAGCAGCCACCTGATGGCCGCGACCGTGCCTAACTGCCGTGCTTACGACCCGGCGTTTGCCGGCGAATTTGCGGTGATTCTCGACCACGGCATGCGCCAGATGCTTGAGCACGATGTGGACGAGTTCTACTACGTGACCCTGATGAACGAAAACTACCCGCAACCGACCCTGCCCGAAGGCGTCGAGGCGGCGATTATCAAGGGCATGTACCGCCTTGAGGGCAGTGCCGGGGCCAAGGTGCGCCTGCTCGGCTCCGGCACCCTGGTGCGCGAGGCCCAGGCCGCCGCGCAGTTACTGGCGGACGATTGGCAGATCGACAGCGAGGTATTCAGCGTGACCAGCTTCAGCGAACTGGCCCGCGATGCGCGTGAGGTGGAGCGCTGGAACCGCCTGCATCCACTGCAAAGCCCACAGTGCAGCCACCTGGCGACCTGCCTGCCCGACGGCGCGCCGGTGATTGCCGTCTCGGACTACGTGCGGGCGGTGCCGCAGATGATCGGTTCCTACCTGGGGGCCCACTACACCGTGCTCGGCACCGATGGCTTCGGGCGCAGCGACACCCGTGCGGCGTTGCGCGATTTCTTCGAGGTGGACCGCCACCACATCGTGCTCGCCGCGCTGGCCGCCCTGGTGGAACAGGGCAGCCTGGAGGCGCAGGTGTGTCAGCGGGCGATTGAGCGATACGGCCTGCACACCGAGCGTGCGGCGTCGTGGACTCACTGACACCTTAAGGTAAATGAGGACCAATTGTGGGAGCGGGCTTGCTCGCGAAGGCGTAGTGTCGGTTGGTGCATAGGTGACTGATCCACCGCCTTCGCGAGCAAGCCCGCTCCCACACAAGCCCGTTCCCACAGGGGGGGTTGGGTGTGCTTTAGAGGGTAGCAATCAACGCCGGCCCAAACGCCTCGCGCAAAAAATCCGGCGCGATGTAGCGTTGGTAATGCGCCTGCGACAGCAGGAAAAACTCCCGATCAATCGCATCACGCAAATCCGCCAGGTGCCGCTCGCGAAACTCCGGCAGCAACGCCAAACCATACGCATCCAGCCTGGAAATCACCCGCGCGCCCCGGGCAATCAGCTGATAAGCCCAGCAATAAGGCGACTGGTGCGGCATAAAACGGATCTTGCGCTCTTCCAGTTGCTGGCGCAGGCGCGCCGGGTCAAACACCTCCAGCTTGCTGGTCATGACCTGCACCAGCAACTGCTCAAGGCGCAGCCAGACCGCTTGTTTTTCCTCGGCGCTGTAGCCATTCCACTGAATGACTTCATGGTGATAGCGCTTGCAGCCACGGCACACCAGGTCGCCATACACGGTGGAACACAGGCCGACGCAGGGCGTCTTGATGGTTTGATTGGGCATAAAAACCGTGTCTTTCCTAATCCACTACAAAAGGGTTCAAAGGCGCTGCAGAGCGCTGAACTGCTGGTTCAACCACTGATACAACTGGGTGACCGCCCGCGACATCTGCCCGCGATGGGGGCAGGCGAAGCTCAAGGGGTACACATCCCCGGGAATCTCCGGCAACAGCACCACCAGGCGCTGGGCCTGCACATCGGCATACACATCCAGCCAGGTCTTGTAGGCGATGCCTTCACCGGCGACGGCCCAGCGCCGCACCACATCGGCGTCGTCACTGAACAAGGGGCCGGTGACTTGCACGGTCTTTTCGCCTAGCTCCCAGCGGTCATGCAGGCGGCCGTTTTGCAGATAGAGCAGGCACGGGTGGCGGGTCAGGTCGTCGACGGATGTCGGTGTGCCGTGGCGCGTCACGTAGTCCGGTGATGCCACCAGCACCCGGCGGTTCCAGGGTGCCAGGGGCAGGGCGATGTAATTGGCGTCCTCGTTCCAGCCATAACGCAGGGCCACGTCCACCGGGTCGCGAAACAGGTTGGTGACCTGGTCCGACACCAGAAAGCGCAAGCTCAACTCAGGATGCTGGCGGCGAAACTCGGTGAGCATCGGCAGCAGGATATTGCGCCCCAGGTCCGACGGCGCGGCGATCTGCAAGGTGCCACGCAGTGGCGCGTCATCGCCGCGCAAGCGTTCGCGGCCCAGCTCCAATTGCTCCAGCACGCCACGGGCGGTGGGTAGGTACTGTTCGCCCTCGGCGCTCAGGCGCAGGCTGCGGGTGGTGCGGGTAAACAGGCGTACCTCCAGCTCCCGCTCCAGGCGCTTGATCGCCGCCGCGACCTGGCCCGGCAACAGGTTGGCCTCCACGGCTGCGGCGGTGAAACTGCCCAGGGCGGCGCTGCGCAGAAACAGCCCGAGATCATCGATGCGGATCATTTTCACTCCAACAATGAAAGTGTTGCTGCATTTTGTCGATTTTTCTTCTCCCTGGGAACGGTAAAGATGCAAGCCATCGAGGGCCATCGCCCCTCATCACTCGTGAGTTCCCATGAAAGCAATTACCTTTACCGAGCATGGCCTGCCCATCGACGACCCGCGCTCGCTGATTGATGTGAATATCGAAGCCCCCCAGCCGGGCCCTCGGGACCTGCTGGTGGAAGTGCAGGCCGTGGCGGTCAACCCGGTCGATACCAAGGTGCGTTCCGGCACCTTTGCCAAGGAGCCGAAAATCCTCGGCTGGGACGCGGCGGGCATCGTGCGCCAGGTGGGCGCCGACGTGACCCTGTTCAAACCGGGCGACGCGGTGTACTACGCCGGCTCCCTGATCCGCTCCGGCAGCTACAGCGAGTTCCAGGTGGTTGATGAGCGCATCGTCGGCCATCGTCCGCGCACACTGGATGCGGCGCACGCCGCCGCCTTGCCGCTGACCTCGATCACCGCCTGGGAGCTGCTGTTCGACCGCCTGGGCGTGACCGAAGGCGGCGGCGAGGGCGATGTGCTGCTGGTGGTGGGGGCTGGCGGCGGCGTGGGTTCGATCCTGGTGCAACTGGCCCGTCAACTCACCAACATGACGGTGATCGGCACGGCTTCGCGCCCGGAAACCATTGGGTGGGTCCAGCGCATGGGGGCCCATCATGTGATCGACCATCGCCGGCCGATGCTGGCCCAGCTCCAAGCGTTGGGGATTGACGCGGTCAGCCATGTCGCCAGCCTCACGCATACCGAGGAGTACCTGCCGCAACTGGTCGAAGTGCTGCGCCCACAAGGGCGGCTGGGGTTGATCGACGATCCCGCCAGCCTGGATGTGATGCCGCTCAAGCTCAAATCCTTGTCCTTGCACTGGGAACTGATGTTCACCCGCTCGTTGTTTGAAACGGTGGATATGATCCAGCAACACCACCTGCTCAACCGGGTTGCACAACTGATCGACCAGGGCGTGTTGCACACCACCCTGGGCGCACATTTCGGTGCGATCAACGCGGCCAATATGCGCAGCGCCCATGCCCTGGTCGAAAGCGGCAAGGCGCGGGGCAAGATTGTGCTTGAGGATTTCCAATGACCACCCTGATCAAAGCCATGGGCTTATCGCTGTGTATGATGCTCGCTGCATGTGCCAGCCAACCTACCAACGGAGTCGCCAGCATGACCAAACCTTTGATATCCATCGCCGTACTCAAGGCCAAGCCAGGCCAGGAACAAGCACTCAAGGCAGGCCTGCTGGCCTTGGTCGAGCCAACCCGCACCGAGCCTGGCAACCTGGATTACGTGTTGTTCGAACTGCGTGATGAGCCGGGCACGTTCTATATGCGTGAAGCGTTCAAAAACCAGGCGGCCCTCGATGCGCATTTTGCAATGCCGTACTTCCAGCGCTTTGCCGCCACGGCGGATGACTTGCTCCAGGAACCCCTGAAACTGATCTTTCTTGAGCAAGTCTCGAACTGATGCGTGGCGCCTGATAGATCGCTATCGCCGGCAAGCCGGCGATAGCGTTGGATCAATCCCAGCTCAACGCCCCACCGGTCTGATACTCGATCACTCGGGTCTCAAAGAAGTTCTTCTCTTTCTTCAAGTCCATGATCTCGCTCATCCACGGGAACGGGTTAGTGGTCCCTGGGTATTCTTCCTTCAAGCCGATCTGCGACAGGCGACGGTTGGCGATGAACTTGAGGTAGTCCTCCATCATCGCCGCGTTCATGCCCAACACGCCGCGCGGCATGGTGTCGCGTGCGTATTCGATCTCCAGCTGGGTCCCTTGCAGGATCATCTGGGTCGCTTCTTCCTTCATGTCGGCATCCCACAGGTGTGGGTTTTCGATTTTGATCTGGTTGATCACGTCGATGCCGAAGTTCAGGTGCATCGACTCATCGCGCAGGATGTACTGGAACTGCTCGGCCACGCCGGTCATTTTGTTGCGGCGGCCCATGGACAGGATCTGGGTGAAACCGCAGTAGAAGAAGATGCCTTCCAGCACGCAGTAGTAGGCGACCAGGTTGCGCAGCAGCTCTTTGTCGGTGTCGACGGTGCCGGTTTCGAACTTCGGATCGGAGATCGAACGGGTGTACTTCAGGCCCCAGGCTGCCTTTTTGGCGACCGATGGGATCTCGTGGTACATGTTGAAGATCTCGCCTTCATCCATGGCCAGCGATTCGATGCAGTACTGGTAGGCGTGGGTGTGGATCGCCTCTTCGAAGGCCTGGCGCAGGATGTACTGGCGGCACTCCGGGTTGGTGATCAGGCGGTACACGGCCAGCACCAGGTTGTTCGCGACCAGGGAATCGGCGGTGGAGAAGAAGCCCAGGTTGCGCATGACGATGCGACGTTCGTCGTCGGTCAGGCCTTCGGGGTTTTTCCACAGGGCGATGTCGGCGGTCATGTTGACCTCTTGCGGCATCCAGTGGTTGGCGCAGCCGTCGAGGTATTTCTGCCAGGCCCAGTCGTACTTGAAGGGTACGAGTTGGTTGAGGTCGGCGCGGCAGTTGATCATGCGCTTTTCGTCAACGGCGACACGGGCGGAAGCGCCTTCGAGTTCGGCGAGGCCTTCGGCGACGTCGAGTTTGTCCAGGGCAGCCTTGGCGCGCACGATGGCGGCGGAGTCGTTGGCGGTGACGGCGCGGGCTTCGATGGCGGCGGCAGCGCCGGCACCGTCGAGGCGGTCCATGTTGGCTTCGGTGGCGTGGCCGGCGTTGGTGCCACGGATGACCGCTGCACCGGTGTCTTCGTTGTCGACTTCGTCCCAACTCAGCATGAAATACTCCTTCCTGGTCTGTTCTGGCGGCGTATGAAACCGTCCAGAAAACTCGATGATTACCGGCTTCGCACACTATGTAGTGGTCGGCTGCCTGGGTGGGCACACTATATGGTGTGTCGGAAAGTTGGTCAACGCACAACATGTGCGGTCTTCGGTCGCTGCCCGGCGCAAGATCGGCTATAACGCCTGGGTTTACTGGCCACACTCGGAATCTCAAGGGAATGAAAAATCTACTGATCCGCCCAGCGACCCCAGAAGACGCCGAGAGCATCTTCCTGGTGCATAAAAACTCCGTCGAAAACCTGTGCAATGCCGACTACGGTCCCGAGCAGATCGCCATGTGGCTCGACGGTCGCTCACCTGAGACCTACCGCTCGGCCATCGACGCGGGCAACCTGTGGTTGGCTTGCAACGACAGGCTCCAGGGCTTCGTGGAGATCGACGGCCATGAAGTCAGCAAGTTGTTTATTCGTGGAGAGGCAGCCGGGCAGGGGCTTGGTGCGCGTCTGCTGGCCGAGGCTTTGCAGCGGATCGCCGCAGCTGGGCATGACAGGGCCTATCTGGAGGCGACCCTGACCGCCGAAAAATTCTATGCCTCGCATGGCTTCCGCAAGATTGGCGAGGGAACATTCAGCCGGGGCAATAGCCCGGTGTCCATTGAGATCATCAAGATGGAGCGGGCTTTGTAGTTCGGTGCTCTACCAGTTGCTTCTTGCTGGTCCTGCAAGACTGCCTGCGTCTGCTCTGGAAGACGGGAGTTGTGATCCAGGCAAAGGCCAGTGTGTGCAACGTTCGCTATCAGTAATGTGGGGTTCTTCAGGGGTGGGGTTGGGTACATATCCGTTGCTGCGGTCACGGCCACTTAGGGTTCCGCTTTTACAGCGGGTCACTTTTGGAAAAGAGCCCTGTACGGACCGGACACATAGTGGACACATGTGCGGGGACATAGTTGACACATTATGAACCATAGTCCGGTTTGCTCACGTCGATCGTTCGTAGGAAATGGTGGCAGAAGTAGACGTCAAAGAGC